>JBALVT010000100.1:0-14444 GCA_036961345.1 Halioglobus sp.
GGATGCGCCGGCGTTGTTTACCAGTATATCCAGGTGATCTTCGTATTCAGCGTATTTAGCAACAACCGCATCGATCCCTTCAAGTGTAGATAGATCCCCCGGTATCGACACGCATTTACCGCCGTATTCAGACTGTAATCTGGCGGCGGTTTCGTCACACACATTGGCTTTGCGAGAGCTGATATACACCGTGGCACCATTGGCCAGAAATCCAGCGGTTATCATTTCGCCAATGCCGCGGGAGCCACCACTGACGAATGCAACCTTACCTTCGATAGAGAACAGATTCTTCATATTTGAACTTCCGGTATGTTTTTGGAGGGGGCAGTATAATTCGAGAGGGGCAGAAGAACAATCGGTCTGCTGTGCTCTGGGGTTAATCTCGCGTCAAATAGGCGTAAAAGGCGCTCCGTCGGTACCGGAGTAAGGCGCAGGTGACAGATTTCTGCGATTTGGAGACGTTAACTTGCCTATACCGAATTGACCTGTGCGCAATTACGTAAACAGTCTCCCAACAGCCTGATGTTTTAGCTTGGTTTGGGCGCATAGACGAACTAGACTGGCGCCGCATATATTCTCGAGGTCGGCCACAATCAAGATACTTATCGTAGACGACCACGCACTTTTTCGTGAGGGGCTTTGTCATGTGTTGGGTCAACTCGATGAGCAGGTAATGACCCTGGAAGCACAAGATTGCGAATCAGCGTTTGAACTCCTTGGTCAGCACACCGATTTAGATCTGATGCTACTCGATCTCAATATGCCTGGTCGAAATGGTTTTTCCGTGCTTGATATCGCTAGCCAGCAGAATCCCATGCTACCCGTTGCCATTCTCTCCGCCTCCCGAAGCCAGAGTGACCTGGAACGCGTAATGGCTTCGTCAGCCATGGGTTTCATTCCTAAAGATACTACTAGCGCGGTAATGCTCGGTGCTTTGAAGATGATCCTGGCGGGTGGTATTTACACTCCACCGGCGGGCAAGTTTGATCAGAAAGTGGCCGATGTTAGCCCTCCGATGTTGCTCACGGTGCGTCAAAAGGAAGTTTTGTCTATGATGGTTAAAGGTGATTCAAACAAATGGATTGCGTCTGCAATGGGCATAAGCGAGTCGACCACAAAGATGCATGTGACAGCAATATTTAAATCTCTGGGCGTAAGCAACCGGACCCAGGCGGTACTAGCTGCGCAAAAAATGAACTTTACTACTGCCTAGAGTTAGCAGGTGCACGTTGAACTTCATACAGTGAGCGATCTTAAAAAAGCGCGCAATTTTGCCGGGGCTACCGGTTTGTGTAGTACCTGATGTCCGCTTTCGCTTAGTTCGCGCAAAAGATCTTTTTGCGTTTCACCGGTGACGACTACAGCGGGAATATTCGTCTGACAGGCACTATTTATCGCGGCAATGACGTCCAGGCCGTTGCGATGGTCGCGCAGGCGATAGTCGCAAATGATGGCGTCGGGCGTTCGATCGAAGCTATTGAGCTTACCCAAGGCCTCAGTTTCGTCGGCGCAGGCTATGACATCGCATCCCCAAAGTGTCAGCAATAGCTGAAGGCCCTCGCGGATGGCCTCCTCATCATCGATGAGCATAATCAGCCTCTTCATTTCCGGCATGAGTGTAGTGTCATCTATTTTGCTGAGCCCTGATACTGTCTCCGTTACCGGCGCGGCATCGACGGTCACAGAAAACGTTGATCCCAGGCCTGGTTGTGATTGAACGTCGATTCCATGGCCCAATAGACTGGCCGTTCTTTTTACAATGGACAGACCCAACCCAAGGCCTTTAGTGCGATCGCGTTCGGGATTGCCAAGTTGGTGGAACTCATCGAATATGGTTTCCTGGTCGGGCACTGAAATGCCTATGCCTGTATCAACAACTCTTATAGCGAGCGTTCGGCCCGTTGGTTCACATTTAACTTGTATGTGGCCCGCGTCAGTATAGCGGATTGCATTGGTCAGGAAATTACGGAGAATTCGTTCGAGAAGATTGGGGTCGCTGTAAACAATCCCGCATTTGCTTGGCCATTGTATAGAGAGATTCTTTTGTGCGGCCAGAGGATTAAAGTCAGGCATGAGCTTGTCGATGACCTGATCTAGCTTGAAATTTGATTTGTGAACCTCTACGGCGCCTGCATCGAGTACCGAAATGTCCAGCAATGCGTCAAATAGTGTTTGTAAGGCATCCACAGAACGGGTGATCTGATTTGTTATTTTGAGGCTCTCAGGATCAGTTGCTTTGTGCCGTAGAGCTTCTGTGAACAGCGTCAAGGCATACAGTGGCTGCCGCAGATCGTGACTGGCCGCCGCTAGAAATTTCGACTTGGCGCTATTGGCGTGTTCAGCTTCCTGTTTCTGTACTTGTAATTCTTCGATCAGTTCCAGGTTCTCAAAACGCAATGACATGGCGCTGGTCAGGCTTTTATTTACTTTGATGTTGAATAGTGTCATTGCGATCAGAAATATCAGAGTGACGGTGGCCAGCGCTGCATGAGTAGTGTCACCAATACTAAACAGCTGAATCATGACAGGCGTTAGCATTACGGGAACAAAAGCGAAATAGGCAGGTAAATAGATCGATAGCGAAAAGGCGGAACCTCCCGCCATCGCCAGTAAGCTCAGTAGTATGAACAACTGATAGTCCAGTTGGTCAGGCACGTACATGATCAATCCGCCGGCGCCCCAGATGATGCCAGACGACAGGCTGCCCAGTATCAGGAATAGTTTGTATCGCTCAAGGCTATCCGGGTTGAAGGCACGTGTGAACGACCCGTACACAGCCATCCGCACTATCAACATGACAAATAGTAGCCCCATCCAGGTCAAAAGAAGGGTGTGTGAAACCAGATCCCAGAAAACAAATACCAGTGCGGTGCCAACAATCAAATTGATCGTTACCAATGAGCCTATAGATTCATACAGCGTTTTGATTTGCTCTATCTGGATTTGCTGGTCTACGGAAATACTATTTTTTGTTATGTGCAAGGATTGGCTCGCTCGGTTCCATGGTGGGCTGTTCCGCAGGCAAAAAGCAGTGCACTTCATTGAATGACATTCAGATCGCCTAGACTCGACACAATATACACACTTTTTATGTACTGCATCAGGGCGGCGGTACGGACTTTAGTCTGTATCCGGGGGCAGACGATTGTCCGATTGTACTAAATGACAATTCCTAGAAAATTGAGCCCTCGCCTAAGGTTCCGATTACAGGAGCAAAAATGCGACTTCTCTCTACAAGAAAACCGGGGCAGCATTAAATGCACTTGATTAAGTCGCTAGTTGGCATCAGCTCTATATGCTTTTTCTCTACGGTCGCGCTGGCTCAGCAGTCAGGTGATGGCGCGGCGGCGCTACAGCAGTTGCAGAGAATTCAGCAGGAACAGCAAGCCGAGCAGCAAAGACAATTTGAGCAGGACCGCAAGAGCAGTAAACCCGCTGTAAAACTGCAGATGCCGGTAGAGAAATCTCGCGAAGTCGAAGCTGGCGGCATCTGTCGTGATATCAAAGATGTGCACTTGCGCGGCGTTACGCTGATTAAACAGAAAGCACTGCAACCCATTTTGGCCCGCTACGGTAACCGTTGCCTCAACATCAGTGAAATTGAAAGCCTGATGGCAGAAGTGTCGGGCGTGTACATTCTGGAAGGCTATATCGCGTCCAGAGTGTATCTGGCAGAGCAGGACCTAAGCGATGGGATACTGGTGCTATTGGTTATAGAGGGCGAGCTTGAAGGCGTTGAAATACTTGACGGCGACGCTGATTCAATTTCCCTCTTCAACGTGTTCCCGGGTGAGATTGGTGAGCCTCTAAATTTGAGGGACATTGAACAGGCAGTGGATCAAATCAATCGTTTGCAATCCAATTACGTTTCAATGCAGGTTGCACCAGGTGAACGAAGTGGCGGTAGCTTACTGGTATTTGAGAACGAGGCCAGAAAGCCCTGGCGTGTCACTCCCACCTACGACAATGAGGGTTCGCCGACAACCGGTAAAGATCAGGCTGGTGTGAGCCTGTCGGTGGATAATGCGTTGGGCTGGAATGATTTTCTGATAGCGACCTATCGTCAGACAACCCCTTATGATTCAGGAGAGCGCGGCTCAAAACTGGCATCCATGACTTATGTTGTTCCGTTTGGATATAGCACCTTGGCAATTAACGGATCGCGCTCAGACTATGCCAGTCCGCTGGACTTGCCTAGCGGCAACAAGGCGTACTCTTCAGGTAAGTCAGAGAATATTTCAGTGCGGCTTGATCGCACAGTGTTTCGCGATCGCGACTCACGCTGGAATCTTGCGCTGGCCATCGCTAATAAAGACTCAAAAAACTACATTGACCGGGTATTGCTCGATGGCAGTAGCAGGGTCTTGACAGTCGTAGATGTTGATTCGGCCTATACCATGCCGTTAATGGGTGGTGTGATTACATTGAACGCTGGATATGCGCTAGGTGTGAACTGGTTTGGCGCGCTTGAAGATCCCGGTAGCTTGCCCGATTTCGCGCCCCATGCGCAGTTTGGAAAGTGGAAATATGGTGCTAGCTATCAGCGAGGACTGAGTCTATTCAATCAGCCACTGTTTTTCTCTTCTTATCTAAACGGTCAGTATGCGGACGACGTTCTATACGGGTCAGAACAGATCTTGATTGGGGGTATTTACACCGTGCGTGGTTTCTCCAAAGAAACCTTATCCGGTGATCATGGCTTCTATTGGCGCAATGACTTGTCGATGACCATGGGGCTTCCCACAATAGCTGATATCCCTTTTTCCATGCGCCCCTACCTTGGTATTGATTATGGTCTTGTCACCAGCATTAACGACAATGTTCCCGACGGTGCATTGTCCGGTATGGCCATAGGCGCAGGTTTTACCCTAGGTTCCTTCTTTGTTGATGTCTCGGGATCGCATTCTTTAAAAAGACAGTCAGGCATGAAAAGCGAAGGTCTTCTTACATTTATTCGCATGAACTTTAAATTCTAAAGACATTCGAACAAGGGGTTTTGTAGTAATGAATCATATTTTCCGGCTGGTATGGAATTTTAGCTTGCAGTGTTTTGTTGTCGCTCCAGAAACAGCGCGCACTCGCTCAAAAAATAGCGCCGGCGGTGCGAGGAAGTCCCTACTCCTGCCAATTATTGCCGGTGTAGCATCCACACCGTTTCCGGCGCTATCTGCTGCCGATGTGGTTCCCGTCGGCAATGCGACAAAAGTCTATAACTCGCCTAATGGCGTGCCAGTAGTCGACATTAAAAACCCCAACAAGCGTGGGCTTTCACACAATAAGTACACCGGATATAACGTTGCTAGCCAGGGTCTTATACTCAATAACAATGCCGGAAACACTGCTTTACAGTCACAGCTGGCCGGTCAGGTACTGGCCAATCAGAATCTCGACAAGGCAGCTACATTAATTCTCAACGAAGTTGTTGCGTCCAATCGTTCAACGCTTGCCGGTTATACCGAGGTTGTCGGGTCCACAGCAGATGTCGTGGTGGCCAACCCCTGGGGTGTCACCTGTAACGGGTGCGGTTTTATCAATGTTGATAGGGTGTCATTTACTACCGGTACGCCAGACATCAACGGCGGTATGCTTACCGGTTTTAATGTACAGCAGGGTTCAGTGCTCATTAATGGCAGCGGTGCGAATCTGAGTGCTCAGCAAATTTTTGATGTGGTGGCACGGACAATCAAGGTTAAAGGCCAGATAAACGCTAATGATCTTAAGCTTGTGGCAGGCAGTAACGACTGGAACTATGAACAACGCACAGCAAACGCTATCGCGAGCGAAGAGTTATCAGCCAGCTACAGTATTGATTCGTCTATGCTCGGCGGGATGTATGCCGGCCAAATCCAGCTAATTTCAACTGAAGCTGGAGTGGGCGTGCGTATGCTGGGCGATGCTGCGGCGAGTGCAGATGATTTCTCCATCACGGCGGACGGTCGAATCAAAGTGGATAGTCGGCTGTCGGCGCAGCGGGACTTGACGCTGACATCCACCAGTTCTGGCTCGTCGGCTATAAACCTGGTTGATGCGACCTTGAGCGCGCAAAGAGATGTAGAGCTTAATGCAGCCCTTGGCGGGGCAAACCTGCGGGGTGGGTCTATCACTGCCGGGCGAGATATTGGCATTGACGTCAGGACGCTGTCCGACAGGGCCGGTGTTGCAGCTGAGGACGACAGCAACAAACGCTATGCAGGTTCAGACTTAGCGCTAATCGTAGCCGAAAATGCGCTGATTGCAGATGTGGCCTATGGCGCGGGCAACGAGCTGGTCGCTACAACGGGAGCATTGACGTTGGCCGCCGGTAGTGCGGCTGTCTATACAGAAACAGGCATGTTGAATCTGTCGGCTGCCGCCGATATGAAATTGAATAACGCCGCAGTTATTTCAGCGACTGGCATCAGTCTTACCGCCGATGCTGGCGTTATTTCTACCGGGCAAGGACCGGACCAGGTTGTGCAAGCGCAAAAGGGCGATGTCCAGATTCGGTCGGGTGAGGGCGTGCTAAACGCAGGTATCATAAGTGCCGACGAAGGGCAGGTTGTGGTATCTGCCGATGGCGCTATTAGCAACGTGGGCGAGCTCTATGCCCGACGCGCGGTTATCCTGGAGGATCAGGCCGGTGGTTTTACCGGGGAAGTCACTAACAGCGGCACTATTCTTTCAGACGGTTCGCTGAGTATCAGATCATCGCTATTGAACAACTCGGGTGGGATTCAAGGAACCGGAAGAACGGATATCAGCGCCAATACGTTAACGAACGATGGCCTGATGATTGTTTCCAATAGTGATGCCAAGGCGGGCAAAATCAACGCTTTGCGTTTAACTAACACCGGCACTATCCAGTCGGCTGACCGGCTGAGGATAAATGTTGACGATACACTGGATAACTCAGGCGAGCTGCTGGCGGCGGCTGATCTTCGAGTGTTGGGTAGCAACTCCGCTGGTGCACTGTCTGTCACCAATAGTGCGGGCGGTGTGCTCCAGGCGGGAGATCAACTCATTGTCGCGGCAGCCACCAGCGGCGGTAACGTTTCGGTGACGAACGCAAGTGGTAGCACATTCCTGGCGCAGCAACTCAAACTGGATATTACGGCTTTGACCAACGCCGGCACTATTCAAGGGCAAGGCTCAAGTAACATCGCGGTGCAGGCAATGCTGACCAATAGCATTGGCGGCGAATTGTTGTTGTCAGATATTAGCGGCAGTGGCGTTGTAACCGCCGCTGCGCTGAGTAACTCGGGTATCTTACAGTCCGCCGGGGCACTTGAGATGACCATTGCCGATGAATTTGTAAGCAGTGGTATTGTGCAAGGTGAAAATACCACCAGTTTGGTCGCGGCCACTGTAGATAACAGCGGAACAATGTTTCTATCCAATACAGCGGGGCAGGCGGGCGCTGTCAGTGCGGACAGCGTCGTTAATACGGGCACTATTCAGTCAGCCGAAAGCATTAACTTTACTGTCGCCCGGTCTCTGATCAATGCGGGTGTTGTGCTGGCGGATAACAGTCTGTCTATTACCGGTGGTAATACAGGTACTACATTGGCTGTGACCAATACCAATACCGCTGTTATGCAGTCACTGAATACCATTTCTTTGTCGGGTCTTGGTGGTGCGGTTACGCTGACCAATGACACTGGCAGTCGCGTGTCAACCGACCGCCTGAATATTAGAGCCAGTGCGTTGTACAACAGCGGTATTATCGACAGCAGCAGTTCCAGTGTGATTGCACTCACCAACGTATTGGACAACAAAGCCGGCGGGCAAATGTTCCTGTCGAGTTCAAGGGGCACGAGTCAGGTCAGCGCGAACACATTAAATAATGTCGGCCTCCTGAGTTCCGCTGGAAATTTTGACATCAATGTTACCTCTGAGATTAACAATAGCGGCACTATACAGGGCAATGTTGCAACAACGCTGGTGGCGGATACCATCGACAATAGTGGTCAGATAGTTCTTTCTCTGGTGGCGGGGCAACACAGTTCAATCTGGGCAAAGAATCTGTTTAGTAGCGGTTTGCTGCAGTCGGGCGGTAGTCTCGACCTGAATATTGCCAATCAATTTTCCCTGTCTGATACGCTTTTGGTGGTAGAGCAGCTGGCCATTGAAGGTATCGATTTTGTAACGGGCTCCCAGAGCGTGATTGATGCCGGTGACTTGTCACTGGACGTTGGCAGTCTGTCCAATGCTGGTACTTTACGCGGTCGGGAAAGTCTGAATATAAGCACGGCTACTTCGCTTACAAACAGTGTTACTGGTGTAGTACAAGGCGACAAGGTAACCACTATTACCGCCGAGTCCGTGGACAATAGCGGCCTGCTTGTGGCCTCCAATACATTGGATGTAGCCGGAACATTGGCCGCAGACAGCCTGGCCAATAGTGGCACGATACAGTCTGGCGGGAGCCTGTCGCTGCAATTGCGCAATAGTCTGGACAATGAAAATGCTATTCTGGCCGCGCAAGATCTAACGATTCAAGGTAGTCAATCAGAGTCGCGGCTCTACATCTCTAACGAACAGTCCGGTGTTATTCAGGCTGGTAATACCCTGGCGGTGTCTGGGCTAAGCGGTAACAATGACGTGTCACTGGATAACTACCTTGGAACTATCTCCGCAGATTTACTGGATCTTAATCTGAGTGAGTTGGCCAACGATGGCAGCATTCAGTCGACCGGCGCCGGTGATATTTATGTTGCGGGACAAGCCAGCAATGGACAGACAGGGCAGATTTTGTTTGCCGGTACCACGGGCAGTGATGCCTTGAACGCGAATGTGTTATCCAATGACGGTGTCGTGCAATCCGCTGGCAATTTCACTGTCCGTGTCGATAACGACTTAACCAATATAGAGACTGGCGTGATACAAAGCAGCGGTATGCTGGACATGAATGTTGGTAATAAACTGTCCAATTTGGGCGGACTTATTCTGGCCGATGTACTGTCTTTATATCTGGGAGAATTGGGCAACTCTGGAACGCTGCAAAGCCAAACCGGTGAAAGTGTCATTGATGTCACTGGCACCGCTGAGCTCACTGACAGCGGCAGAATTTTATTGGCCATGGCCGACACTCCTCCCGGCGGGAGCAATGGCGGTAGGCTTGATTTTGGCAACGAATTTGTCAATAAAGGCGTATTGCATTCCAATGGTAGTCTGCATTTGACTGCGCCAGCGATTACCAATAACGCCGGCATTTCCGCTTTGGGTACACTCGAAGTTGGAACGCGGACAGAGCCCGGCGCGCTAGCCAATCTAAACAATAAAAAAACCCTTTATGCCGGAGCCAGTTTGCTACTGTCGGCCAATGTTATCCACAATAGTGGAGATATACAGTCGGATGATTTGATTGATATCGCTTCAACTCAATTTACGAACACCGGTGAAATCGTAGCTGACGGAGATATTGATCTGACCGCGGAGGAAAATTTCACCAACAAATGGGATGAAATCTATCAACCTGAGATAGTAGAAAGTGTCACTAATGCAGGGACGATAGCTAAATTGACGCAACCGGGCTGCGAGTTTTTTTGCGATCCCCATATAATATGGATATATGAGGAGGAGATTACCACAGAGGAAGTTTTGTCTAACACTGCCTGGGCGCTCGACGCCAACGCTACTGCGACGATACTGTCTGGCGGAGCTATCACACTAAAGATAGGCAAACAGTTTATTAACTCAGGGGCCGCGACTATATTTGCTGGAACTGATCTGAAGATCGACGCTCTCGGTTTCGAAAATTCAGCATTTTCACTCGCCGGATCTACAGCGAAAAAGCGATATGCCGCCTGGGAAGTTAATAGCGCTGCGGCAGATGGTCCAATTTTTATCACGTACTTTTATGCGGCTACTGAATCCCAGTGGGATTCGAAGCCCAAGTTCGCCGGCAGCCTCATCAGCTTTGACGTGCCATGGCTATATCCGCCAGTAAACTCCTTTGAAAGTGCTAGCAGCAACGCGGTGCCCCTAAAGTCGTTGTCCATCCCCGGTCCCGATTTGACTAACGCCATTGTTGGCGCGGCAGCTGGTGATTTTACTTTAAATAGTAAGACAGCTATAAACGAGGGGTCAGCGACACCAGTCCAAGCACAAACCTATTGTTCCACTAACCCGGCGGATTGTCAGGACAGTACTCGATCTGAGTCTCTACTTGGTGCAGATTCTCTATTTTCGGCCGCTGCTGATGCAGTTCAGACCGTAATCGATGGCGCTACTGTCGGGAGTCAATCTTCGCGTATTGACGGTGCGGATCTCACGGCGATTGCCGGCGCCGCCGCCGCCAGCGGTGGATCGGAACTAAGCATCACTGGGGTTGACGTTACGCTGCCGACCAACCCCTTCGGATATTTTGTGCCCAGTGAAGATCCAAATTCGAATTTTTTGGTGGAAACCAACCCATTGTTTTCGGTAGGTCTCAGCTCGGTAGGCTCTGATTTTCTGGCGCAACGCTTTGGTTATGATCCGGATGAGACGCTTAAACGCGTGGGTGACTCCAACTATGAACTCTATCTGATACGCCAGCAATTGATAACGCAGACAGGCCGCAATCTGCTGGATGGTTACTCCAGTGAAGTGGACTTGGTTAGGGGCCTAATGGAGCAGGGCGCAGATGAGGCTACTAACCTGGATATGACATGGGGTGTGGCACCCACAGCTGAACAATTGTCGTTACTTACTGAAGATATCGTGTGGATGGTTGAAATGGATTTTGATGGCCAGAGGGCTATCGTGCCACAGGTTTTTCTCTCAGCAGCCACCCGCAATAGCATTGCAACCGGCGCTGTAATCGCCGCTACCAATATAGACATGAATGTTGAATCGTTTACCAATACCGGAGGTACTGTCACGGCCAGTGGCCTCCTGGATATTGAATCCCAGCTGGATATTACCAATACCAGCGGTTCGATGCGTGGCGGTGATGTCATACTGACGTCCACTGAAGGTAGTGTCATCAACCAAACCGCCGTAGAGGGTGCGGGTGATGAGTTGTCCTACGATACTCAGATAGGACGCACCGCCAGCATTGAATCTGTCAACACACTTGTAATAGATGCCCAGAAGGATATCAAAGTGGTGGGAGCAGACCTTAGCGCCGGTGGCCCGGCGTCGCTTGCTGCCGGCGACGATGTAACGTTCGATACCATCGTGGATAAAACGGTCACGACCAACGCAGGTGTTGCGACAAAAGAGGGTGGTACTCTCGCTACGGCGTTCACGGGTACCACTTCAGGCGAAACCTCAACAACCACTGACACAGAACGAAATACCGGTTCGAATGTGAATATCGGCGGCCAACTGTCTATTAGCAGTGGTGGTGATACCGTCATCGCCGGCAGTGATGTAGAAGTTGGCGGAGGGCTCGATGTTGAAACAGGCGGTAATTTTGAAGTGATTGCGCGACAGGATAAAACCACAACCCATACGGTAAGTACGCGCTCGGGTACCGGTGTTGGTGGCGGTCTTTATGGCACGGAAAAAGTCACCACCGATACCTTCAAGGGAACGAATGTTGGTTCTGCGCTGGATGTGGCTGGAGACGCACGGGTTGCATCACAAGGAGAGGTGGTGGTACAGGGCTCAGATGTCGATGTTGTTGGCGATGGCAATATATACGGCAAAGAAGGCATAAGTATTCTTGACGGCTTGGATGAAGAAACAAGCACTGTGGTTACCGAAACCACGGCGCTAATGAAAGGTGAGAGTGGGAGCAAGTCGGGTTCGGCAACTGGATCAGCGGGTGGGCTTGATGCAAACGGAGTGACGGGCGAGGCCCGTGCCAATGCTACCGCCTATGCAGATAATGAATCCAATATGAAGTTGGTAGAAGTAAGTGTGGAAACCCAGCGCAGCGGTAGTACTACCAGCGTCGCATCAAATCTGAATGTGGGCGGCGGGCTTACCTTGAGTACCGACGAAAAGTTAGTGATTCAGGGCTCTAATGTTGACGTTACAGGTGCTGCACAGATTGATGCTAAATCGGTAGACGTACTTGCCGGTCGCAATGAGTCATGGAGCGAAACCACCACCCAGGCCGATTCGTTCGGCTTGTACAGTGACAGCGAAGCAGATGCCAAAGCGGGTGTTGAGGCGGTTGGTAAAACGGGGCTCGGTGGTCTGGGGGATAGGTTATCCGCGGAAGCTACTGCTGAAGCGGGCGCTGAAACCACCGGTACTTTTGGTGGGCGTACTGAATTCGAGACTGTGCGTGAAGACACCGTTACCAATGTGGTTTCTTCGATCAGGACCGGCGGTACTTTGACGATTGACGCGGATGAAACTGTAACCTTTGCCGGCGCAGCTGTAGACACCGGAGGGAAAACAACGATCAACGCTACTGATATTAAAAATATTGCAGTACAAGATACCTACACAAGAACAAGTTCAAGCGACCAGACAACGGCAGGTTTATATGTCGGAGCCAACGCCGCAGCAGAAGCCGAGGCTAAGGCTGATGGCAACAGGACAGGAGGTGGTGCCGGTGGCGGTGTCAAAGGCGAACTCGAGCTTGAAGGCGGCATTCGAATGGCCAATGAGACCGAAAGCAGAGAGTCGGGGACGGTGACCAATATAGGCAATACTTTCACCTCAGGTGCTGGCTTTGAGCGCAACGCGGAAAACACCATTTTGGATCAGGGCACCAAGGTTGTAGCAGTGGGCCCAATAACACAAACTGCCACCACCATTGTCGATGAGGCAGTACACGACCGGGTGTACTCCTCGGAAGAAAGTAATTCGGCCGAAGTGCGAGTAGGAGCTTACGCTGATGCTTCCGCGGAAGTTAATGGCGAGGCTTCTGCCAGAGCGGTAGGACGAAAAGGCGGTGATGTCGAAAGCGGCACCGACGCTGGTGCCGGCTTTAAAGGGCAGTTGGAACTTGAAGAGGCATCAGCTTCAAATGAAACTCGCACTGCAGTTACCAGTTCGTTTACCTCGGGAAGTAGCATCACTTCAATTTCTGAAGATAAAACAAGCCTTGAAGGTACACAGTTTGTGGCGGGGACTAACATTGCGATAACGGCCGGCGAGTTGGATTATAAAGCGGCTCAGGATTCCAGCACTGTCACTAGCGCTAGCCAAAGTGGCGGGGTAGAGGGCAAAGTGGCAGTTTATGGCAATGCGGGTGCCAAGGCTGAAGGTGAGTATGCCGTTAGCGATACCGTCACAAATACCAGCACAGCCAGAACCGGTTCTGCCTCGGCAGGGGGCAACCTTATTATTACCACAACAAAAGGCGGTGCCACGTTTGAAGGCACCGATCTGGAAGGGCGTAATTCGGCCGCGATAGACTCGGCCGGGGGCGTCAATTTCGAGGCTGCCAGAAATACGGAGACCACGACTGAAGTCAAGGTGGAAGCCGAGCTGTCAGTGAGTGGTACAAAGGGGAGTCAGAAGAGCGGTCTAGATTCAGGCAATGAAAGCTTTGGGGGTGAGATCGAAGGAGAGTATGCGGATGTTGATAATGACACGGCGGTTGTCGGTTCGATTACATCTGGCAGCGGCGGTACTAGCATTACCTCCACCAAAACGGTGACCCTGGAAGGTACGCAACTCGAATCAGCAGGTGCTACAGAGATTGCCGCCGAAGTGGTAGATCTTAAGGCGGCCGTCTCGACAACCTCCGACACTAAATTAGGTGGTTCGCTTGAGGCCGGTATGGGTGTTTCGGGAGGCCGCGTCAATAAAACAGGCGACGTAGAAGGCGGGGTCGCGCTGGATGTAACCTATGCTGCTGGCGAGAGTTCAAAAGTAACCAGCATCAAGTCTGGCGATGGTGTAACCATAACAGCAGGAGTAATCAATAATCAGGAGGCGGTATTGGAGTCGGGTGCGGGATCCGAACCCGAACTGAACGGGTCAGTAATCGAGCGGGAAGCCGAAAATAGCGAAGACAGTTTTAGTTTTGGCACTAAGCAGGAATCGGGCACGGACTAATTTAAATCGCCCGGTCTGGACACACATTTACCATCATATTCAGTGTGTAATCCGCCTCACGCAGGAGAACAATCGGTATGCCCTGTAACAACTGCTTCATGCGTTTATAGGTCGATCGAGTTGTAGCCAGGCAATTAATTTTCACGCAGTTTAAGCGGAATAAGCAACAGCAACGCTACAATCATGGCACCCGAAAATATGATTAGAGCCGATGAATAGCTACCACTGCTGTCGTAAAGGCGACCAATCAAGGCGTACCCCGGCAGAATACTAAGGGTTATGAGTGGCGTCATTAGACCCATCGCTTTTCCATAGTTGGCCAAGCCAAAAATATGGACCGTCATTGACCCCCAGATGGGCAGCATTCCTCCCGCTGCAAGGCCCAGCACGCTGGAGGCAAGCAGCATGTATAGGTAATCCTTTTCCTCCAGCGCCAGAATCAAAAGCCCGACAATAACTAAACACTGTGCAACCCCAAGGCCAGCCTTGAGACTGAATTTATCCGCGGCCAAACC
>JBALVT010000101.1:0-14405 GCA_036961345.1 Halioglobus sp.
CAACCAATTGATGACTTGCGCACTGCGATACACCGGGGATTTGGCGGCCTGGATCTGCATCGGGATTATGGCGGTTCCGGCATTTCGTTTTCACACAAACTGCAGGTCTGCGAAGAACTCTCCCGGGGGTGCATGCCATTTACATTTTCCCTGATCAATACAGGCAATATCGCTTCAAAAATGATCGAGAGTCAGAACTCGCAACACAGAATTCATGTACCCGCCCTCATAAGTGGAGAATTATTCGGCGCCACGGCCCTATCGGAGCCTGGAGCCGGCAGCGACTTTGCTGCAATAAAAACGACGGCGACAAAAGCCGATGGTGGCTGGTTGATAAATGGCAGCAAGGGCTGGATTACCAATGCTGAAATAGCCGACCTCTTTGTCACCTACGTGCAAACCGACGCCAGTAAAGGCTGGCGCGGGATCGCCTGTTTTCTCATTGACGCACGGAAACCGGGTTTTCAGCGCGGTGAGATCTACGACATAGTTGGCGGAAGGGTCATCGGCGCGGGTGAGTTTCACCTGGATAACTATTTTGTCAGCGAAGAAGATCTACTTGCGCCCCCGGGTGAGGCGTTCAAACTTGCCATGGATTTGATCAACGGCGCACGAGTGTATGTGGCGGCTATGTGCTGCGGATTAATGGCCTCATCACTGGACCAGGCGGTCGCCTACACACGTGAGCGCACTGCGTTTGGTCAACGCGTCATTGATCATCAGGGGCTACGCTGGTCGCTTGTAGATGTGGCCACCGATATCGAGGCACTAAGAGCCCTTACCTATAAGGCGGGTGCAAAAATTGACGCCGGGGTAGAAGCTACTGCGGCTGCCGCCTACGCTAAGAAATTTGCGGGCCGGGTAGCGGCGCCTGCAATTACTGCCTGCATTCAGGCAATGGGGGCCAATGGTTTGAAGAGAGAATTCCCCCTGGGACGCCATTTAACCAGTGCGAAGATCGCGGCATTTACAGACGGCTCTACCGAAATGATGAATGAGCGCATTGGCGCTGGTCTAGTGAAAGGTAACTAGGCCCTGCAAACAATACTCAAAGGGGATATCCGGCAACCGAGTGCGTAACAACCATAACAAAACCAATAGAAACCAATACGACGGTCATCCACCACTTTACAACGGTTTTGTGTGAATCCACCGTTTTTCCCTGCGCTTCGGCCCAAAAGCGGCCTGTTCCTGCTGTCTCAGAATGTCTATATGTCATGAAGTCACCTCATTAATGTGTACGAATAGCGTATTCGTGTTGCATCACATACAGTGACATTGCAAACGGCATGCCAAAGTATGATCACAGGGCATCTATAGCCCCATAGGACACTGATTAATAAAGATATTAATGACAAAATCACATTCATTTTGGGTAGTAGTGGCCTCCACCCAATGAGGCTATACCCTCTTCAACCCAACACTACTTATCGCTATGTGTTGGCTTAGAGCCAACAGCAGCAAACTTCTACTTTCGCGTTTTTGCGGCTGGGCGACCACGGGGCTTCAAAGAAATCGGCGAGTTGGCCTGGAAGCAAAAAAAATTGGGTGCAAAAATTGGGTGCAAAAATCACAGGCCGGTTTCAACACACTTCCCCAATGGGTGGGCGCTGAATTTGCCGGCAAGGCCAACTTCAGTCCCGCTGCGCAATACCAGGCTAAGGCATAGATAGAACGTCACATTCCAGTTTATCCAGCACCTTCTCAACCGTGTTACCAATCAGTGCAGCGGAAAGGCCTGACCGACTCGAATTACCCATAACAACAAGGCTGACATCCAGTTTCTTGGCATGCTCAACAATCACCTTTTCGGGCTTACCATGCTTGATATGGATCTTGTCGCGCTCGATGCCGTGACTGTCTATTAATGCCTGTCTGCTAGGCACACCCTTAAAGTCCTCAAAGGCATTAATGTAATGAACCTCAGCACCGTGGTTATCAAGTACACCCTTGCTGAATTTAATCACATTCTCGTTGAGCCGCTGATAGGATTCCTTTTTGGCGCAAATATCGATGGCGGCCAGAATCCGGGGAATTTCGCGTGGTGCCCCCTCCTTGACCAGCATGACCGGGCACAGACACTCTCTCATCAAGGTCCAGTCAGATGATTTGTTCATTATTCGCTTACCGGCTGAGTGTTTGTAGGACGACTTCAATACCATATCAGCGCCATACTTAATGGATGCCCTGACAACTGCGTGATACCAGTTTTTGTCCCACTCGACTTCGGTGCCAACTTCAATGCCTCGCGCTGCAATAGGTGCCAACGCAGCATCGAGTACCGATTGCTGCTGCGCTATCAGCGCCGTAATTTGATGCGACTGACATTCTGACTTTTCCGTGTCGGAGTGAATACACACAAACACATGAAGTTTGGCCGCAATACCAACGGCGATATCAGCCGCACGTTCGAGTGCCGGCTGGTCTTCACGGGTAGGGTCGAACACGACAAACAATTTGGTAAATTGAGTCATGGGGAGTACCTCTTTCTCGCTTTTTGTATCCATAGCTACCATTCTTCAGCAAATAATTAGAATGCACTGCCTAATTACTCGCTTAGTTTTAATCTTTGCAAACCCGCTCACAATTTGCTGCTTGTTTTTTACAAAAAATGCATCCATCGGCACATCAATGGATTTTTAAGCGTATTTTAGCCGAAGATAGGCGATTTTAGATATATTTATAAAAGTAGGTAATTCCTTAAAAAATGCCGGTATTACCTAAAAGTATGACGATTTTCGGCCAAAGACACAGCGAAGCCTGAGTCGAGCCCGTTTACCGCCGGCCTCATTCGAGACACAATAGAATAATTTCCTCAGCGGAACCTAAACATATGAATATCCTGAAGAAAATTCTTTTGTTCTTGCCCATAGCATTTCTGGCGGTAATCGCAGCTTTCGACCTCTGGGGTCTCTTAACACTGGGGACGATAACACCGGAACCCCAGCCCAACCGCAACCAGGATGCCAATGCCGTGGTCATGGTCTTTGGCGCGACAGGATCTGCCGGCGACGGCCTGCTCAAGGCCGCAATGGAAGACCCAAACGTCAAGAAAATTTATGTAGTGACGCGGCGCACCTCTCCTCGAATCGAAGCCGGTTTGGCCGCCGGTAGAATCGAAATGAAACTACACAAGGATTTCACAGACTACTCTGAAATGAGCGATATTCTCACCCAGGTCAATACGGTGCTCTGGGGGCTGGGCACGTCATCCCTGCAGGTCGACGATGCGACGTATACCTGGATTCACGTAGATTTTCCCGTAGCCTTTGTGACGCAATGGCTGCAGGCACGCCAGGCCGGACCGATGTCTTTTCATTACATCACCGGTATGGGTACAGACGGAGATGCACACTGGGCGCTGGAGAAAAGCCGAGCGGAGCAGGAAGTGGCTAACCTGGCCGCTACCAGCGATCTGCGCAGCTTCAGCTATCGATCAGCCTATATACGCCCCGCTTCAGAACAGGCAAATATCATGCACTACCTGGGCGAAACTCTACTGCGCCCCGGCGCCTTGGTAATCACCTCCAGGGATTTGGGTGCCGCCATGCTCGAGATCAGCGCACGCACGCAAGAACTCCCAAACGGCACGCTAATTGATAACCTCGATAGTATCCGCTACGCAAAAGCCTATCGAACATACAATGAGTAGGGCACAGGGTATCAGCGACGGGTAGAAACCAGAGGCCTCATAAGTTGCGAATTGGAAGAACCAATGACACGCGCATCATGTCGCAAGGGCACTGCAATTGGATGCACCGGCTTCGGCCGGTAGCCGGACCACCAGGGAGCATTTCCCTTGCGCCGGTGGTGCCGCCGCGTATAACGCGGAAAATAGTCGGCATATTGTGTGTACTGAGCTGGCTCGGGCTCTCGGTAAGATGCCGCTCTCGCACTTGATTCTTTGAGCTGGGCGCGATGTTTTTCTCTTTCGCGCCGATCTGATGCCATGCGATCTGTGGTTTTTCGCATCGCTTCCAGCTGCTGAAGATATTCCGCGGGGGCCTGCGCGGGAGCGGGAGTCACCTGAAGAACCTCAATAGGTGTCGTGCCCTCAATAGGCGTATCGGAAAAACTGACAACGCCGTTTTCAGCAACCGTCTTATATACCGTGGCGGTGATACCCGGCGTACCACCAAGTAGCAATATAAAAGCCAAGATTCGATACACAGCCATCTCGCCCATAAAAGTCTATTGAGGCCTAAGTATAGGCCAGTCTTTTATTTTGAGGGCGAACCCGGGGAAAAGTTCGACGCAGGCTAACCCAGTTGTAGCTGAATATGGAAAGTCGTGCCAACGTCAATGTCCGAGGTAACGGCCAGCTGGCCACGATGCTGCTCGGTAACAATAAAATAGGGGTAAGACAAACGTCTACCGGCGTCGTAATCCTCATCTCCCAGGTTATCGGGATCCGTAAAGAAGGGCTCAAACAGCATCTGCTGATCATTGAGGCTAATCCCCCTTCCGTTATGCTGCACCTTAAGCCACAGTGCATCATAAAACTTGTTGGCCTCGATAGTAATTATTGGCTGAAACTCAGGTGCTTCAATCTCTCCGAGGGCGTGACTGCAGTGCCTAAACAGGCTCAAAAATACCTGCTGCAGCTCAGTTTCGTGGCAGGGAATTGCCGGCAGATCATCCTCATAGGCCCTCACAATTTTGATATCGCGAAACTGTAGCCCCGAAGGTACGGTGAGAACAGCGCCGGCAAGCTCAAGGGTGTGATCAATAATTCCGGTAATGTCGGTCGGCTGCATGTCTTCCACATAGCCACTGGAAAATTTCAATAGATTGGAAATCACAGCTGAAACCTGTTCGCCGCGCAACAGGGCATCATCTAGCATCGGCCCCGGGTCTTTATCCGCGGGATATTCCAAATTGCTAACCCGGGACTGTACCTCTCTTATGTCCATGAGCATCGCGTGTACCGGTGTGCTGATATCCTGCGCCAGAGAACCCGCCAATTCGCCCATAGAGGACATTTTATCTCGCTGAATAAGCATATTTTCGGCTACCACGCGCTGCGAAACATCGTCTATAAGAATGACAATTCCCGGGTGTTCCTGCTCGTTCAGCGGGTAAATCGTAACATCAAAATGAAAACTCCCCCGTTGGTTTTGCTTGATCGTCAGGGTTTTGTTATAGGCTATAGCGTCTTCAACCTGCTCTGGAGTAACCGTAATAAAGGGATAAACGCTCCACAGGTTTTCACCCAGCACTTTATCGGCCTCCAGGCCGCTCACTTCCTGAGCACGCGGATTCCACTGGGTAATAGTGCCATCGCGATCCACGCCGATCAGCATAAGAGGCATCGAGCGCAAAATGCTATTGATATAAGATTCAGATTGCCGCAAGCGATCAGCCGTCGCCTGGTGCTCGGCTATCTCCCCTTCCAGCACCCCGTAATTTTCCTGTAAAAGACGATTGGATTCATCGAGCGTGGCGGTCCGTTCCAATACGCGAGCTTCCAGCTGGCTGCGGATTTCCTCCAACTGCCGATTGTACCGACTGGCCTCGCGGTGAATAAGGAATAAGCGCAGCAGCGTATAACTCAGCGCGATGATCAGCAAACTGCCGCTGGTATTGGCGACGTACTGCCAGTTAGTTTTCCCATCTTCGAAGCGGAAAACACCCAGCAGCTCCGCCATAGCCGAGGAACTCGCCAGGAAAAAAAACAATGCAATCGGCAGTTTGGTCATATTTCCCCTGATCAAAAAAAATGCTCTGTTCACTTTTAAACCATATCTCACTGTGTAATCACTATCTGGACTTGATTTTGCAGCCTGTCGGCATGGGGCATGTCTCAAATTAACAGGCAACGTTTTGATTTTTAAAAGAAAAACGATCTGCGGGCGCTCTGCCTACAGCGCACTGGCCCGTTTTTAACAGTAAAACCGATGTGGACCCTGCCGGTCAAGGCTGCCCCGGCAACAAAGGGACTATGAGTGGTGATTAATCCATTGTGGTGACTATTCCACTTGTTATGCACAAATGGCGCTGTATTATTCATGCGCTGATTGAAACCCCCAATGCTCACAGGAACCGATTGGAATGTACGAACGCTATTTCAATCTCACAGTTGACCCCTTTCGTCTTAGCCCGGATCATCGCTTCTGCTTCGAACACCCGCAGTACAGTAAAGCGAAATCGTACCTTGCCTATGGATATGAGCGTGCCGACGGGTTTGTGATGGTCACCGGGCCGCCGGGAACGGGTAAAACCACCTTGATCGCTGATTTTTTGGCCCATTTAGAGAAGAACAAGGTTTGGGCTGCCAATATCATGACCACCCAGCTGGGCGCGGATGACTTCTTGCGCATGGTCAGCTATGCCTTTGGTGTGTCTGCGCAACGGAAAAAAAAGGCGACTGTTCTCCATTTGCTGACAGAGCGACTACGCTCCCACAATGCAGACGGCGGACGAGCGCTGCTGATAGTAGATGAAGCACAGGATCTTACATTTGCCGCCCTTGAAGAATTGCGGCTGCTGAGTAATTTGCAGCAAAATGGCCAGCCGCTGCTACAAGTTTTTCTACTCGGACAGCCAGAACTCAGAGAGCATGTACGCGACAAAGCCTTAACACCTTTATACCAACGCATTATCGCTACCAGCCAACTTCATGCTCTCAACGAAGGTCAGACACGGCAGTACGTAGAGCACCGCTTAAAAGTAGCGGGTTGGGAAAATGACCCCATAATAAGCTCCGCGGTCTATTCCATAATATTTCAGTTCAGCGAGGGCATACCCAGACGAATCAACCTCATTTGCAATCGCCTTTTTTTGCATTGTCACGTAGGGTTGCGCCACAAGATTACGGTAGCCGATGCGTATATTGTGGTGCGAGAACTCCACGGTGAGCAACTCACTACACGCAATATCTTAAGCAGTTCGATCTTTGATGCTCAGGATGTATTCGACACCTTTCCCGGGTTGAGCAATTCAGGCGGGGCAAATTACACGGGTACAGAACGCCGGCACAAGAGTCGCCGGACCCTCTTTGACAGACGCATAGAAATTAGATTGGACACCGGCAGTACCAATCGGCGCAGAACCGCCGGGCGTCGGCAGACAGACCTGGCACCGCAGCTTTGATATAACACTACATGCGGAACAGGAAAATGACCTAGGTATAAGGAAGAAAGTCGAAAGAGTAATTCACTCGGGTTGTTAAAACATCTTTCGCCTCAAAGCGAATTAGCCGTATCCTGGACAGGATTTTCCGCGTTAAAGCCTCATCGTCGAGTTCACTGGATAGCAGTTTTATATCAGCGACCGCTCCGGAAGCATTTATCACCATTTCAAAAACCAGCTTACCTTCAAGCAGCGGATCTTTTCGCAAAGCGCGATTGTAGATAGCAAAAATAGCGCCCTTATTGCGATCCATCTCCCTTCTTATCGCCTCGTCGCTACGCCCGCCCAACTGTGCGGAACGGCTTTGCCCTGCCTTTTTCCCGGTACTTGCTATGGTGCTTTCAACACGCGTGGTTTCACGCCCTGAAAGAGCAGCACCGCCGGTATCACGGCTCAAATCAGAAGTTTTTATTCCCCCGCTGCCAGCCGTGGAAACCCCTGTAATCAATGAGCGTTCAATTTTAGCGGCGCTGGCCTCGCCTCGACTCATCTGCGCAGAGTTGAGTCCATCGAGATCAAGACTGTCGCGCATTTCCATCAAATCATCCTGGAAGGCCAAAATACCCGAGGTCTTGGCCACTTTCAGCGCCTGCTCGGTTTTATCCACGGGTTTGGGTTTGGGCTTCTCAGGTTTCTTTTCAACGGGCTTGGGCTCAACCGGCTTTTTTTTCTCAACCGGCTTCGGCGCTACCACGACCGGTGGGGGCAACTCCTTTTTCTCTAAAATAATGCGCGCCAGGTGCGGCGGAACTTCTTCACGTTGCTCGCGCGTTAGTTCGCTCACCGATAAAAAGGGCACAATTACCGCAGCGATACAAAATAGAACAAGCATGGTCCGCAGAATTTTTCGATAGCGCGAATCCTCCTCCCACGTCGACTCCCAGGGCAACTGCAACTCTGGACCCAATGCTAAAACTGTCATGAACTAGTCACATCACGGGTAAGTTCCGCGATGGCCTCGGGGCTAAGGGGATGACTGTTCACTGCCATCGAAATATCGCGATAGTCTGTTTCCGCGCAAGTGGTCATTATCCGCTTCAATAATCGATAGGGCATTTTATGATCGCCCATGATCACGACTGATCGGCCCTGTTCCGTTTCCATATCGGTCAGTTGCGGTGCACGCGACGCCTGGTGACGAAGCTCCTGGGCAAGAGCCTCAAGGGAGTTACCCTCCTGTGCCAATGCCTCCTCAACACTGCCAATACTCCGCCCCTGCACTAAGATATCTGCATCACTTATTTTAATAATGAGTTCAAGCTCGGGTTTCTGTTCGGAAACAGATTCAGGCAATGTGACATTTTTGTCCGATTGCAGTACCTCAACATCGCCGTTGTTCACCATCAGGAACAATACCAGAATGGTAAAAATATCCATCAGTGCGACCAGATTCAGCTTGGGCTGCTGTTTCATTCTTTTGTGATTGCGCGCAATTCGGCGCCTGCGAAGAGAGGAACTCATAAGCTTTCCTCCTCTGGCATGGGCGCATCACCGAAGGAAATTTCCGGGAAAAGCGCGGCGTCTACTACAGATGCGGCGACCATCGCTTTATAGGAGCGCACTGTATCCATAGCTGTAACAATGGTCTGGTAATCAATGTTTTGCTCTGACAACAAGGTAATAGAGCGTTTCTCCAGTCCCTTTTCCCGCAACTGACGCTGTACCTCCTGTAAAACCAGGCTCAGCAACTCGAAATCCTGCTCTCCGGAATCGGTCATCGGAATTTGCTTTAGCATGATTCCCCGGGGGTAATCGACTCGCATACCGTCATGGCGAATCACCAACTCCACATTCTGGTTCTGGTCCGCTGCTGAGTCTTCCCCCGCTCCCGCCGGCAACGTTACATCGATAACGGTAATCTGGGAAAACACCATACCCAATAGTAGGATCGGTACCAAAACAATCATCAGGTTCATGAAAGCAGTGATATCCAGTTCGGCCTCGGTGGTACGAGGATGTCTTTTCCTTTTCATGGTATGTCCCTACGCAGGATCTGTCTCGCGGCTATAGCTTGGCAAGGCATCTGCATCTACCAGACTATTGAGCACCTTGACGCTGGCCATTTCGAAGCTATCAACGATTTCTGTCGTTTTCGTTTGCAATATTGCGTGCAACAGCAGCAGTGGAATGGCTGATATCAAGCCAAAGGCCGTGGTATTCATCGCTACAGATATGGAACTGGATAACATGCTGGCTTTTTCTGTGGGAGCGGCATCGGCCACGGCCGTAAAAGCCGCAATCAAGCCTATAATAGTTCCCAGCAGACCCAGCAAAGTGGCAACATTCGCCAATGTGGCCAGATACGGTGTGCGTTTTTCCAGCTTAGGCAGTGCTTCCATCACACCCTCCTCCATCGCTGACTCAATATCATCCCGACGTTTACTGCCCGCAAATCGCGCAATACCAGCAGCGACAATACGATACATGGGTACGTTTGAATCCTTACCGGCCGCCAATACCGACTTATAATTTTTGTCGCGTAGATGCCCCATCGACACATCAAAAGCTCGCCGGTTAGTCACTCTGGCGCTGGTTAACACCAGCCAGCGTTCCAGCGCGATGGAAAGCCCCACCACCAGTACTACAGCTATAGGGTACATAAAAGGTCCACCCGTTTGGAAAAAGCGGACCACCACCTCATAGATTCCCATGTTTTTCTCCTAGTCTGTCATTGTTAAAATAATTCATACATTTATTCTGCGGTCACGTTGTGCTGTTGCGGCGCATCCAGCGCTGATTTATATCCAAGTTCCCGGACAAACTCGTCTCTATCTACCGGGGCAAATAATTCATCGGCAATACTACTTTCCATTGCGTACTCAAATTCGGAGTTCCCCGGCTGCTGCCAGGGCACAATGTACATAACCTTAGGCTGTTCCTGATTGCCAGTGACAGTGCTGCGCAAGGTAACGATAGGCTCTTGTGCCATTGCATCACCTGCTAAAGATACAGCCCCAAAAACCAGGAAGACCGAAAAAACCCGAACAGACACTCGACTCATCATGTACCCCCTTTCACAACCGTCATTGACTGGCGCTCAAGATCGGCGATCCACCCTTCCACTGCGCGCTCCTGAGAATCTGTAAGCGCCTGATAGCGCTTAAAGTGGATCAGTGCATTCGCCTGGCGCCCCATGTATAGATCGTAAAGAATGCCCAAATTGCGGTGTGTTATTGCGGAGGGCTCAAATACCACGATTGCATCCAGATATATTCGCTCTGCATCGGCAAAGCGGCCCTGATTTCGCAAAAAGATGGCGTACTGGTTATAGGCGGTTAAGTTGTAATGATCCTTTGCAATGCCCTGTTGAAACCAGTGCTCAGCAGACTCAATCTGGTTCTCATCATCGAGCGCGCCTTGTCCTTCCACGTGTGGGTTTTGCAAGGCGTTAACCGCTTCATCCAATACGGCCAACGACTCTTTTTTGCGATATCTCGCCGGCAGTAAATCGCTCAGCGAAACAAAGCTCGCGCGAACCCATTCGTCGTATACACCTTCCCAGGCCCGACGAGCATTGGACTCGTGAATGGCGATCGCTTTTTCTTCAAAAGGATAGGCCTGTTCTTCTAACAGGAACTCGTACTGTTCCTGCGCCAGCGCATCAATATTGCCCGGTCGTTCAGAGCTCATCAGATCACCGCTGAAGGTGTCGTAGATTGATGCCATATGATAAGTTGCCCGAGTGGCATATTGCTGCACACCGTAGGCATTGGTTTTTTCAAAGGCAACTAACGCTCCCTCCATCGACCGCTTTTTCTTTTTCAGGGACTTCTTGATAGGGTGGTTCAACTTAATGCCACGATAAATTTCATATTCGCCGTCGGCCAGCACAGACGATGATTTTGCAGCCAGAAAAAGTGAACGTTCAGATTGTTCCGCACCGGCCTTATCGTGTGCAGCAATCATTTTTTCGAGCCAGAAATACTGCCGTTTCTCATCGGCAGCCTGCTCATAAAGCTCTGACAAACGGTTCATCGACTCCATTTGAATCGCCAGTGGCTGTGGCCACTCGTGCGCATAACTGCGATACCTCAAACGCGCACTTTCAAAATCACCCGCTTGGTCGTAGTACTGCGCCGCCAGATAGAGCGCCTGCCGCTTTCGCTCGCTGTCAGTTTCCCGTGTGTGCATGCGGTCCAGTTCGCCTGCCGCAGCGCCCCACATCTGCAACCGCTCATAGTTACCAATAAGAACTGCGCCAATCGTGACGCTGAGTGCGTTGCGTGGATAGCGATTGCGAAAGTCGATAAACAGGTCATTGGCCTGCGCCAGGTTTCCTGCTGCCATATAACTGCTTGCAGCATCGAACTGAGCATTGACACTAATTTCAGATTCCGGGGCGACCTCAACAACTCGGGAGAATTGCTGCGCCGCCTCCAGGGCGTTACCTTTGGCTACGGCCTCTTCGGCCTGCCTGTAGATACTCGCCGCCACCGCGTCGCGAATATCACCGAAACGTTTATCGTCTTCGGGCATAATCTGCAGGGCGCTCTGATAGGCGTCCTCCGCGGCTCGATACTGCTGCAATTCGAAATGACTGTGCCCCATTACCAGCGATGCCGAGATGAGCAGGGCATCGTCCCCGAGATTATCCCATCGGCTCAATTTCATGGCAGCGGTAATCGCCGCCTGATATTCTTCAAGTTCGAGTAGCGTATCTGCGGCGTGCCCCAACACCGCTGGCGCCCGTGTATCAGTTGAAAACGTTCGTGAAAATTGCAGCTCGCTGTCGATGCGCTCGTCCATCAGGGCTAGAGTCTCATCTCCATCCGCAGTTGCGCCCTCAAGCAATCGACCCTGAGCAAGAATGGCCGAATAGCCTGCATCTGCCGCTCGCTCATAAGTCATAAACTGATAGGCAACCCACTGATAGGCTTCTATCGCATCCCGGTATTCACCCGCCTCAAACCGACTTTCTGCCAAAAGAAAACCCATGCCGGGAACTTCAGGTTCACGTGGAAAACTGTCCACAAAAAGTTCATAGTAATCCCCAGCAATGCGGTAATGCTCGCCCGCAAGTGCCGGCTTTTTGCCCGCCCTGGATATATCCTGCGCCCGCGCATGGTAATAGCCTGCCAACTCGCTAATGAATAGCTTCAGCTTGGGTAGGATCGCATCACGGGCTATCGGGTTGCTGTATTTCCAATAGGAACCGCTTACACCAAACAACTCAACGTAATGCTGCTTTTCCTCCACAATCAGCTCGGGGAAACCCCCAGCCTCATAAGATTCCACTACGCGCAATTGCAATAAATGGGCAAATTTCGAGTCCGGGTAAAGAGAGGTATAGGCTCTATAGGTCTCGGCGCTGTCCCGATAGCGCTCTTGCACTAAGTAGTGCTCTCCCAGCGCCTCGTAAAAAAGGTGTTGATAGGGCCTAACACCGATTTGTTCGTATGCTGCTGCAATGGTGTCTGCCCCCTCGAGATAACTAAACACCACGGCGAGTACGCTCAGGCAGTCCTCCGCCAGCTCACGCTCTCCGCGGGCCAGGTTTTCTATGCGACCATCGGCGGGAACCAAGGCGTCCAGGGTGGCAGTAAAAGAACCAATGGACTGGCGATATTGGTTTAGTTTAAACCTCGACCACCCCCGCATATATTGTGCTTTGGTGTAGTACTGGGATTCTTCGCCAAAGGAAATAACTTTGGAATAAGACTGCTCTGCTCGCACATAGTCCGCCACAACAAAATAGCTTTCCGCTTTGCGAAATTCCGTCTCTAATAAATGACTGGATTCTGGATAGGCCGAACTTAGCTGCTCCAATAATTCAATCGATTTTTCATTGTTCCCACTGAGCTCATAAGCTTTGGACAACTGGTAGATCAGTTGATCATTCATGGGATTGTCAGGGTAATCGCGAAGCATCGTTTCGTAGGCTTCTATGGCCTTGTCAAAGGCCCGGTAATCCGCTTCCGCCGCGGCCAGACCGGCCTCGCCATCTAGCATTTCAATATCCGCAAGACGGTGCTGTACCAGTAACCGGGTGGCGGGATCCTCGGTAACTTGTAACACCTCACGATAAATAACGGCCAGTTCAGCTAATGTCGTTTCGGGCAGCGGTTGTACACCATGATCCACCATAACCGGCTGTAAATCGGCAAGCGTAAGCTCCAAAGTTTCAGAATCATTGGGAAACAGCGGTAGTCGGCCACAGGCAGATAACATTATCACCAAGGGTAAAACCGCCAGAGGCCGCCTCATCTTGGCACCTCCGGGCTGCCTATATCGTAAAGCCGAGCCATGGCCAAACGTGACTGCCCTAACGCGCGACTTAGCTGCCCGGACTGTTTTTCTAACTCGCTGACAGCTATGTGCCGGATTTTCCCCTCAGAGACCGCCAGAGCCAGCTCCGCACGAGCGCGCTGCGCGCTCACTCGCTCGCCAAGGCCTACTATGCGCGGTGTAAAACTGGCTTCCTGCCGACTCGCTATCGCCCTCTCAACATTTTGCAAGTGCGCCGCAGACTCTAGCTGCGCAGCCTCCAGAGACTGCAACTGGCCCTTTACCTCCCAGGAGCGAGCCGCATATTGCTGGCTATCCTCCCATAATAGTAAACCGGCAAATAGATTCAGTTTTTGTTCCTGCCCAGAGCTGGCCCCGAGCTTCCGCGAGAGCTCCCGGGCATGTTCAAGACGCTGCCATCTACCGGATTGTTTAGCATCGGCAAAAAAGCGCATGTCCTGTTGGGTTTCGGCGCGATCGAAGCCCTCTCTAAGCTTCTGGAATTTTGTACGAAGCACTTGTTCGCGCTCACTTAAAATCGTTTTCCGATCTCCGTCCATTACCGACGACCAACTGCGCTGTTGATCCGCGTCAACCTGACTCAGCACTTCAAGTCTTGTCTGCGCCTGGGACAACTGCTGAACAGTTCGCTGTAGATCGCGCAGCTCCCGCATTGCCATTTGAAAGCTGTGGCGTGTAACAAGATGACTCAAATAAGGCGCCTGCTCGTTCACAGGCAAAATATCGGCGCCTGAAAGCCATTCACCCGAACCACCGGAATCCAATGCAAACAGAGTCTTTAGGTCTTCCTCGCCAAACACCTCGATGGCTTTGTGCACATTTTCCAATTCAGCGGTATAAACTTCCGCAGCAAAACGATAGTTATCCAGCGCAACGCCATACTTTCCCAGCTGCTCGTAGGCAAACGGAATAGCCAGCAGACTTTCTCTAACACTCTCACTCAATAATGACCGACGACTCAAGGCCTTCCAGGGACTCAGCGCACCGCGATAATCTTCCAATTCGCTTAGCGCCCACCCGTATCCCAG
>JBALVT010000102.1:0-14302 GCA_036961345.1 Halioglobus sp.
GTTTTCTGACAGCCTGCCTGAAGCGCTGGCGCTGCCCTTTTGGCCGGAAGGTTTATTCCAGTGAAGCGTCGCTATCGACAATCCGCTTTTGCCCAGGTCAGTATTTATAGAATAGTCGATAGCGCCTTCGGGGCCGATCGTTGCATCCGCTACAGCGGCAAAACTGCCGACAAAGTATTCATCGACGGGGTAACCCAAGCTGTTGATATCAGCGGGTTTGATTGCAGCGGCCCTGGCTTTGATTTTTGTTTTACGCGCACCACCGTCATCCCGAGTGCTATCCAGGTCGAGCGTAATGGGAATGCCGGCTAGATCCAGTGATCCTTTGACACCCAGGCGACTGGGATCATACAAAATTTCCAGGGCCCCTTTCTCCATACTGAAATCGCCAATGAGCTTATGAACGGAGGCCTGTTGCAGCCTGGCATCCACCTGGTAGTCGATGTCTGCGGGTAGCAATCCGGCTTTCAGCGGTAGTGTGATACCGAACTCTGCGGTCACTTGCCCGCCTGCTTCCGCAGAGCCAAAGCCAATGACTTTGTCCAGCCCAATGGGCGGTGATTCGAGTATCGCAAGTGCGTCGGCGACTCCGCCATCCAGGCTTGCTTTAACATCCAGCACTATTTTCTTAACATCCAGACCTTTTATCTGCACACGGCCTGACCTGATTGTCACCTTCCCAACCAGGCCGTCTGCAATAGACAAATCGAAACCTTGCTGGCTGAAAGTACCGGAACCGGTGATTCCTTTGGCCGGTGGCATGGGACGGTAAAAGAAAACAGACAAGTCGGAATATGCAAATTTGCCTTGCAGTTTTTCCAGAACCAGCGCGCCGTCCTCGCGAGGCGGCAGAGTCATGGCAAGGTTCACGCTCGCGCTATCCACCTTGCCCGCTTTCAGGTTTTCAGTGAGCCAGGTTCTGGTGTTGGGGACCAGTCCGGTGGGCCAGTATGTGGCCAGGTCTTCGATTTGGAAATGCTCGACATCGGCGGTGATGTCGAGCCCGATATTCCCGTTCACTGACCGGGCATTGCCGCTGACCATCAGGTCCGGGCCTGTTGCGTCATTTTTTCCCAGAGACAGCTTCAAGGAGGACAAGTCCAGGCTCGTAGTCGTTGGGTCTACTTTTGCTTTCAGTTCGAGCACTCTAATCTGCAGTGGATCCGGGAACAATTGACCTAGCCTGGCAGTGCCGGCTCCGCTGGCAAAATCCAGTTCCAGGGGTTTGATTGTGTCAGGCAGTGTCATTGCACCTGTAACTGTACCGTTCAGGGTCAGGTCTACGCCTTCCAGGGCTTTGAGGGTCGCACTGAGTCCGGCCAGTCTGGAAACCTGTACTCCGCTGACTTCCATGTTTGCGGTGATGTCTTTGCCACGTGCGAGCAGAGAAACCTCGAAGTCGAGGCCTGATAATGCTTCCGGGCTGTCTATCGACAGGGAAAGATCCCCTGTGATTCCACTGTCGTGTCCCTTGAAAGAAAAATCGATATCACTGAACAGAATTTGCATACCCAGCTTCCGGTCTTCAGCCGTGAAATCTCCTTCCAGTTTGAATGTATTCAGATAACTCAGGGGATATTGCGCGTCCGGCGGGGACTCCAGCATTGAGAACCCGTGTGCCAGCACTTCGGTCAGGTCATGGAAATCCGTGGGAAAGTCCTCGGGCTTATTCGGTTTTGCGGTGTCCGTAACCGCTTTGGCGGTTTTTGTCCCCAGTTGCAATGAGCCATCCTTATTGCGCACCAGGTGAATGCTGACACCTTTGAGTTCTACAGCAGACAGGGCGATAACGCGGCTCATCAGGGCGGCGATGCTTATCGTTATGTTGACCGTGGGGGCTACGACAATACTGACGCCGCCTCGATCGACCAGCCCTATCTGGGTGGCACGCAGTTGCAGGATTTCAGCTTGCCTGTCCCACACAAGTTCGATCCCTTCCATCTGGATTGCATAACCTCCCGGCAGGCTGGAAACAACCCGCTGGATCGAGGGCGTCAGTTTGTTGAGTTGGATGGGGCCAATAGAAAGCTGCCAGAGAAGCAGGGCAAATGAAACCACCAACAAGCCGATCAAACTGAGCACGGCTACAGCAATTGATTTAAAAATCGGGTGTTTTGAAAACGGCACTTCAATGTTCCCTCCGGGTACCGGTAAATCAGTCAGAAGTAGTATTGGGCCCTGACCTGCACAATCCAGGGGTCCTGGTCGCCGTCGGGGCCGTCATGGGCGTTAACCTTGATCAGGTTGCCCATAAAGCGCCAGTGTACCGGGGAGTACCAGTTTAATCCCAACGTGATGTTCTCCTCTTTGCCACCCTGGACATCATCATCGTTGAGATCCAGGGCGCTGAAGCGCGCAGCCACCTCCCAGGCACCGCTCTCGGCCAGAATATTTGGCCGAATGAACTTACCCTCGCGGTAATGGGACTTCTCTCCAGTAAGGAACCAGGAACCCTCGGCATACCAACCCTTGAATCGGTTGTCTTTGGCCTCGCTGCGATCCCAGGCGGTGCCGTAAAACTCGCTCCTGAAGGTGAATGAATCCTTCGCGGCGGCCAATTCGAGACCGAGGGCGGAGCTGATGTCCACATCGGGAAACACACCCGTATTCACAAGGCGGGTGTCTGTGTTGTTTGATTCCGGTCGCGCCCGCAGTTGCGCGTCATCATCACTGTACACCTGCATGAGGGAACCGCCCAGGTGTAGCACGTGGGTGCCGCTGCGGGTGGGATTGATATACAAGCGGGTGCTGAGGCCGTAGGATCCCACATTCTCGTTTGGGTCTACCCCAAACAGTGTAATATTGCCGCCCCAGTGTTTGCGGTCAAAGTCATAGCCCAGGCCCAGGCGGTGTTGCAGGGTGAAAGCCAGGGTGGGTAGTGGTCTCTCCATGAATGGTATGGATACCGACGAGGTCCCGCCCGACATGGAGTGGGTAACTTTTTGGTTGCCGATCCGTACGGTGCCCCAGTTCCTGGAGTGCCAGGAAATGTAGGCGTCCGAGAGGGTGTTTTCGCTGTCCGTCAGGTCCAACTCCAGCTTGTAGTTCCAATTGGGCCAGAGTTTCACGCGGCCAGCCAGGCCCACGCGAAAACGGCGAATATTGAGACCACTGTCGTCTGAAAGCACACCGCTGCTGTAGTTAGCGTAATCCAGTTCTAGTCTGCCAAAAAAGATGACATTGCGTTGGGTCAGGAAAGGGATGTGGTCCTGGGTATAGGTCAGTGGCTGGCGTGAAAAGTCCATGAGCGTGTCGGACCCTTCAAACAGGGTACTGCTGACTTTGACAGCCGTCTCGTGGATACCCTCTTCCAGCTCCAATGTCGGGTCCGCGGCTTCGACTGTGTTGTCCGCCTGGTCGGAATTGACGACCTTCACGCGCGGCAGTTCCTTGAGGTTTTCGGGAACCACGATCCGCGGGTTTTCCAGGGTTTGTTCTGCGAGCCTGTCACTTTCGGGCATCGCATTCGCCAGATCCTGGTCAACGCCTGTCAATTGCCCCTCAGCTGATAGCGGGGCAGAGACCAATAGCGTCCCGGACAGCAGCATAATTTTTAGCGGGGAGTTGGGCATGGGTGTCTGATAACTGAAGCCGCAGTTTGAATGTAATGAACCTATTGTGGACCATAAGCGCCCGAATCTACAATCCTTCCCCCGCGCACGAATAATGCGCTGTCGCTGTCGCCGTCTCCGGTGGCGTCGATGCACATCGGCAACAGATACATAGTATCCCCCCTGAATCTACGCGAGTGGATATCGTACTGAACAGACAACAACGTATGATCTACTGATTCATATCACGAATTGTGTCATAAAATAAGAAAACGATCGCCGGAGGCTTTTGCTAAACAGGTATATTTGACTATGCTGATAATGAACTTGGGTTATATGTACTCTTCCAGAACCAAGGGAGTAGAACAGTGAATAGAATTACCGCTTCAAACCTGATCAGTTTTCTTACGGTTCTCCTTGGGCTCGCGATTTGTCCGCAGGTCGTTGCCGCAGAAAAACCCAATATCCTGGTGATCTGGGGGGATGACATCGGCAATTTTAATGTCAGTGCCTACCACCGCGGCATGATGGGATACCAAACGCCCAATATCGACCGCATCGCCAACGAGGGCATGTTGTTCACGGATTCCTATGCGGAGCAGAGTTGTACGGCGGGTCGCGCGGCCTTTTTGACCGGACAGATTCCCTTCCGTACCGGGTTGACCAAGGTGGGCCTGCCGGGCGCGCCCCAAGGCCTGCAGGTTGAGGATGTCACCCTGGCGGAGCTGTTAAAGCCGCACGGTTACAAGACCGGCCAGTTCGGCAAGAATCATTTGGGCGACCTCGATGAAATGCTGCCAACCAATCATGGCTTCGACGAGTTTTTTGGCAATCTCTACCACCTGAATGCGGAGGAGGAACCCGAAAACGAGGACTACCCCAAGAATCCCGAATTCAAGAAGCGCTTTGGTCCCCGCGGCGTGATTCACAGCTTTGCCGACGGTAAGGTAGAAGATACCGGCCCCCTGAACAAAAGACGCATGGAAACCATTGACGAGGAGTCCCTCGGGTTGGCACTGAAGTTTATCGACCAGGCCGCGGCCGAGGATGAGCCCTTTTTTGTCTGGTTTAACTCGACCCGTATGCATATCTGGACACACCTGAAACCTGAGTCAAAAGGTGTTACCGGCCTGGGCGTTTACGCCGATGGCATGGTTGAACACGATGGCCACGTCGGCCAGCTGTTGGACAAACTGGACGAGTTGGGAATCGCCGAAAATACGATTGTCATGTATTCCACCGACAACGGCGCGGAAGTCTTTTCCTGGCCCGATGGTGGTACTACCCAGTTCCGCGGTGAAAAGAACGACAACTGGGAGGGTGGTTACCGTGTTCCCCTGTTGTTGAAGTGGCCGGGGACGATCAAGCCAGGCAGTGTGTCCAACGAGATCATTTCCCACCTGGACTGGATACCTACGTTCTTGGCGGCTGTCGGCGATGACAACGTTAAGGAGGATCTGAAATCCGGCGTACGCGTCGGTGGTAAGAAATACAAAGTACACCTCGATGGTTATAATTTTCTGCCGTATTTCCAGGGCGAAACAGAGCAAGGGCCGCGCAAGGAAATCTTTTATTTCTCGGACACCGGCGACCTGCTGAACCTGCGCTACAACAACTGGAAGATCGTATTTGCCGAGCAGAGAGCCGAGGGCTTCGATGTCTGGCAGGAACCCTTCACCTTCTTGCGTCTGCCAAAAATCTTCAACTTGCGTATGGACCCGTTTGAGCGCGCAGACCACGAGGCGATAGGCTACCCGATATGGCGCCTGGAGCGGACCTACCTGCTGGTCCCCGCGCAGGCCATTGCGGCGGAATTCCTCGCGACCTTCAAAGAGTTTCCGCCCCGACAAAAGCCGGCGAGTTTCTCCATTGACCAGGTGATCGAGGGTATGAAGGCCGGCAGTGCCAGACAATAACATCGCAGGGAGAACGCGCGCCGGATCTGCGGCGTGAATTCCTGCTATTCATGAGCATATTTCGAGGAGTAAGATCGATGTTGAAATTGAAAATGGCCGTACTGTTAACCAGTATGCTCGTTGCCAGTCTGAGTTGGGCTGCGGGTGGAGTGGTAAAGTCCCCCACCGGGGTGGCGCCTGACCGGTATGTTTACTATCCCGGCACTGAGGCACTGTCCAAGGATGAAATCCGCCTGATTGCCTGTGGCACGGGCCTGCCTGCCGCCAGGCGCGACCAGGCCGCCACCTGTTTCCTGGCAGAACTGGGTAATGGCGACAAGTTCCTGTTTGATGTCGGTACGGGCTCCATGACCAATGTCGCGGCCCTGATGATTCCCTACGACTTTCTCGACAAGGTATTCCTGACTCACCTCCATACCGATCACTGGGGTGACTTGACGACGCTGTGGGCGGGTGGCTGGACTGCCGGCCGCACCAAACCACTGAGGGTTTGGGGGCCCAAAGGCTCCACACCTGATATGGGGACGGCCTATGCCATTGACCACTTCCTCAAGGCCTTTCACTGGGACGCAGCTACCCGTAACTTTGTTCTGAGCTCCGAGCCGGGAAAAATTTCGGTTGAGGAATTCGATTACAAAGCTGTCAATGCGGTGGTCTATCAGGAGAATGGCGTCACTATCCGCTCAATTCCTGCTATTCATGCCGGCGACGGCCCGGTCAGCTTTATCCTGGAATACGCGGGGCTAAAAGTTGTCATTGGCGGCGATACCTTTCCGAATAAATGGTTTATCAAGCATGCTACCGGGGCTGACCTGGCAATCCATGAAACTTTTTTGGTACCTTCCGACCTGGTGAGGTTCTACGGCCAGTCACCGGGCCAGGCACTCGGTGTGGGCACCCAGATTCACACCTCGCCACCGGCTTTTGGCAAGGTGATGAGTACCATCAAGCCTCGCCACGCGGTGGGCTACCACTTCTTTAACGAGCAGGGAACTCACGATAATGTTCTGGCGGGTGTCAAGGAAACTTATTCCGGCCCACTGTCCCTGGCGGTGGACAACATGGTCTGGAATATCACAAAAGAGGCGATTGTCGAGCGTATGATTGTGTCTCCTGACCAGGCCTGGGGGGTTAACGGTCCCAACAAGCCGCCCGCGCCGCCCAAGCCCGGCACCGTGCCTGACCCGATCAGCGACTTCATTGCAGAGGGCCGCTGGCAGCCGGCTGAGAAAGCCCAGGCGGACCTGGTCAATACCTTCAAGAAAGAGAACGGTATGAAGTAAGGGGAAAGAGCGCGCGAGCTTAGTTGCAGTACGTTCTGCAACTACCCGTAAATCGTCAATCCCAGCAGAGGGCCTTGTTGATACGCGTCCAAATCTGTGTCCACACCGCCGGAGACGGAGAAACCCTGCTCAACAAGGTTTTTGCGCCAACTTACTGACTACTGCTCATAAACACCTGCTCATTACCCCCCATCATTTTTGAAAACGATAAACCAAGGGTTTTCTGCATCGCCTTATTGAGGTGGGAAAGGTCAGAAAATCCAGCATCGGCGGCGGCATAAGTCATATTGCCATAGCGACAGAAGCCCTCGAGAAATGTCAGCAATTTTAAGCTATTCAACATCTGGCCCAATGAAAATCCCATATCCTTTTTGAACAGATGACGGACTCTCGAATCTGACAAACCGACAATTCCAGCTATTTCGCCAATCACGAGTTTGTCCTCCCTGCGGTCTCTGGCCCATGTTAAAACCTGATGTGTTCTCGGGTCTATTTCTCGTCGCGCAGGCTCCATATTATTTGGATTAATTAACCCATTGATTCGGCTGCTCAGGGCCTGAGCGTCAACAGGCAATTGCGCCAGTTGTGAAAAGCCATGCAGGAAATTATCCTTGGGCGAAAAATTGTAATAGACGCCAAGGTCATGGTGTTTACAAGCATAATTGCGCAGTATCAAATCACGGCTGTAGCCCATGACATCCAGGCTGACAATAACCAGCTGGCAATTATCCAGTACCAGGTGGCCCGTAAAAAAACGCGGGACCAAAACACAGGATGAATGCAGCACTTCCTCGCCCGACGCATCAATGACACACAGCGGTTTTCCCAGCGATACCACCAGGGTGTCTTTGATATGGTTGAAGGTAATCGTGCCGTGATAGTGCCCCGTATATAATACACGCTGCGGCCAGACAACCAGCTTGGGAATATACTCTGCCACCCATACGTCTCTAAAAAATCTGATACCGCCTCATTCTAGCAGGTCGTCATTATTAGTCATTCATAGACTTGAGGGGTAGCAACAGCTCAGCAAGTTCTCGGCGGGCCGGTTTGTAGCCGTTGACGGGAGCCTGCTTTCCATACCCCATTGCAATACCGCAAATTAACTTATAGCCCGCGGGGGTATCAAAGTGTTTGCTCAGCGGGCTGGCCCAGGTTGCGACGGAACCCTGTACACAGGTATCCACGCCTCGCTCTTGCGCAGCTAGCACTAAGGACTGCACAAAAATGCCCGTGTCCAGTGGGCCATAGGGGCCCAGGCTATCTTCACAAAAAACAAACAATACGGTGGGTGCATCAAAGAAGCTGAAGTTGCGTGCCATTTGCGATTCTCGCCCTTTGCGGTCGTCCCGCGAAATGCCCAACACCTCGTACAGACCTTTACCTGTCGCGAAATAACGCTCGTTCAGTTCCCCGGGATACTTCAATAGCGTCTTATAGTCGCCATCGGGCAGAACACCGCCTTTTAGCAAGGCCGCCAATTTTTTCATCAGTGAACCCTTTTTCACTGCGGAAGCCTGGCGGTACTTTGTTGCCAGTGCAGTACGTACCTCATTACAGCGCTCACCTGAAGCCATTCCTATCCGGTAAGGTTGTACATTCCCCCAGGAAGGTGCTGCCAAAGCTGTTTGCAAAATCTCATTGACCAAGGTGTCGTCAAGAGGCACAGCGGAGAAGGCTCGAACGCTCCGACGATTTTCCAGGGCCTGCGTTACAGAAACGAACTTTTCTTTCGGCGTTGTAGGTTGCGAATTAACCTGGCTTCTTAGCACACTGATGGACATACCTTTCACTCCGTTAGTTGACCGGGACAATGTACGTAAGGCGTGAAAGGAATACTTGTACAATCCGGCTATGCACACTTTTTTCATGATGCTACTGATGCGTTGGTTGCCGGCCAACCCGGTAGCTTTACATTAGCTATAATTAACGCTAGGTTTGGCTGCGAGGTATTGAACGGCAGGGAAAGCACTGGCCGTAAGCTGTTACGACTACTAAGGCAGGGAGAGCGCTAGATGTCGGAAAACTCGGTTATGCCAAAGGATGAGGCTGTTCTGGACGCCCTTGTAGTTGGGGCCGGTTTCACTGGCTTGTATCAGCTCTATCATCTGCGCAAGCAGGGATTTTCGGTGCAAGCCGTGGATGCCGGCGCCGAACTCGGTGGTGTCTGGCATTGGAATTCCTATCCGGGCGCCCGTGTCGATACCCATATTCCCAACTACCAGTTCACCTTTGAAGGGCTCTGGAAGGACTGGGCCTGGACGGAGAAGTTTCCCTCCAGGGATGAGCTATGCAGATACTTCGACTACCTTGAATCAAAGTTGAACCTCAAAAAAGACATCCAGTTCAATACCCGTGTTACAGCCGCCAAGTTTGATGCAGACCTAAACCAATGGCAGGTAGAGACCGATCAGAACAGTTGCATCCGTGCCCGGCACTTTATTCTTTGTACGGGTTTTGCTGCCAAAGCCTACACGCCAAATATTGAGGGTTTGGAAAACTTTGGAGGTGAGTGCCACCATACCGGGCACTGGCCGAAAGGGGGGCTGGAGTTTGCGGGCAAGCGGGTGGGCGTTATCGGTACCGGTGCCAGCGGCGTGCAGGTGGTACAGGAGGCCAGCAAAGTAGCATCACATCTTACGGTGTTTCAGCGAACGCCGATTCTTGCACTCCCTATGCGACAACAACAGCTTAACGCTTCCGATCACCTTAAGATGCTCGAGACCTATGAAGAACAATGGCGTAGATCACGCGCCGAAGGTCGCCAGATTTTCGATATCACGCCATCCGAAATTTCGGGGCACGACTTTACACCTGATGAACAGCAGGAGGCCTTGGCCAGGGATTGGGCGAAGGGGGGATTCAGCTTTTGGGGCAACACATTCTCCGATGTGCTGTCGGACCTCGAAGTGAATCGAATTGCATACAATTTTTGGCGCGATCGTACCCGCGAACGTATTGACGATCCTGCGATTGCAGAAAAGCTCGCGCCGACCGAACCACCCCATCCATTTGGCACCAAGCGGCCATCACTGGAGCAATGGTATTACGAGGTTTTCAATCAGCCTAATGTCACGCTTGTGGACACCTTGGAAAACCCGATACAGGAAATAACCCCAGCGGGCGTTAGAACGCGCGATGGGGAGTACGCGCTGGATGTTCTGGTGTTGGCCACAGGATTTGACGCTCATACAGGTGGTCTCACGCAGTTCGACATTGTTGGCACCAATGGCTTAACGCTTAAAGAAAAGTGGGTTGACGGCGTAAAAAACAACCTTGGAATAGGCGTATCCGGTTTTCCCAACATGCACATGCTGTATGGACCCCTCTCTCCCGCGGGGCTGTGTACCGGGCCATACTGTGCGGAAGTGCAGGGAGAATGGATTGTGAATTGCCTGAAATACCTGCGGGAAAATCATGTGCAGCGCTTTGAAGCGACTGTCCAGGCAGAAAATACATGGGTTGAACATGTGAAGACAATGGCCGACGAGACCTTGTTTCCGCTCGCAGACTCCTGGTATATGGGCGCCAATATTCCCGGGAAGCCTCGCCAGTTATTGAATCATCCTAATACTCCAACCTATATGGAATATTGTAATTATTGTGCGTCTAATGGCTATGAGGGATTTGAGCTCAGTTAGTAAGCACTGCGGAATACGTCAACCATGTCGAGCGGATGGTTCGACCTGACCGCTAACTCCAGAAAGGCTATCGCCATCGTGAATATAGCGTTAGGATAAGATAGGTCTCACTCAGGAGAAAAACCATGTCAGATGCAATGATGGCATACCCGGATCTTCGGCACCCCTTTGAAGAAAAGCCGATACATCCCCAGGGCAGCGCAACTGTGCTGTGCCAGGGGCGCAATGTCACCCTCAATCAGGTGGGCAAGGGAGGCGGTCTGTTGATCCGGCCAGATGACCTTCCCGCCATTAACGGCTTTACGCTCAAACCAGAAGGTGCGTGTTATGCAGATATGTGCATCCCCATTGGTGAATCCCTGTTCGTCGAAAGCGATGGCGAAAAATGGTTTGACCTGATCGCCTTTGCGGATTTGCTCGGACAAACCTATGTGGCAGATACCAACGCCAGGGTTTGGAGTTTTACTGAAATACCCTCCAGGCGTGAGAGCATGATGGTCGATGCGATGGCGCCAGATTTTGAAGTCACTGACCGTGAAGGGCAGGTTGTCCGAATGGCTGACTTGAAAGGCAAGAAAGCCCTGATCGTGACATGGTCTTCCTGGTGAGGATGCTTCCTGGACGTGCCCGTGTGGCAACGTATATATGAAGAAATTAACGACCCCAATTTTGTAATCCTTTGTGCAGCACAGGACACTGGCGGCGAAGCCGTTGCCGGCCCCATTTTTGATGCGGCGAACGCTACCTATATTCAGGTGGTGGATCCGGATCACATTATCAGCAGTGCATTTAACTTTGTTAATGTACCTTCGGCGGCGTGGGTAGACGAGGAAGGCAGAATTGTCCGAATCGATGAGGGCACCTATTCCCAACAACACGAGATTGGAGAGGGTGAGCAGAAGATATCTTTTGGCACCGATGTGTACTCGCCGGCGTTAAAGGATTGGATTGCCAAAGGCGCAGATAGTGTGCATGTTCAGTCCGCAGAGACTGTAACCGGTAATATCCGTCAACACACGCCCGATCAGCTTTTAGCGGATGCTGCTTTTCGACTGGCCAATTTGTTTCGTTCGCATGGTCACAGTGACAAGGCGGAGCATTACTGGGAAAAAGCCCGGGAATTGAACCCGGACAGCGTGAATTTTATTCGCCAGAATCTCACACTCTCTGAAGAGGGCTCAGCCGGCGAATCCTTTATGAAACTCATGGGGGAATATATGAGTGAGGGTAAGGACTATTACCGGCCGCTGGATATTGAATCCTGACATAAATGGTGGGGACTGCGGGTGTTCCCACCCGCATTGCTACTAAGCGCCCCGTACAAGGTTGATTACGCGCTCTGCCTCTTCTGGCACAGGGGGAGAGGCATCAGCGCGCCAGGCCACATGTTGGTCCGGGCGAATCAGTAGCAAATCTTTTTTGTAGATGGAATGGGCATGTTGTTCATTCAAGTTGAGCACTTGCAGCGGCATTTTGCAGTTGGCGGCCGCCTGCTCAAATAAACTGGTGTCGTGGCCTCCAAAATTTATCAGTGTGAACCCCGAGCCAAAGTGGTCGTAAATGGCACTGCCATCTTCCAGAAAAACGTGTGGTGCTCGATAACCAGCATAGGTTGTCGGTGAATAATTCCAGATACTGTTGGCAGGTGGGGATGCGCTCTCAAAACATACGATGGGTGAATCTGCATAGCTGTAACCCAGAGATACACCCGGGTTGCCGCGCTCGTCGGAAATCATGCCCTCCAGCGCAGCACTGGCTTGGCCCCGCGCCTCGTCGCCTTCCTCGCCTTCATGCACTATCGCCGGGTTTAGCTGCATCATCACTATAGCCCGTTCCTCCGCCTGCCCCAAAGAGCCGCGGCGACTGTGCAAACCAGCGGCGCGGCGCTCCACGGTAATAGTATCCAGTAGATCGTCGCCTCCCCAGCCCTGCAGCATGGCGGCTACTTTCCAGGATACATCCATGGCATCAGGAACCCCTGTATTCATACCGTAACCACCGGTGGGCAAATATTGATGCGCTGAGTCACCGGCCAACCAAACTCTGCCTTCGCCATATTTGCGTGCCACCAGCCAGTGCGCGGTCCACTCCTCCGCAATCTTTATTTCACAATCAATTTCCACTCCCAACTGTGTCGCCAGCCATTCAGCGGGATCTATTGCCGCGCTATCAGCGGTAGGGTCCAGTACAGTGTGGAGAGTAAAGGAACGTTGATCATCCTGGGAGATGAGCACAGAATTGGTCTTCATAAGATGGACATGCCAGGCGGGTCCGAAGGGCATCAGTTTCTCGTATTCATCGGTCAGGAAGTGAATCATAAACAGGCGCATACCTCGGGGAATACCTTCGTAGCGAATTCCCAGGCCCTTGCGTACCACGCTGTTACCACCATCGGTACCTACGAGGTACTCACTGTCTATAGACTGCTTCTCTCCGGTTTGTGTATTGCGAATAATGCTGGTTACCCCAGTATCATTTTGTTCGAAACTCTCCAGGCTCCAGCCAAAACGCACATCGATGCCACTTTCGGTATTGTCCACCACGCTCTTTAACAGAGGTTCCAGGTCATATTGTGGCATGCGCACGTGCGGCTCAACCGGTTGCGTCCCGTCATTGGCCACCCGTATCAATTCGCGTTGGTCCGCTGGGCTTTCAAGTGCCTTGACCGATAATTCCCATCCTGCGAGGTCTGTGACCCAGCGGCAATGCATCGCATGATCGTCTGGAACTGCTGCTGCTCGAATTTTATCGGCAATACCCATGCGGCGAAAATGTTCCATGGTGCGACTGTTCGTGACATCCATTTTTGGGTAGCTGGTAGTAGAGGTGCTTTTCTCGACCAGTATCGCTTCGATGCCTCGCCAACTAAGGTCGCATGCCAGACTAAGCCCTACAGGGCCGCCACCAGCAATCAGAACGGGTATTTTATTCATGCAGTTATCTCCTTGTTGGTATTTGTCGGGGGCATAAAGCGAAGCACTATTCCCCTGAGCTGTTCTACAATCTGGAGGTCATTATTCAACAGCTGGCTATTTTCGGCCGGTTGGCAGCGGACAAAAGTGAGTTAAAAGCCGACAACTGCCCACTGTATTTATCCATCGAGGTTGAGATATCTCCGGGGAAAGCTGCAATAATGGGCGAAGCAGATATTGCCCCAGTGAACATTCGCAAAGGGATAAAACCCAACATGCTCCAGAGCGTAGATAACCATGAGCCTCGCCTGTCTGCGGTCAACCCCATCGTGTTCATCGATTTTCTAAAAGAGAAGGGGTTTAGTGAGCGGGAAATTCTAACGTCTACCAATATAAATCCGGAGCAAGTACGCGATGCCAACAACCACCTCACCATACGGCAGTATGAGCGACTGATAAGTAGAGGGATTTCCCTTACCGACAACCCCGCTATCGGTCTCGAATTTGGCGCCAGGCTAAACGCCACCGGGTCCGGGTTATTAGGCCTGGGGTTGCTGGCCAGCAACACATTCGCGGAATGCCTCCACTTCGCCAAACGTTGTACCGTTGTGATCAACCCGGCAGTAGATATTGTGCTCCACGTAGAGGGTAATCGCTTTCACGCCCATATAGAGGAAGCCTACCCCTGGGGCGATACGGAACCGTTCATGGTGGACACGGCCTTCGCCATATTTACCAGCGCGGTCAAGCTATTTGATACCCCTGTTTGTGAGCAGCTAATCTACGACATGCGATACCCTGCTGTTCCCCATGAGGAGGTCTACAAACAGCACTTCTGTGGGCCATTGAATTTCAGTAGTAGCCGCAATCGAATGAGTTTTCCTCTGGAATTTTGCCAACGGCCACTGCCGTTCCAGAACCCGAGTGCCGTACGTCAGGCAGAAGAGCTGCTGGGCCAACAGATAGAGTCACTCAACAATGCCTTCAACGCGGTTTTGC
>JBALVT010000103.1:0-14254 GCA_036961345.1 Halioglobus sp.
GCAGCAGGTAGAAACTGGCGTTGGGTAACATCCAATTGCGAGTTGCCGAGTTTGGCTCGATTTTTCCATGCAGATTTGAATTGGGCCCACGCACTGTCAGGTGGGTTTTCGGCCTTTTTTTCGAAGGTCTCGTTCATTCGCCAGAGCCTGCACTTTGGCCTTCACTGGCACTTTCTTCTGCGGTAGCGCCGGGTGGTAGAGAGCTCAGTGAGCGAATTACCGGGCTGTGATTTTGGTAGCCGTAAAGCCGTGCATAATAACCACTGGCCTCGAGCAGTTCATCATGGGTGCCAGACTCCATGATCCGGCCTTTATCCAAAACCACGATCTTGTCACAATGCCGAACAGTGCTCAGGCGATGGGCGATAATAAAAACAGTACGGTCCTTCGAGATCGCCCCCATATTGTTCTGAACAATTCGCTCCGATTCATAGTCCAGAGCGCTGGTGGCTTCATCGAGTATCAAAATTCGTGGGTTTGTGATTAACGCCCGTGCAATCGCCAGCCGCTGCCGCTGCCCCCCGGACAGGTTGCTGCCTTGCTCCCCAATGACAGTGTCATAGCCCTCGGGGAGATCCAGTATAAACTCGTGAGCGCCCGACACCTTGGCGCACTGCTGCACACGTTCAAAGGACAAACCCGGATTCGCCAGCGCAATGTTGTCCCGCACGGTGCGATTGAAAAGAAAACTCTCTTGCTGCACGACACCGATGTTGCGCCGCAGCCAGGCAATGTCCACCATGGCCAGATCAATTCCATCGATAAGTAGGCGGCCACCTTCGGGTACATACAAGCGCTGCAGCAGCTTGGCCAAGGTGCTTTTGCCAGAACCCGAGCGGCCCACCAGCCCAATGATCCCGCCACTCGGTACATCCAGATTAAAGGCATCGAGTACCGCGGGTCCGCCATTTCGGTAGCGGAAGCGCAGGTGTTCGAAGGTGACATGCCCGTCTATTTGACTGGGGGTGCTCCTGTTCGCGTTAAAGCTGGGCTCGCCAGGTGTGTTCAATATATCTCCGAGGCGCTGCAGAGAAATACCTGCCTGCTGAAAGTCTTGCCAAAGCTGTACCAGTTTTAGGATAGGAGCTGTGACACGCCCGGCGATCATATTGAACGCCACCAGCTGCCCAACAGTGAGCGCGCCGGCTATTACCAGATGAGCACCACCCCAGATAATCAGCAAAGTGGTGACCTTGCTGATAAAGCCCGCTATCTGATTGGCAATATTGTTCAAATTTTGTGAGCGGAATGAAGCGGTCACATAGTTGGCGCTCTGGTCTTCCCACCGGCGCTGCATCTGCGGCTCTACCGCTTGAGACTTTACAGTTTGGATGCCCGTAATAGCTTCGGTAAGAAATGCCTGATTGGCGGCCCCATAGCGGAATTTTTCATCCAAGCGGTGTTTTAGTATGGGAGTGATAAAAACAGATAACGCCACGTAAAACGGCAACGAGCCCAGAACTATCCACGTAAGCGTAGGGCTGTAATACCACAGGACTGCGAGAAACACGAAGGTAAAGGAGAAGTCTATTAGCAGGGTGAGCGCAGTGCCGGTGATAAAGTTGCGAATGGTGTCGAGTTCACGTACGCGAGCTACAGTCTGGCCCACCTGCCGGTTCTCGAAATAGGCCAGCGGCAAACTGGAAAGATGCCGAAACAAACGTGCGCCTAACTCCACATCCACACGATTGGTGGTGTGGCTAAGCAGATAATTTCGCAGCCCTCCCACAATGGCGTCAAAGGTAACAATTACGACAAAACCAAATGCCAGTACGTTTAGCGTAGTGAAGCCCTGGTGCACCAGTACCTTGTCCATCACCACTTGAAAGAAAAGCGGCGTTACCAGCGCAAACAGTTGTAGAAAAAACGAGGCCACTAGTACTTCAGTGAATAATTTTCGGTACTTAACCAAAGAGGGAATAAACCAGCGAAGATTAAACGAAGAAGCCTGATTTTGCCTCGGGCCCCGTTCGGGGACTAACAAGATCAACTCCCCTGTCCAAAGGCCCACCAGCTCGCTCGCGCTAATCATCTCGGGCTGGGGTTGATCCATCCGCCGAATGAGATACCGCTGATCACCCTCTTTTTCATCGAGGATACGAACAAGAACAAAGTAGCCCGACGGTTTAGCTAGCGCTATGGCAGGCAGAGTACGCTGGCTCAATTCGCCGGCGTTAAGACTGAGCTTTTTCGCCTTGCAGTCCAGAGACCGTGCCGCGCGCAAAATATCATCTGATGTACAACTGCCATAATCAGGTGCAAACTGATGTTGCAGCTGCCCCGGATTCACCGCAAGCTGATGGAGCTGAGCCACCAATGCCAGAGACATCAGCCCGCTATCCATTTCGATAACCGCAGAACGCCGCTGTTAACGGCAGTGCTGGTCCCGAATTTTCCATGCTCATACCATCCTTGGTATATCAACTGAAGCCGGTGACTAAAGTACCGTGGGTATCATTACCTATATTTGCCTCACTGGCACTCGTCTGGAAGAATTTGACTAAATGAACGCTGCTGCCAAGGTAGCAAACCTAACCCACTGCCCCTTCCTCACGCAACGTCGCTATCGACACATCGTCATACCCCAACTCTGCCAGAATCACATCGGTATGCTGCCCCAGCGACGCACAACAGGCACCAACTCCCGAAGGCGTAGCTGAAAAATTCGGGGGGTTCTGTGGCTCTACTATTCTTCCCGCCATCGGGTGGTCACTTTGGGCAAAGCTATTATTGGCTTGCATCTGCGGATGTGCTGGCAAGTCCGTCAGAAACAATGCTTCAGCGCAGGGCACATCTGCGGCATCGATCTGGGCAATCGCTTCTTTGGTGGGCATGTTTTTGGCTTTGTCGCGAAGCCCTCTGAACATATCGTCCAACAATTCAGGGTTGGCATTACGTGCCATTGCTGTTTTTAGTTCAGGCCTTGAAGAGTCAATATCGAAAGCCTTACAAATGCCGTGAAACTGCGCGTCTGTCACAGGGGCGATGGCCCCCCAGCCGTCGCTGAACTCCATGAGTTTCAAGCGGCCAACATTCATGCCCGCCTGCGCCCCTTCATCCAAAAATGTGGCGGTGCCTGAGGCATCGGCCCACAAAAAGCTTACCACTGTATCTACCATTGAAAGATTAATGCGCTGCCCGCCCCTGCCCTGTTGTTTTGCAAACAGTGCTGCAGAAATAGCCTGTGCACCCGTAAGCGCGGTGAGTTTGTCACTGAACAGTTGATAATACTGAATAGGCTCACCCGTTTGTTCATCGGACTGGCTTTGGCTAACACCGGCAAATGCCTGAATAACGTTGTCGTAAGCCGCCTTGCCCGCCAAGGGGCCCTCTACCCCAAAGCCGTTAATCCACAGGTAGATAATATCCGGGTTATGCTTTTTAAGGGTCTCGTAGTCTATTCCCAGGCGCTCGGCCACCCCTGCTCTAAAATTGTGCAGCACCACATCTACTTCAGCGCATAGTTTGTGAACAATTTCGATGCCTTCGGCAGATTTTAGGTCTAGCGCCAGAGAACGTTTGCCTCTATTGCTGTTTTGAAAAAGGCTACTGACTCCGCCCCGGGTGGCGCTCAGATAGCGCATCACGTCACCAATACCTGGCGGCTCAATTTTAATGACATCTGCACCCTGGTCAGCCAATATACTGGCCGCCGCCGGGCCCGCTATCATACTGCCAAGGTCTAAAATTCTAACGCCACGCATAGGGCCCTCAGTTGGACTACTCATGCCTTGTTCTCCTTATTGAATTATGATTGTTTGAATATAAGGGATTGTGTGATGATAGACAGTTATACTGTGTTTTCCAGCGTTTATTTTTGGAATATTAACGACCCATGCGCTACAAACAAAGCATGCAAATTATCACATTTATCGCGATAATATCCCTCGTGGGCATTTTGGGATGGCTCACCATGACAAATGAAGACCCCTGTGCGAACCCACAGGCCGATATCACCGGCTCGGTATTGGCAGATGAGGAAGGCGATCAAGACGCGCTCATCAATCGTGCCATCATATTAAAAGGCAACTGCAAAGAGCCCTAATTCCCGCAATCGTACCCTTTATTGGAGAAAGTTCTACGTGTACAAAATTTCCATCCGCCTTGTTTTCATACTGCTGGCAGCACTTCCCACCGCTGCAGCCCATTCACAAAACAGCAACCCACATGCCCTCCTCGCAAACCAGGCTGTTGCCCTGCAAGAAAAGCGCTGCATGGTTTGCCACGGTTGTTACGACGCCCCTTGCCAATTAAAACTGGAAGCCAATGCCGGCTTACAACGCGGGGCAAGCAAGGCATTGGTCTACGACGGCACTCGCTTGGTTGCGGCGAAAATGACACGGCTGTTCGACGACGGCCTGAACGAAGAGCAATGGCGAAAAAAGGGCTTCTACCCTGTTTTGGACAAAAAAAATCCCGAGCAAGGTGTTATGTACCAGATGCTCGATCTCAAAAAGAAACACCCCTTACCGGCCTCCGGCAAGCTTTCGAAAACCTTCAATTTTGCCTTGAATCGTGATCAGCAGTGCCCCAAACAAGATGAGTTCGAAAAGTTTTCTGCCAAGTACCCTTTGTGGGGTATGCCCTACGGCCTGCCCGGGCTTACCACCGACGAACATCAGTTAATGACCGATTGGCTGAAGATGGGTGCGCCAGAGCCAGAGCCCGCTCCGCTTTCCAGTGCCATTGCCACACAACTAGCCAAGTGGGAGACATTTTTAAACGGCACAACGAAGAAAGAAAAATTGATGTCGCGGTATTTGTACGAGCACCTCTTTTTGGCAGGCCTATACCTTGGCGACGAGAACAACCCTGTGTGGTTTCGCATGGTGCGGTCACACAACCCTCCAAAACGTAATATAGGGCTTATTGCCACGCGTCGTCCTTTCGATGATCCGCGCACAAAAGAATTCTACTATCGTCTACAGCGTATGCCGATGACTATTCTGGACAAGCGTCACATGCCCTACCGTTTTGATCAGGCTAGAATGGACTGGTACCAGAGCCTGTTTCTAGAGCCGGATTACGACCTGCCCGTTCTGCCTGACTACAGCCTGGCTATGGTAGACAACCCATTTTTGAGATTTCACGCATTACCCGCAGAGTCCCGTTATCGATTTTTGCTGGAGGAAGCGCAATTTAGCATAATGAACTTCATCAAGGGCCCGGTATGCCGTGGGCAAATTGCATTGAATGTTATCGACGATCATTTTTGGGTCATGTTTGCCGACCCCGACAGTGCAGAGCCCGAGCAAAACGCTAAATTTCTTGCCAGGGAAGCCAGCAACTTACGCCTACCTACGGTTTCTACCGGAACCCCGGTTGACCTGTTTAGCTGGCGAAGCTATGCCAAGGCCGAGCAAAAATATGCCAAGGCAAAATCCAGGTATCTACAGGCCTCACTGAATGATGCAGGTCGTAATATCGACATCGAGGACATATGGGCTGGAGACGGCAATAACAACAATGCTACGCTTACGATATTCAGGCACTTCGACACTGCCTCAGTCGTAAAAGGCCTGGTCGGGAATGTACCCAAAACCGCCTGGGTGATTACCTATCCCCTACTCGAACGCATACACTATTTACTCGTCGCAGGTTTCGACGTCTATGGTGGTGCCTCGCATCAACTGGAATCTCGCCTGTATATGGATTTTTTGCGTATGGAAGGCGAATACAATTTTTTGATGTTTTTGCCCCCAAAGACACGTCTCGAGTTACGGGATTTTTGGTATAGAGACGCCAGACCTTCCGCGAAGGAGCACTATTTTGGTACCAGTGACGTGTTCGCGCGTGATACCGACGTGGTCTACAAAACAGATGACCCCAAGCGAGAATTACTACTGAGAATGCGCGAGCGTATTCATGGCGCCGAGGCTAAGCGCTACGACTACCGCGAAACGGCCTCGGTCACAGTGGTGGAGGCGTTCGAAGCGCTGGAGGCAAATATTGGGCTCCACAACAGCTTTATTCCACAGGTAAATTTTGTGAATGTCATTGGAGAAGGTCGCGATGAGGCATACACCATTATTCGCAACAATGCTTACCTGAATATATCGCAACCGTTTCAGGAACAAAAACGGCGACTACCTAACGATGACAGCTTAACAGTTGTCAGGGGGCTCTTAGGCGCCTACCCCAACAGCTTTATCCAGGTAAATGAGCAAGACTTGCCAAACTTTGTGAAACATGTCGCTTCGATAAAGAACCGAGCGGATGCAAATCGCTTTGCTTCGCTTTATTCTGTGCCGCGAAACGCACCCTGGTTTTGGCGCCTTAGCGATAAGTTTCACGCTATGCATAAAGAAAAAGACGGGATTGAAGCTGGTATATTTGATTACAACCGCTATCAATCTCAATGACAGCGGTTGTTTGTTTTTGGCAGCGCGGAGGTTCCAGGCTATTTAATACTAATAGTTGCCACGCTGCTGAACGCGTTGCCAAATTTTCAAAAAGGTTTTTTCCATAGCGCCCTCTGCGGCCAGGCCCATTTTTTCCTGCCAGTTCTTTTTATGCACAAACTTAATTTCGTATACATCATGCTCTTTAAGTTTGTCCTGCACGTATGCGTCACTAGTTTGCAGTTCGTCGATGAGACCCACTTCCAGCGCACGCTGACCGTACCAGGTTTCACCAGTGGCGATTTTCTCTATATCCAGAGCGGGGCGATTTGAGCCCACAAATTCTTTAAAAAGCACGTGAGTTTGTTCCAACTCCTCGACAAACTTTTCCCGGCCTTTATCGGTATTCTCACCAAACACAGTGAGTGTCCGTTTGTATTCCCCGGCCGTGAGTAATTCAAAGTCGATGTCATTTTTCTTGAGCAGGCGGTGAAAGTTGGGAAGCTGGGCGATCACACCCACTGAACCTAACACCGCGAACGGCGCAGCCAGAATTTTGTCTGCCACGCAGGCCATCATGTAACCGCCACTGGCAGCCACCTTATCTACAACCACCGTGAGCGGTACGCCTGCGTCGGTAATACGTTGTAATTGGCTGGATGCCAGGCCATAGCTGTGCACCATGCCGCCGGGGCTCTCGAGTTTAACCAACACTTCATCGCCCGGGCGAACCTGGGGCAATACTGCTGATATTTCTTCACGCAGATTGTCAGCGGCACTGGCTTTTATGTCGCCGTCAAAGTCCAGTACATATACCCGTGCCTTGTCATCTTCCAGAACACCATCTTCGGAAGCCTTTCTCTTTTTCTTGGTTTCCTTGGCCTCTTTCTTCTCTGCTTTTTTCTTTGCCTTGGCAGCGGCCTTTAGTGTTTCTTCATCAGTAGTCACTTCTTCGAGGCTTTCCCTGATGTGGTCATATTTTTCATTCAGATGCTTAATTTCTATATGCCCTTCGCCTTCCGACTTTTGTCGCTGCCCCATGGCGACAATGCTGCCCACCACAATGAGTATTGCTGCAACGATGGTGCCTGCCTGTGCCAGAAAAAGGCCGTACTCGTATAAATAGTCCAATCTAAAAACTCCAGAGTTTCAATATAAAGTAATAAGGTAAGGTTATGTCTTAACGCAGTGTATTAACGTAATGTTCAATCAGCTGCCCAGAAATTGATGCAACGGGTGGAATCATCGGCAGCTCGGTGTAGTGAAACCACTGAGCGTCTGCTATCTCGGTCAGATCACACACAATATCCCCCCCGGCATACTCAGCGAAATATCCCAGCATTAACTGGCTGGGAAAAGGCCAGGATTGGGATTGAAAATAGCGAATGTTTTTTACCTGAACGCCTACTTCTTCGTGCACTTCTCGAACCAGCGTTTCCTCTGCTGTTTCACCCGCTTCAATAAAACCAGCGAGCGTACTGTACATTGGCCGCGGAAAATTGGCATTGCGGGCTAGTAGCAACTCCTCTCCCCGGGTTACCAGGACAATGATACACGGGGCAATTCGTGGGTAATTGATGGTCTGGCATGGTTCACAACGCATTGCGCGTTCCCCAACATCCATTTGCATGGCTTCACCGCAGCGGCCGCAAAACTGGTGATCTCGTTCCCAGGCCAGTAACTGAGATGCACGCCCTGCAAGCGCAAAGAGTTGCTCATCGATTCGCCCCAATACCTGATACAGATTGCCCCGCTGAAACTGCATGGGATCCAGATCATCGGCAGGCTCAATTTCAACCGCAAAACAGGCCGTATCGTGCCAGAGCCCAAGGAAAAGTCGTTGCCGCACTTGCCAACCACTCAACTCGAGCACTCTTGCTTCTATCATGCATGGCTCAGACCCACGCATGTCAGATACCAGCTCGCCTTTTTGAAAAACAATGTGTAGGCCACCCTCATAGTTCTCGGGCGGTCGATTTGCCGGCTGGAACATGCGCTCTCCAGATGATTGTGAAAAATGACCGGCTATAGTATGCCCCGCCTCAGATATGGGCAAGTCGCCAAAGGCCGCTAAACGCAATTAATTGCAGGCAAAGCTTACGATACAGGCGGGGTTTATCGTAGAATGCCAATCAACAATTCAAATAATCCCAGCGGACCCCAGATGAACGACTCCATGACACACGCTTTTTGGAAAAATTTCCTCGGCTCTTCTCCCGCCTGGTACAAACAAACGATTATTGGCTTTCTGCTGATAAACCCCTTTCTACTAATGGCGCTGGGGCCATTTGTTACCGGTTGGATCATTATCGGGGAGTTTATATTTACACTGGCGCTGGCATTGCGCTGCTACCCCCTGCAACCCGGGGGTTTGTTGGCCATAGAAGCCGTATTGCTTGGCATGACCTCCCCGCATATGGTCTACGAAGAAACTCTGGCGAACTTTGAAGTCATCCTGCTCCTGATGTTTATGGTAGCTGGCATCTTCTTCATGAAAGAACTCCTGCTCTACGTATTTACACGGATACTGCTGGGGGTCAAATCCAAAGCAGTTCTGTCTTTACTCTTCTCCCTCGTTTCCGCTGTCTTATCGGCCTTTTTGGACGCCCTCACAGTAACAGCGGTATTAATCAGCGTGGGAATCGGCTTTTATTCGGTGTATCACAAGGTCGCCTCGGGCAGGAAGCTCAATGATGAGGGCCACGACCACTCCGACGATAATTCAGTGCAAGAGAGCCACCATGAAGATCTGGAGACATTCAGGTCATTCCTGCGCAGCCTGTTAATGCATGGCGCCGTCGGCACCGCGCTCGGCGGGGTTTGCACCCTCGTGGGCGAGCCACAGAACCTGCTGATTGCCACTGTGGCAGATTGGAATTTCATCCAATTTGCGACCATTATGGCGCCCGTTACCTTGCCAGTACTGATCTGCGGCCTGATTACCTGCGTTTTGCTGGAAGTCACGGGAACCTTCGGCTACGGCGCCAAGATACCGGACAATGTGCGCAGGGTGCTGGAGGAATACCAGGTTAAGGAAGAGTCTTCTCGCAATGCCCGGGCCAAGGCAAGATTGTGGATTCAGGCCCTGGTTGCGATTGTTCTGGTCGTGGGCCTGGCCTTGCATCTCGCTGCAGTCGGTTTGATTGGATTGCTGGTGATTGTCCTGCTGACCGCCTTTAACGGCGTAGTTGAAGAACATCAGCTGGGCCATGCCTTTGAAGAAGCACTGCCGTTCACAGCGTTATTGGTGGTATTTTTCGCGATTGTCGCCATGATTCACGACCAACACCTGTTCACACCCGTCATTGACTATGTACTGGCTCTGGATGCCGACGTGCGTCCCACCATGTTCTTTGCCGCCAACGGCATACTGTCGATGATAAGCGACAATGTGTTTGTTGCGACCGTGTATATCAACGAAGTGAAGGCGGCTCTTGATGCCGGGAGTATCAACCGACAGGAATTTGAAGCCCTGGCAGTCGCTATCAATACGGGTACCAACCTACCCAGCGTTGCCACACCCAATGGCCAGGCAGCGTTTCTGTTCTTGCTGACATCTGCTGTGGCTCCCCTGGTGAGATTGTCCTACGGCCGCATGGTGATTATGGCTGTGCCCTACACAATCGTCATGGGCGGCGTTGGTATGCTCTGCGTGAGTCTTTTCATCTAGGACTCTTCCGGCGGGATGCTGTTACTTAATCAGCTCCCGCCACAAAACCTTTCCTTCACTTTTTCCGGCAATCATGTCCAGTTGTGCTTCGTGCGCGAGTATTTCATCCGAAGCAGCACTAATAACCGGTAGGCGCTCGCGGGTATCTGGCAGACGCCTGATGTGGTCACCACCGGTATCGTTGTCATTAGCCGCAATATCCGACAACTGCAAGGCAGTTTGCCCACCGGTCATTGTCAGGTAAACGTCGGCCAAAATTTCCGCATCAAGCAAGGCACCGTGAAGGTCCCGCTGAGAATTATCCACGCCATAGCGTTGGCACAACGCATCGAGGCTATTGCGCTGACCGGGATGCTTCCGCCTTGCCATGATCAAGGTATCAATAACGCTACAGATATCATTAAGCGGGTTATAACCGCGCTCAAGGCGCTGTAATTCACTGTTCAAAAAACCAATATCAAAAGGCGCGTTATGAATGACCAATTCTGAGCTGCCCACGAAATCAACAAAATCCTGAGCCACCAGCGAGAACACGGGTTTATCGGTCAAAAACTGATCGGTTATGCCGTGCACCTCGATCGCGCCCTGATCAACTTCTCTTTCGGGGTTAATATAGCAATGATAGTGATTGCCAGTAAGTTTACGATTGAACAATTCCACGCAGCCGATTTCGATAATGCGATGGCCCTGACCAACTTCCAAACCGGTTGTTTCGGTGTCTAGTACGATCTGTCTCAAAGTGAATCCCAAATTGAATTTTTGAAATCGAATCCACGGGCGATAGCCCGGGAAACGGGGGTACCGCGTTAGGCGGCCATCTCATCTATCCCACGATTGGCAAGGTCGTCGGCAATTTCATTTTCGCGGTGACCACTGTGCCCCTTTACCCAGCACCATTTCACATTGTGCCTTTGATTTTGTTCGTCCAGCAAAATCCATAAATCGGAATTTTTCACCGGCTTCCTCGCGGCGGTCTTCCAGTTTCTTTTCTTCCAGCCAGGCAGCCATTCGGTAATGCCCTTTTGCACGTAGACAGAATCGGTTGTTAGCGTCACTTCACACCGTTCGCTGAGTGCCTTGAGGCCTTCAATCGCGGCCTGCATCTCCATTCTGTTATTGGTGGTCTCAGCTTCCCCACCGAACAATTCACTTTCCTTATTCTGATAGCGAAGCAGTGCTCCCCAGCCTCCTGGGCCTGGGTTACCGCGACAGGCGCCGTCGGTAAATATCTCCACATGTTTCAATCTTTTTTATCTCCATGTCTTAGTTTGTGTACTGTAGGCGCAGGATATTGTGCCGCCGTGGGTTTTGCTACCGTCAGGCCGATAAGACTTTCGCGGGCAGGTAAAAGCCGGCGGCGCGGCCGTATGAGCCTGGACACCTGTTTTACAGCGTGCATCGCATAGACGCCGCCCACCGGTAAATTATGTGCGTTACACCAACCGTCACAGTTGATCATCAAGTTCCGAAGTTTGCCATTCCCTATGGGCGGTATTGAATACAGATAAGTAGAATCCCGTACTTCACAACCCAGTAGATTCAGCCAGTCTGTAACACGCGCTGTATTTACCGGATTATGGTGACTCCAGGCTGATTTGGCCGACAGGCCCCTGAGATAAGCGGCGCCCCCAAAGACACTGTAGGGGTTAAAACCCACGACGATCAGATGCCCTTGCGGCGCCAGCACCCGGTGCATCTCCCTGAGCGCCTGATGCGGATTTTCATCAAATTCCAAGCTGTGGTGTGCGATAAGAACATCTATGCTGTCGCTTTCGAGCGGAAGTTCATCGCCATTGGCGACCAGGCCTATTGCCTCACCGCCTTGCTCCGACGCATAAATCCTATGGTTGATATTGCAACTTTCAAACAGGGGATGTTGCCGCGTAATCCCCAGCTGCAGAATGTGGTAACCAAAAGCTGTATCCAATCGGCTCTCTAGGTAGCGCCTGATATTGTCCAGCACATACAGACCATTGCTGCGGGCATACCACTGCTCAAGTTCTGCAAAAATGTCGCTGTTCTTGGTTGTCATGGGCTCAAATAGCTCTGATCTGTGGTTTCTGGGGCACTAATTGCATATTACTGCATTTTTTTACTTTCAGCTGCACTAAACGCTGGTATCCTCGCCAAACATTGAGAGTAAAAGGTCGCTGCAATTGTCTTGACGTGCAGGAAAAAAGCCCCTACCTCTCGCAAATTATAAACCATAAAATAGCTTAAAAACATGAAGTTACGGTCATTAATTACAGTTATTTCTACCGGGTTAATTCTGCTCGGCTGCCAGTCTTTGCCAGTAGAAGAAACCGGGGATGCCGCAGCCACTCCTCCCGCTGTCGCTGCTGAGCCAATCGCCGCTGAAACACGCGAAGAACACGCCGAAGAGGCGCAACAGAAGGCCCCTGAGGACCTTTGGGAGCGAATTCGCAGCCAACTCAGCCTGCACACAATAGAACACAAAGCTGTTGTTGAGGCGCGAAAGCACTACATGCGGCAGAGAAACTATGTGCCAGTGGTATCCGAGCGCGCCAAACCCTACCTGTATTACATTGTCACTGAAGTAGAAAAGCGCGGGATGCCGATTGAAATTGCCCTGCTACCCGCTTTGGAAAGTACCTACAGTCCGTTCGCACTGTCCTCTGCACATGCCGCAGGACTTTGGCAGATAATGCCCGGCACTGGCCGTGATCTGGGCCTGGAACAAAACTGGTGGTACGACGGCAGGCGAGATGTACGCGAGTCCACCAGAGCGGCACTAGACTACCTCGAAGAATTACATGCCGATCTGGATAACGATTGGCTGCTGGCACTGGCGGCCTACAACTCCGGCAAGGGTCGCGTTTTAAGGGCCATGCGAGACAATCGCAACCGGGGCAAACCAACCGACTACTGGTCACTGAAACTGCCTAGAGAGACCCAGCGTTACGTTCCACGCCTTATAGCCATTAGTGGTTTTGTCGCCTTTCCAGAGATATGGGGCGTAGAGTTTACGCCCATAGCGAATGAACCTGCGTTTGAAGTGGTGGAGACTCTGGGCCAAATTGAACTGGCCAAGGCCGCTGATCTAGCGCAAATGGAGCTGGCTGCCATGCGCAGCTTTAATGCCGGTCAACTGCGCTGGGCTACAGCACCCAAGCAAGCCCAGGAGTTACTGGTTCCCGTTGGCACTGGTCTATTACTCACTAACGCCATTGCACAATTAACACCTGAGGATCGCGTTCAGTGGCAACATTACCGTATTCGACGCGGTGACAGCCTTATTCGTATCGCCAAAAACTTCAATACCGAAGTAGGTTTGCTGCAGGAGGTGAACAATATCCGGGGCAGCCGAATCCGAGCGGGCGACAACCTGATGATTCCGCATGGCACTGCCTGGGCCAGCAGTCTGGCCATGGCCTCTTCAAGCACCAAAACCCGAACAGGTTACCGCGTCAGGCAAGGTGATTCCCTGTACATAATCGCAGGCAAGTTTAAGGTATCAATTGATCAACTGATTGCCTGGAACTCACTTAACCCCCGCGATTATCTTCAGCCAGGGCAGAAACTGACACTCTATGTTGGAGAAACGTAAGCTCGGTCGTTTATTGGCGGTGTTCAGCTCTTGAATAACAAGTTGATCTCAACGATAGTCGGCGAGTTTGCACTTGAGCGTTATCCGGCACGAAAGCAGGAAAACCTGAGTGCCTGGAACAGCGCAGACACATTACTGATTGAACTGCTGCATGAGAAAAACTTACCAGCGAATAGTGTGCTCGCCGTCAATGACGAACAAGGCGCGTTGGCCGTGGCGCTGAAGCCTACGGCAGTATGGACAGACTCAGCCTTATCCAGCATTGCTATACAGAACAACCTCCTGCTCAACCAATTGCCCCCAGTGGTGATCGTTGCAAGCACTGCCAGGCCAGCAGGTAACTGTTCAGCGGTTGCCCTGAAAATACCCAAACTGCTGTCCTACTTTGAATACCAATTGGCGATCCTGGCTACCACAGTGAAACCGGGAACACCTATCGTAGCTGCAGGCATGGACAAGCATCTTTCATCCAGAACCGCATCAATTCTCGAGCATTATATAGGCCCCACCACACGCCATCGTGGCCGCCATAAGGCCCGCTGCTTCACCGCAATTAAAGATGCTAGGAACGCGATTGCGCCTCCCAAAAATGCACGCTACTACTGCGATGCCCTGGAGGCGGATCTGATATCAGAAGCAAACGTATTTAGCCGTGAGCAAATGGATATTGGCAGC
>JBALVT010000104.1:0-14168 GCA_036961345.1 Halioglobus sp.
CGTTTTTCCTCGCCGAATTCTGCCAGCAATGACCGCGCGTCCTGCTCATTGCAGCGCACGCGGACCGTGTAGATACATTCGAATTCCGGTGGGTGCTGCCTCGAGCCTGTGTACCAGTCGGTCGGTAACAATATGGGCCGTTTCTCCTCGAGCTCCCTGGTTGACACTACCGTTGGCACTCTGCCGATACCATGCCAGTCGATCCCGAAGCTCAGCTCTGTCAGGCGATTGCGTAGGGTGACGAAAACACCGCCCCACAGAATCATCCACAAGGTGGAAGGTCGCAGCATCGCCCAAGCAATATCTCGGTAGGCCCCATCTCCGCTCGATATCGCCCAGAAGATGTGTTTTAAACTGCGCTTCCGTTCAGGCTTTGACTTCTTTTCGCTGGCGTAGGCCTGGTAAATGATTCGGCTCAGTGCGGGGCTGATGAAAAACCAACGGTATAGGAAGAAAATAATGGCTGCATAGCGATTATCCTCGCGGAAGCGATCAATCAATGGGCCATAGCCCCGCCTCAGGCTGGCCTGATCCACGCCCTCCTCAATGGCAGCGGCGGCTAGCGAACCGGCCGTGTTGTGAGCAGAAAGGATCCCGTCTTTGTACTTGCGACATGTTGCCATATCCCCAACTGCAGCCACTCTGTTCCCGAAAGGCATTGAGGCAGTGCCAACTACTAGGTTGGGATTACAGACACACCGGATGCGGGGCTGCATCTGCCGCGGCAATGTATCCTTTATTTGTGGCAGGTTCATAAAGTTCCGGATCACACGTAGATTCTGCTGGTGCGTTACCGAAGCATCCACGCTCTTGCCTATTAATGTCACCGTGATGTAGCCGCGTTTCGACAGGATTGAGCACATTTCGAGTTGCAGACGACCGGAACTACTCTCTATAAAATGCAACTCACCCGGGATCTCCTCGTTGGTCTCCGGAAGTCCCTCCAGCTCGAAAATGAGAGCCTTACGCAGATGAGGCGGGTTGTAGTGTGGCTGTAACTGGCGCATCAACCCGACAGTGCCGGGCACTTTGACTGATGTTCCCGGTTTTTCGTTGACGCCACCGGCGAATACCACAAGACCAGCTTTCAGTTCACTTTCCTTGTTATTGACGCGGTAGAAAACTTTCACTGCACCGCGTCCGTCATAGGCGACACGACATACGCTCGCGCCAATCAATTGCGCGCCTCGGTCCTGGGCGATACCCAGCATCATCGCGTCAAAACACCTGCGATGGTGACCTGCGAACGGCAGCGTACCGCGGTAAACCGACAGCAATTTCTGACCCCTCGGCACCGGCAAGATGACACTCTTCCAGTTGCCCTGCAACGTGATGGAGGATATCTCCGCCTGCACGATATCCGGCGGCAGAGCTATGTCCAGCGCCTGAAGCGCATGGTACAGCGGTGGTGAGATCCCCCCCGCGCATTGTGGGCACCCTGCATAGGCACCCCAGAGACGGGAAGCATCTGCTGTGTCGGGCTGGCAATTGCGTTCAAAGATGACAATGCGCAACCGAAGCCCGTGCTTTTGGGCCTGGTCGATAAGATGAATGGCTGAGAAGGCACCCGCGGGGCCTCCCCCGACAATGGCGATGGTCGCGCCGTCTTCCAGTTTACTCGGCAACTGGTCCATAGCTTACGCCTTGGTTAGGAGGTTGCCTTACCAGCATAACCGAAGGCGGTGATGGAATCGCCTGGCGTTGTTGACCTGGGTCAACAATCAGTCGACCAGGGTAAGAGAGCGAGCGATGCGGTGGTCCGACATCTCGGAGGGTACTGACAAGTTAACTCTCCAACTTTGGTAGAATCGGAGAAGGTATTGCCAACTTAACTGGCCGAGATTGGTAGAGTCGATGGATGAATACATATAAACGCCACCGATTTCCACCCGATATCATCAGCTACGCAGTTTGGCTCTACTACATAGCAGTGCGTGGACAGGGTCTGCACGGTATTACAGACAAAATATCGACTCTGGTGTCCGCCAGTGGCCTGACGGAAGGCCTTTGTACGCTGTTTATCCGGACCCAGATCAGCGTGCCATATCAGGCAGGTGAACTGCTGCTGGGCACATGGCAGGGTACACCGTGTGGGAGCATCGACACCATGCCGGCTCGCGGGAAGTCGTCGTACACCTGGCGTGAATAACAAATCCATCCTCGCCAAAACCTTCCGCGGCGAATTCATGCCACAGAGTTCTGACGATGAAACTGCCAGTGTCTTGCTAGAGCGGGTCCACGCTGATCTCTACCAGCACCAGGCGCGGCGCAATGCTAGCCAGACTAGACTCCCGCAAATTGCGCTCTTTATCGAGCTGCAATCCATACACTTTGGCATCCCGGGGTAGTGCTGAAATAAATCGCCTCACGCCCTCACGCAGCGCTTCACTGTCTCCTTCAAATAGCACCGCCGTACCCGACAGGCGCTGGCGAGCGATCTCAATATCAACAGGTGTCTCACCGCCACGAAGATTACGCCACCATTGTGTCTCGCTACTGGAGAGCAGGCGCACAGTAGAGCCTTCTTGGGTATAACTGAGTGGAGTGCTGAGCTTGCGGCCGCTCTTGCAACCGTTAAAATACAGGATGGCGATATTCTTGCTGGTGATCCAGTGAAGCGGGGAACGCAGTAGTGTGCGCATTACAGGATTGAGCAGATATCGATAAAAGGCGATTTCCATATGTACTTCTCACTCCGATAGATTATGTAGCACTGGGCGCGTGGATATTGAATTATACAGACAATTGACCCACCGGCTGCGTATCACCCATATCTCTCCAGAGTCGGAGGGTGCGTCTTCCATAACTTTATGGTTCTGCTATGAATTTATGAAAAGCCACGATTCTACCAACACACCGTCCGATTATGAGTGGGAAAGTAAAAGCCAGTAGGGCCCTAGGCGCTGTTTTTGACGATGATGGATTTCCCAAAGTTATGTACTAAATCGACGTTCTGTGTCGGCCTAGTACTACTAGCAGTATGCCCCCCAAGATCAATACAGTAGATTCAAGTAGGCGCAAGGTGATGGTCTCCTCTGAAAAGGCGACTCCGCCCATGGCGGCGATGACAGGAACGAACAGCTGTACGACTGCGGCCTGCGTCGTAGATAGTCCACGCAGTGCTGTATACCAAATCGTGTATCCGAGTCCAGATGCGATGGCTCCGGACAAAAACGCAAGTAGAATGCCCTGACTGGAGTACTGTGCAGACGATGACAAGGTCATCAGCACGAAGATGAGTAACATCGGTGTAGTGCGCAAGAAATTGTAACTGGTGTCGGCCAGTGGGTCTTTTGAGCCCTTTCCCATCAATGTATATATACCCCACGCTACGCCTGCAAGGGACATGAGTAGAAAGCCCGATGGTGATGGGGCAGAGACGCCGGGGAGGACCAGGAATACAAATCCCGCAAAAGCAGTTCCAACCCCCGCCCATTCCAGAACATGCAGACGATTACCCGCGCGGATAGATAGAGCAATCATGGTGATCTGGACTGACTATCCTGACTGCCGCGGCGGTTATAACCGGCAAAGGCTGACTGCTCTTCGTCTAAAGTTTCCTGACACGCTACGCACAGGCGTACGCCAGGAATTGCTTTTCGGCGAGCCTCTGGAATAGTGGTATTGCATTCCTCGCATTCAAGTAGGCTTTCGCCCTGAGGTAGCTGGCTGCGTGCGCGCTTTACCTCGTCGTCCAGGCTGGCATCAATCTGCTCCTGGACTGCGCCATCTTTAGCAAAGCCTCCAGCCATAAGATTCTCCATTTGTGGATTGGCGCGCCCATCCCGCCCGAGTGATCCCTGGGCAGAGCTCTCACCCTGACCTGGACTATATCATCACCCACGGCATTGCCCGCTAGGGCGCTGGACGCTACTAAATGATTGTCTGTTCAGTTATGTAGTCACTAATTCTTTTCCACGCATCGGTTGCCTCAGGCACTCCGGCATTCACCAGGCCATGCCAACCCTGGATCATTCCGGGCCAGCTTTCCATGGTCACATGTACACCCGAACACAGTGCATTGATGGCGAACAAAGACGCCCCCTCGCGGACTGTATCGTGCTGACCTATTTGCAAATACATCGGAGGTAGGCCGTTCAAATCCGCAAAGGCTGGGGATACGCGTGAGTCATCAAGACTCATTTGTCCTGCCAGGTAGTCCCGGCCTCGATTGCGAACCCACTCTGGTGTCAGAAATGGATCACGGCCAGGCACTGAATCTCCGGACACAGATAGGTCAAACCAGCCCGTCAATGATACGAAACAAGCTGGCAGTGGTAGGTTCATGTCTCGCAGGCGCAGCATCAATCCTACAGCGAGGCTGCCACCGCAGGACTCCCCCACCAATACGATATCCCTGGGGTTCACGCCACTGTCCAGGAGGCCGCAGTAGGCATTGAAGCAATCATCATGTGCGGCGGGGTAGGGGTGCTCTGGTGCGAGTCGATAGTCTGGCATCACCACGTTGCAATCGGTTTGGCGAGCAATGATCTCGGCGTAGAAATGGTACTCATCAAGCGGAGTGGAGACAAAGGCACCACCGTGACAATGGAATACTGTCCGGCTATGTGCGCTATTTTCTAGTTCATATTCGCCACACCGAACGCCACCATACTCGATTATCGTTATACGCAATTCGTCGCTGACAGGTTGACCGTGGAATGGGGCAAATATTTCGCGTACAGCATTGTAGTCAGCCGCCGGATCGGCAAAGTCAGCCGGTATTGCATCGATGATCGCTTGTAGTTCTTTACTGACAGGCATAGTTGGATGCCACTTCTATAGAAAGCATATAAAAAATTGCTTGGCGCGCCCGGAACGATTCGAACTCCCGACCAACTGATTCGAAGCCAGTTACTCTATCCAGCTGAGCTACGGGCGCGTGGAGAGGGAATTATACAGGCTATACACCCATCAACTCCTGCTAATACAGCGCTTTCCATAGTCGGGTGCTCTAAGCAGTTATAACTCTTTGAAACTTATAGAAAATTATAGCCCCAGAAGAATTCTCCCTACACACCCTCCGCTTATGAGTCGGATGGTCTAAGGAGAAGCTGGGCAGTAAGTTGAAGAAAGCTCACGGGTTTTGCTGATGGGGTAGGGCAGTGCGACCGAGACCGAGCTTATGCCGAGATTTGTGGTGGGTTATGCCGAGATGGGTTGCGGTAAGCCGAAGAAGGGTAACGGGTTTTTGGAACCGAACTTCGGGGTGGGGCCGAACCGAACTTTTCAATTCGATGATGGTTCATTTTGTCTCATGAGCAGGCTCACCAGGGCCGCGATATCGGTCCAGTGGGCTACGCACAGCGTCGCTGCCGTAGTACCAGCCAGTACTAACATCGCCGAGCAGCAAGTGTAAAGGTGCTCTGGCACCCTCCGCTGCAGGCTTCATGCCCATTTCATCCGGTGAACTCCCGCTGGCTGTTGCGAAGGGGCGGGTCATGTCGGTCTCGATATAGCCCGGCGTACAGGAATTGATTCGCATGGTCGGGTAGGAGCGCGCCAGGTTGATGGTGTAGGCGTTGACGCAGGCCTTTGAGAGGCCGTAAGACGACCCGTCAGAAAACCCCTGCGCCTCGAAGTCGCCGCCCTGAGCCTCAAGGGCCAGGCACCTGTTCATTATGCTCTCGATCTCAGACCAGGTGATATCAGTCCGGGTGAGCGCAGTCTGGATGTCAGCGCGGCAGCGGGCTAGAAACATGGGCCCGGAGGCTGACGCCACGTTGACGACGCGCCCCGAGCTTTCATCCAGCAGTGGAATAAATGCTTCGCAAACCCGGTGCATACCATGCACGTTAACATTCAGTACAGCACGCATATCACCAGCCTCGGAACCTATCCCCGCATTGTTCACCACTGCGTAGAGAGGGTGTGGATCATCCGGGTACCTCGAAACGATTTCAGCAGCGGCGTTTTCAACGGATGCACCGTCCGCGACGTCCAGGGGTAGAGCGTAAAGTCTCTCGGCCCACTCAGGATGCCTGGCCAGCAGATCCTTGCGTGCCGTTTCTCCGCGAGCAGGGTCTCTTGAACCGAGGAAGACTTCTACATTGTCATCTATCTCCAGCGCTGCAGCGACAATGGCCAGCCCGATCCCTTTGTTGGCGCCGGTGACGAGAACTCGTTTTTGATGATGGGACACGTGAGCACTCCAGATGATGGGGTAAAAAGCCATGCTGACAATGCGCAACATTAGCAGGAGTATCCGACAGGAGCGAGCGCTTCGTTTTTGGTTGTACAATGTCGCGTCTTTATAAAAAGCTAAAAAAATTCTACGGGCAGATATAGAGGTCGATCTGGTGCGAATGGGGGCCTGCCCGGGTAATAAAATGAGCACCTACCCGTCTTACTCGACGTGCTCGACACCGGTGATGCGGTGTATGGGTTTGTGGGAAGCGGGTTGGTGACGGGTACGACGGGTGTGACGGGTGTGGCGGGTCGTTCAATATATGGGAAATAGTAAATACATTAATCGTAGGAGGTGAATTTCACTGGTTCAGAAAAGTTCTTTCGTTAGGATCGCCCCAATACTTGCCCATACAACATCAGCCCAACCAGAAATATCGCTGTGTAGATAGTCTTGTAAAAGATCTCATTTGAAAGCTTTTTATTGGCCCAAACACCCAGTTTGACACCTACGATGGCGAGGGGAATCAGCACCAAGGATGTCAGTAAATTACCTGGCGCCAGCATGCCCAAAATACTATAGGGCACCAATTTGATAAAATTAACCACGGCAAAAAAAATAATCGCTGTACCGGCATAGGTCCGTCGATCGAGTTTCTGTGGCAGCATATATAGCTGGAAGGTTGGGCCGCCTGCATGGGCCAAAAAACTGGTAAAGCCGCTACACATGCCCAATATCACTCCAGGTGCAGCATTGGGGTTCTTAACGGCCGCTGCGAAGCGACCTTTGACAAAAAAATGTACCGCAAAGAGTATGGCTATGGTGCCGACAAAAAGACGAATTAAGTCGTCGTTTATAAACTGCGCTGTTAGCCCACCTGCTAAAATCCCCAATATCGCACCGGGTATAAGAATCAATAGATTGCGCTTGTCATAGGTCCCTCGGTATTCCCGTACACCCTGGGCATCCATCACCAGCAAGATAGGCAACATAATGCCAGCCGCTTGTACTGGAGAGATAGTGAGTGCCAGGAGAGGCACAGCCAGTAATGCAATGCCGCCAAAACCGCCTTTGGACATGCCGGTAATTAGCACAGCGGGTACAGCGGCAAGATAAAACCAAGGATCGGTAATCATTAATCTACTCAATTATTGGTAAGCGAACGGTAAGCAACATCTGCGACCCGGTTCTACCCGTTTTTACAGTGCAATCATCGATGGCAAGGTGATGTCAAACGAAGTGAAGTGACAGTTTATTGTATGACTACTTGGGGCGTTACTAAATGAAGGCCAGTTGGGCTGTATGCTCTGCCTTTTCCTTCATTTCCAACAGCACAGGAAGGAATGTCTCAATCAGATCATCGACTTCCACGCGCGACGCAGAAGCTGCGATATTAACCCCTATTTCAGCCTTGCTAAGCGTGCTGCGCAATGGAATTGCAATAGTACGTAGGCCAATTTCTAACTCCTGATCTATGATGGAATAGCCCTGCTTGACGACCTTTTCGAGCTCCTTACGAAATGCCGATTCCTTGGTAATGCTATATTTCGTCATGCGCTCAAGCTTCACTTTGGACATGTATTCGTCCAGTTGTTGATTTTCCAGGTTCGCCAGTAATACACGTCCCATAGATGTGGCATAGGCGGGTATTCTGGTACCCACGCTGGTCGTAATTGTGAGAACTCTTTTCGATGCCGCTCTTGCGACATAAACAACATCGGTATTGTCTAGTACGCCCGCTGAAGTGCTTTCCTGCACCTTATCAGTTACCTCTTGCAGGTAGGGCTCGATAATACTGTAGTAACGTAAACTGGCCAGGTATGAATAGCCCAACTCCAGTATTTTTGGGGTCAGACTGAAGTGACGCCCGTCGAACTTGACATATCCTAGTTCATTAAGTGTCAGCACGAAACGTCGAGCAGCTGCACGGGTCATCCCAGTTTGTTCTGCAGCTTCTGCCAAAGTCACTTGTGGTTTCTCTGCAGAGAAAAGGGTGATGATCTGCAGTCCTTTGGCAAAGGACTTAACGAAATCTCCGGAATCTCTCATAAATATGCGCTCTCAATTTTCAAATATCCAGGGTGGTCAGTAGACGTTTTTCTACTTTCCCCCAGGGGGCCTATTATCACTAATAATATTTTGATAACAAACAGTTAAGGATTTAGGGTTCCTCTGGTCCGAAGCTCAGTAGTCTCGCTCTGGGAATCCCTTTTGCCATACACTATATGCACAAAAGTGCGTAAAGCGAACTTATTTCGCCCAATTGCTTGACGGGGCATAAATTCATGCGTATCTTTTAATCGAACAAAAGGGCGCATTGCGAACACATTCAAGATCCCAGCTTGCTCAGGAGCCAATAAAATGAAGAACTCTGATTCGAACAGATTGAAAACGACCCGAACCATCATATCCAGCCTGGTATCTGCATCCACTTTTCTCCTCTGTGCACAAACAGTTCAATCCGCCGTCTTGGAGGAGGTTGTGGTTACGGCTCAAAAGCGCGCGCAGGATGTGCAAGATGTACCCATATCCATCTCAGCCTTCCAAGGCGATGCGCTCAGAGAGAGGGCTGTCGGCGACGTTTCAGCGCTTTCCAACATAGCGCCGAGTGTCACCCTTGATGCAGGCACGCCGTTCTCCGGTTCTACCGCAGTACTGGGTGCATTCATTCGTGGCATTGGATCGAACGACTTCGCGATGAACATTGATCCCGGCGTGGGTGTGTATCTTGATGGTGTTTATCTGGCACGCTCTGTGGGTGCGAATCTTGATCTGCCGGATGTCGAGCGAATTGAAATACTTAAAGGCCCCCAGGGCACACTCTTTGGGCGAAATACTATTGGCGGCGCCATTAGCATTGTTACCCGTAATCCGGGAGATGCGTTTGAGCTCGAAGGGAATATCACGGTCGGTGATGACGGGCGACAGGACCTTCAAGGCTATCTGTCCTATCCGCTGACAGACACTTTAGGTGCGTCAATTGCGTTTTCGAGCAAGCAGCGCGATGGTTTTCATTCCCGAGAGATTTTCAGAACAGATCAACCCTTTGTACAGGAAGACATTCGGAATTTCAGGATGGCCGGCTATGATCAATCCTCTGAAGAGGGTGGCCAGGATGAATGGACCGTTCGCGGTAAGCTGGTATGGGAAGCATCAGACTCGGTAACGGTGAATTTGTCGGGCGACTATATGAAGCAGGATCAGGCAGGACAAAATTCTACTTTGCTGCACGCATTCACGGAATCCGATCTGCCTGCGGGGTCCTTGCCACTGGGTGTAGTAGCGGACCTCTACAATGCTTGTATCGCCGGTGCGCCATTGCCCCCAGGTTTTTGCGGCGGTCGTGGCACGCAGGTCAATCCAGAGTTGATTCTGCCAGGCTTTGCCGGCGTTAATGTCGACGATGACCCGAACAACAATCGGCTGGCCTTTAACTCCCAGTTCATTACCGGTGATAAAGATAGCAGTTACTCAACCGGCCCCAGTTTCTCCAAAATTGAATCCTATGGTTTGAACGCCATCGTCAGCTGGGATATCAACGAGTCAATATCGCTGAAGAGCATCACGTCTTATCGTGACCTGGACTGGGCGGCCGCGCAGGATATGGACGGCTCCCCACTCGTTATTGCCGATAACTCATTCACCACGGTACAGGACCAGTTCTCTCAGGAGATCCAACTGACGGGTCTGGCACTGGACGACGCGATCAACTACGTCATTGGTGTTTACTATTTCGAAGAGGAGGGCACGTTGGTTGATTATCCGATGTTCGGACAGGGCCTTCTGCAAATCTACGGTCCTAACGATATAGAAACGGAGAATATAGCGGTATTTGGTCAGGTAGACTGGCGTATAAACGATTGGTTCGGGGTGACGGTGGGTGGTCGCTACACCGAGGAAGACAAGAGTATTTTCATGCTGCAACAGGAACTGAATGGCCTGACCTATAAACTTCCCCTGGCTGCCGCAGACTCCACAACGTCACCCGAGGAATTACTGGCGATTGCCGAATCCATACCGGAATTATTCGGTGAGGTGGGCGATGAACCCTTGTTATTCGGGTTTCTGGATGAGCAGAAGCAGAAGTTTGATAATTTCTCCGCAAAACTCGGGCTGCAGCTCTATCCGGCTGATGACCTTATGTTCTATACATCCTGGTCTGAAGGTTACAAGACCGGAGGATGGACGACGCGCTTTACCGTGCCGCAGGCCGACCCGTTATCTGCCGCGTTTGATGAGGAAGAGGCCACTACGATCGAGTTTGGGGTAAAAACGCAACTGTTCGATAACAGCGTACAGATTAATGCAGCGATCTTTACCACCGATTACGAAAATATTCAGCTGAATCAGCAGGTGGGTGTTAGTCCGACGATCGATAATCAGGGTGATGCGACCATCAAGGGCGGAGAGGTTGAAGTGCAGGCGGTGCTTTCCGACGGGTTCAGCGTAAGCATGGCGCTGAGCTATCTGGATGCGACATTCGATACGATCTTCCCGGAAGCGCAACTGGCCCCCGATGCCTTTCGGGCCGGTGTGTTCAAGGGCAGTGAATTACCCAAAACCCCCGAGTGGCAGTTTAACATCAGCCCGCGATACCAGCTTACCCTGGGGCATGGCGGAACTATGGTGTTTCTTGTCGACTACACCTGGACGGATGAGCTGTGGAACGACACTGAGCGCACCTTACTATTGCAACGTGATTCGACTGAGAATCTCAATCTGAATGTTAGCTATGAAACGTCGGGTCAAGAGTGGGTTTTCACGCTGGGCGGTATCAACGTAACCGACGAGCGCCCCCTGACCACCGGCTTCTCCCAGCCCGGCACTGGAATTCTATCGGGGACCTATGGCCGTGGTAGCCAATGGTACGCAAGCGTCAGCTATCGGCTCTAAATGGCGGTACGTTTGGGAGGGGCGCACCGACCCACACGGTCTGATTCGGGTGCCAAATTAGCGCTAGTGCTTGCTGGAAAGAGAATATGTATTACATTGTTGTTTGTAGGGATAAGGAGGGCACCTTGAAGACGCGAGAAGCAGTCAGACAGGAGCACAGGCAGTACTTAAGAGAAAAGCATGTCGTACGCGTGGTGCAGGGTGGCCCGACCTTAGATGATGATTTGAACATGAACGGCACAGCTTTAGTGGTTGAGGCGGCAAACAAAGGACAGGTGGGCGAATTTCTAGCGGGCGACCCCTATAGCAAAGCGGACATTTTTGCACGAGTAGACATTCTTTCCTGGCAGGCGGTTGATATTACCTGCGGAGAAGAGATTTGAGGTTGATAATCGGGTTTATCTGCGAAAAGGCATTATTCGGTATTCACAGATTCAATTCCAAAGAGATTCAATTTAATAGGCCAAGAGGACAATTCAATGAATGAGTTCAAGACAGTTTTAGGGTCGCTTGATAACTTCCAGAAAGGCGAGTTGGAGATTATCAATGATAATCCCAAATACTACACTTTCTCGAATATCTTTGATGTGGCTAACCGGTCGGCACCCTACGAAAAAGTAGTGGTCGCAAAGAACCTCGAATATGTCATCGAAGCGGTGCGTACCGAGGGAATATCGCCCTGGTATACCTGCTCCCATGATGAATACGTGTGGGTTCAGGACGGTAATGTGCTCATCGACCTGGTCAAACTTGACGACGCCGAGCGTCATGCTCCTTTGGACGTCGAGGGGACGGTACTCCTTGAGGGCGAACCTTCAGGCCCCAAAATGGGTTGGATAAAGCTGGGCAAAGGCCACCAAGCCTTACTGCCTAAAGGTTCCGCCTACCGCTTTACTGCTGACAGTGCAGGTGTGCTTATGCAGCAGACAATTCACGGCTCATTGACCGTGGAGAAGTGGGCTGAAATCTGTGAGAGCTAGACGACCATCGAACTTTCTACACTGAATATTACGGAGACATAACAATGGCTATGACACAAGACAGTGCACCGCAGCTTGTATGCAATATTAGCGTCAACGCTTCTGAGCCCAGCGATGAGACCGGTTATCGCAGCTTTCAAATAGGCGGTTTCAGCTTCACCCGCGATGAGTATTTCGCAACCATAGAGTGGACGGCCCAGGGCCAGCACATGAGCCATAAGATTTCGGCCGATGCATTCCTGCGGGCCCTGATGCGCGACGTGGCCTGGGGGTTTTTCTACTGCCAGGTGAATTTCGATCATGTGTTCGGTACCACCAATCTATACGGAACGGTGGAGATGTATGCGGGAACTTTCAACCCGGCCTTCAAGGAGAAAGGCCTGGATTTGCTCGAGACTTTTGACTCGCCGGTACTTATGGCCAACTTTAAGGCGATGCTTGAGGATTGGACCAACGAGGGCTTTGATCCCTTTGCCGCCCCCGACGAGACGGGCCAGGCCTGGGTGGGTCGAAAGAACGGCAACAACCTCAAAGCGATAGAGCGCGAACGTGTGGTGGCTAAGCGTCACCCCGGGTTGCCGGGCGACATTCCGATTCGCAGTGATGAAAATGGCTACCCGATCAATCGTGCGTTCGCAGATGTAGCACAGGATGAGCCTGAGTTTCACGCCGAGCCGGGATTCGAAGATCAGATATCGGCCTTTAACCTGTTTGCCTACCTGTCGCGCTCAGACGTAACCTGGAACCCTTCTGTCACTTCGATCTGTAAAAACAGCCTCTACTGCCCGACCACCGAAGAATACATTCTGCCGATTAAACACGGCAACGACCGGGTTGAATGGTTCATCCAGATCAGTGATGAAATCTATTGGGAGGTCGAAGACAAGTTGACCGGAAAAATGCGCGCCAAGGTCAATATGAGGGCGGGCGACGTTGCTTCCATGCCGGCCGATATACGTCATCAAGGCTTCTCGAAGAAGCGTTCGATGTTGTTGGTCTGGGAGAACGCTACGGCGGATATTGTCGCAAAGTTTGAAAGTGGAGAACTGCCGCCTTATCCCATTGAATTTTAACGTTGCTTCAAATCTTGTTCGCGCAGGAGTGGGAGACCAGCCCAGCGATCACCCACAATTGGATGGAATAGTTTCATGAGTATACAAAATAAACTGTTTATTAACGGCGCATTTGTCGATGCGATTGACGGTGGCACAATTGATGTGCTCAACCCCCACGACAACAGCCTGATCACCCAGGTTTCGGAGGCGACAGCGAAGGATATTGATCGAGCGGTGGAGTCCGCACAGGCTGCTTTTCCGGAATGGAGCGGTATGCAGGCGGCCGAGCGCGGCAGGCTGTTGCTGCGATTGGCCGATGCGATCGAAGAGCGAGCGGACGAGTTGGTTGAAATCGAATCCATGGACACCGGGCATCCGGTGAGAGACTGCCGCAACCTGGATGTGCCACGCACCGCTTTTACCTTCCGTTATTTTGGCGGCATTGCGGACAAGTTGCAGGGTGACGTGATTCCGGTAGAAAAGGGTTTTCTTAACTACGTAAAGCGCGAACCGCTTGGCGTGGTAGGGCAAATAGTGCCCTGGAATTTTCCGCTGATGTTCACCAGTTGGAAGATGGGGCCGGCACTGGCGGCGGGTAACTGTGTTGTCATGAAGCCCGCGGAATTAACCCCACTGTCCACATTGAAAATCGCCGAGATTATGCACGATGTTGGCTTTCCCGCCGGTGTGGTCAATATTGTTCCCGGCTACGGTCATGTTGCCGGACAATATCTGGCGGAACACCCGGGTGTTGCCAAGGTGGCCTTTACCGGTTCTACCGATGTGGGCCGAAAAATTGTTGAGGCATCCGCCGGCAACCTGAAGCGTGTGCAACTGGAGCTCGGTGGCAAGGGCGCCAATATAGTGTTCGACGACGCCAATCTCAAAGCTGCGATTGGCGGCAGTGCCTTCGCGATCTTCCACAATCAGGGCCAGGCGTGTATAGCGGGCTCGCGACTCATCCTGCAAGAATCCATTGCCGATGAATTTCTGGACGGATTTCTGAAACTCGCGAAATCGATTCGCCAGGGCGACCCCTCCAACCCCACTTTATTCCTCTTCTCTAATTCTGCTTTTTGATTCTTCACGTTCCATTTTGTCTTGTAATTGAAC
>JBALVT010000105.1:0-14103 GCA_036961345.1 Halioglobus sp.
AACATTGGCAGCCGTGGCAGCGATCGCAAGTATACGGTCTTGCCAGGGCTTTGAATTCTCTGCTGCTTTGAAGGCGAACCTGTTAGGTTTTGCTCTGGTGACCTTGGCTGCATTATTTTTTACCTGGCTCAATGGGGCTTCGGTGGTAGATATATTCAACAGCTTGATGAGTTATTCAGGAAACCAAAAAGCCTTTTATCATTTCTTCAGCGAGTTCTCCAAGCTGCAAATATCTTTGGCTTTTGTTGCCCTTTTTACAGCGATTTTTTGTCGATTCAGTACTTTCGGTCAATGGGGTGATGACATTCTGGCTTTGGCCAAACTGTACTTTTGCGGGATGTCCTTCTATTTGATTTTTCGCAATACCCCGGAAAATGCACATCTGCTATTTGCCTACGCTGGCCCCTGGTGCTGGGTGGTCGTCTTCGCGGATAAACGCTCTCTCCCAAGGTTGATGTTGGCGACTATTGCCGCCTGGTCGCCTTTGCTGGTCTATCCTATCCCTGGAAGTCAGGTATATTTTGGTTGTGTCCCATTGCTTCTGGCGGCGGTGCTTTGCTCGGGGGATTTGGTCGTGACGTTGGGCGAACGTTTTCCCCGCGCTCAGGCCTTAACTAAAACGGTACCGTTACTCTTATGCCTGGGAGCTTCTGTTTTATTTGCCATACAGTTCAGTCAGGCCCGCCATACATATTACGAGAATAAGGCGTTGAACCTCCCCGGTACACAATTCATGCGAATTGAACCAGGGCGTGTACGTGAATACCGGGCCCTCGTTCAGCGGTTGAATCAGGCCGATGTAGCACTGACGACTTTTCGGTCAAACAGCCTATATTTTTGGAGTAGTGCTAAGATGCCCGGCGCCCTATATCATGCCCATTCAGTGGATTATGCCCTGAACGCTGAGCAAAATAAGATCATCGCCGACTTATCGCGCGCTTCGCACCCTGTTGTTATCAGTCGTGTACTTCCGGCCTGGGTAAATAAACCACCCGAATCGGCGATATCCCGTTGGCTGGATAAAAATTTTGAATTTGAGAAGAAAATCGGAAAATTCAAAGTGTTTAAACCTGTCGCTGGGTTTCCACTGCAGACGAAAAATGGGTAGATTTGACACGGGCGGCGGGATTAATATGCGCCCTACAAAAAAGACTGGGTATTTCCTATGACAACGGCTGGTGTCCAAGCCCTTGATAAGCAAAAAATCGTTATTACCGGCGGCGCCGGCCTTGTAGGGCAGAATTTGCTGGTCAAATTACGCTCCAGGGGCTGTGAAAATATTCACGTTCTGGACAAGTCCGCACATAACCTGGCGATAGCTGCTGAGCTTCACGAGGGCGTGAAGTTTGACGAGGCAGATCTTGCCGAGGCCGGTTCATGGCAGCAGATGTTGTCTGATGCCGATATAGTCGTAACGTTACACGCCCAGATCGGTGGCAATATTCCCGAGGACTTTTATCGCAATAACGTCACGGCAACCCGGAATATATTATCGGTAATTCCCAGCACCGCCTTATTGGTGCATGTTAGCTCTTCGGTGATTGAGTCATCTGCAAATGATGATTATAGCCAGAGCAAGGCACAGCAGGAGCAGCTGGTAGTTGAATCGGGTTTTGATTATTCGGTATTGCGGCCCACCCTGATGTTTGGTTGGTTCGACCGAAAACACTTTGGCTGGCTTTCGCAGTTCATGCAAACGGTGCCCGTTTTTCCTGTTCCGGGCAGTGGAAAATATCTGCGTCAACCGCTCTATGCGGGTGATTTCTGCGATATTATTATCGCGTGTATGAAAGGTCGTGGTCGGGGAGAAAGTTTCAATATATCGGGCAAAGAGAAGGCGTTTTATATTGATATCATCAAGTTGATCAAGGCGGCAAATGGCAGTCGCTCTGTGCTGTTGAAGTTGCCTTATCGCCTGTTTTATATTTTGTTGGCGGTATATGCCCTGTTTGATTCTGATCCACCCTTTACAACTGCGCAGCTTAAAGCCCTGGTGATCGATGAGGTGTTCGAGGATATCGATTGGGAGGGAGTGTTTGCTGTTACAGCCACGCCGTTGGAGCAGGCCATAACACAAACTTTTACTGATCCCAAGTACAGCAAAATAAAACTGAAGTTTTGAATATGGCAAATATAGCGGTAGTAGGTGGTGGCCCGATGGGGCTTGCGACGGCGTATCACTTACTCAAGCAAGGGCACTCGGTGTCGCTTTACGAAGCCGATAAGCAGTTAGGTGGAATGACGGCCTCCTTTGTCTTCGACGGCATTAAAATCGAGCGCTACTACCATTTTATTTGTAAGGCGGATCAGCCGTTGTTTGATCTGCTGGACGAATTGGGTATAGCGGATCGAATGCGCTGGACGGAAACCCGCATGGGCTATTACTACCAGGGTAAGCAGTTGGACTGGGGTGAGCCTTTTGCGCTGCTCAAGTTCCCGGGTTTGGGACTGATCAGCAAGCTTCGTTATGGCCTGATGGCTTTTACCTCAACCAAGCGAAGTAATTGGCAGAAACTCGACAAGATAGATGCGGTTACGTGGTTGCAAGGCTGGGTCGGTCAACGGGCATACGATGTGCTTTGGCGACCTCTATTCGAATTGAAGTTTCATCACTTTACACCCAATTTGTCGGCGGCCTGGATTTGGTCCAGATTGAAGCGGACCGGCACCTCCAGGAAAAACCTGTTACAGGAAGAGCTTGGATACCTGGAGGGTGGCTCGGATACTTTTCTCGATACGATTGCCGAAAAAATTGCGGAGCTTGGCGGCGAGATTCATCTCAATCAGCCTGTACAGGAAATACGACTTGTGGACGGGGTATTGCGGGGAGTGGTTACCGCCGAGGGGGAGTTTGAATATGACCGGGTCGTAAGCACGATTCCCATGCCCTATGTCGCAGACATGGTGCCGGCACTGCCGGCAGAGATCCTGCGTCGATACAATTCGGTGAACAATATTGCGGTGGTCTGCGTGCTTGCACACCTTAAAACGTCGCTAAGCCCCTATTTTTGGCTGAACATCAGCGATCCCGATATCGATATTCCCGGGCTTATTGAGTACAGCAACCTGAATCCGCTAGGGGGACATATTGTTTATGCGCCATTTTATATTCCTGGAGAGCATCCGGACTTTCAGGAAAGTAATGAATTTTTTATTGAGAAGGTGCGGAAATACCTTTTGGCGATTAATCCGGATCTGCAAGGCTCAGATATTTTGAAGCTGGCTGCCGGACGCTATCGATTTGCCCAGCCGATTTGCGAGCCGGAGTTTTCCTCGAGACTGCCGCCCATTAATCCTGGTGTAAAAGGTCTGTTCATCGCTGATACCTCATTCTACTACCCGGAAGATCGATCGATATCAGAGAGTGTGAGGCTCGGTAAGGAACTGGCTGCCATGGCTGGTGTTGAGTGCTAAAGGCCGCGAGAGGGTTTTCCCAGAGATTGCTAAAAAGCAGGTTCATACGATTTTTGTTAGCCGGTGGCCTGGCTGCGATGTGCAACTTTGGCAGCCGCTTTTTGTACAGCCTATTTGTCGATTTCAGCCTCGCAGTGGTGCTGGCCTTTATTACAGGGCTGAGTGTGGGATATTTACTAAACAAGCACTATGTATTTACCACCAGCGGCAATACAGCTGCTAAGGAAATGCTCTGGTTTCTCGGGATCAATCTGTTTGCATTGGCGCAGACCTGGGGCTTGAGCGTTTATCTTGTCACCTGGCTACCGGGTCACATTTTTGCTCCCCAGAGCACGTGGATCGAGGCCGTTGCCCACGGCTTGGGTGTACTACTACCCGTATTCACCAGTTACCTAGGCCACCGGTACCTAACTTTCAGGGAATAGCATACAATTCCCTGCATACTTTACATGGGGTGGATTGGCACTAAATGAGCGCCGAACGGAATATAGCTGAAACGCTTCAACAGCAGTACAGGCAGCGTTTTGCCGAAGGGCAGGAATACCGAAACGATCTGTGGCGTGTTCTGTGCCAGGATTTTTTCCAGCGTATGATCGATCCGACCGCAACATTGCTTGATTTGGGCTGTGGCTGGGGCGAGTTCAGCAATAATATTGAGGCCGGGAAAAAGTACGCGATGGACCTGAACCCGGATGCTGCCTCGCATTTGAACAGTGATGTCGAGTTACTCGCCCAGGACTGCTCCCATCCCTGGCCGTTGGCTGATAACAGTCTCGATGTTGTCTTCACCAGTAATTTTCTTGAACACCTGCCAGATAAGGCCGCCATAGAACGCACTGTGTTGGAGGTCAAGCGCTGTCTCAAACCGGGGGGGACTATTATCGCGTTGGGCCCGAACGTACGTTTGTTGCCAGGGCAATACTGGGATTTTTGGGATCATCATGTACAGATATCGGATCGCTCGCTGGCTGAATTGTTGCAGATGAACGGTTTTCACATTGCTGTTCAGCATCCCGGGTTTCTTCCCTACACCATGTCTGACGGTCGCAAGCCCAATCTGCTATTGGTCAAGCTTTATCTGCGTATTCCCTTGGCATGGAAGATTATGGGTAAGCAGTTCCTGGTCGTTGGGCGCAACGAAAAATAGCTTATGGCTGCTGACTCCGTAGACAGTATTGCTGAAACTCCTCACTCCGGGGGTGAGGTACCTCTGTGTATCGATCTCGATGGCACACTAGTACATTCGGATACGTTGCTGGAGGCAGGCCTCTTATTGCTGAAGCGCAACCCGCTGTACATCTTTGCCCTGTTTTTCTGGCTGTTGTCTGGTAAAGCCCATCTAAAAGAGCAGATAGCGCTGCGGACCGAGATCGATGTCACCCTTTTGCCTTATAACCGCGCGCTGCTGGAATGGCTGCAGGAACAATCCGCAACACGTCCCCTGGTATTGGTCACCGCAGCCAATTCACGCATTGCCCATGCGGTTGCCGATCACCTCGCCATTTTTCGTCAGGTGATCGCCAGTTCAGCGCAGCACAATATGAGTGCTGGCAATAAAAGGGATGAGCTGGATACGTTATTTGGCAAGGGCGGTTACGACTACGTTGGCAACAGCCAGGATGACCTGAAGGTTTGGGCCCACTGCCGTAGGGCCGTGGTGGTGAATGCGCGCGCTAGCGTTGCGTCGAGTGCAGCTGCTGTGGCGTTGATCGAAAAGGAATTTCCCAATACCTACAAGGCCCTGCCCGAACTGCTGGGCGCGATGCGCCCGAATCAGTGGAGTAAAAACCTGCTGTTGTTTGTCAATATCCTCATGGCCCATCAGTTGACGGATGTGGGTTTGTTACTGTCTACCGCTATCGCTTTTGTGGCATTTTGCCTGTGTTCTTCCTGTGTATACCTGATCAACGATATGCTGGATATCGAAGCAGATCGCCAACATTCTGAAAAACACCGCCGGCCTTTTGCCAGTGGTCGAGTTCCCTTGATGGTGGGTATAGTGGCTGCTCCCGGGTTACTTGTCTGCGCCTTTACGCTGTCCTTTTATGCCGGCGGTGCATTTGTTTTATGCCTGGCGACGTATTTTCTGATAACCCTGGGCTATTCTTTCTACCTGAAGCGAATTGTCATTCTGGATGTCATGGTGCTGGCTATACTCTACACCTTACGCATCATTGCCGGAGCCTCGGTTGCCGGTGTAATGCCATCTTTCTGGTTGATGTCCTTTTCACTGTTTATCTTCACCAGTTTGGCCATGGCGAAACGCTATGCGGAGCTGAAATCCATAGAACACGACAGCGATGCCTGGGTTAGCGGGCGTGGTTATCACGTTGGAGACCTCGGGGTTATTGCCAATCTGGGGGTGGCTTCTGGATATATTGCAACACTGGTACTGGCGCTTTATATCGACAGCCCTGATGTCGTGCAGCTTTATCAGGATGAGGGGTTTATCTGGCTGCTGTGTCCATTGCTAATGTACTGGATCGGACGTATCTGGCTGTTGGCTACTCGCGGCGATCTGCATCAGGACCCCGTTATTTTTGCGACGCGTGACAGAATCAGTTATCTCGTCCTCCTGCTTGGTTTGCTGACACTTTCGGTGGCGCTGTAGTGGTTGCCAGTTGGGGCCGTTTGCCCATTGATGGGCCGGTTCAAACCCTGGAGGCAGATTGGCGTTTTGAGGAGCTGCCGGTTATGGCTGGCGACGACACCTTACTTGCTTTTGGGAATGGTCGTAGCTATGGCGATAGTTGTATCAATAGTCAGGCGAGCCATATAAGCACCCGCCGACTTAACCGCTTTATCAAGTTTGATCGTGAGCAGGGGATTTTGCACTGCGAAAGTGGGCTGACCCTGGATGAAATCCTACAGCTTATTGTACCGACGGGCTGGTTTCTTCCTGTTGTGCCTGGCACCCGATTTATTACACTTGGCGGTGCAATAGCGAACGATGTTCACGGTAAGAACCACCATCGCGCCGGTTCGTTTGGTTGTCATGTGCGATCGCTGGAGTTACTGCGAAGCGACCGCAGCCGACCGGTTTGCTCGCCGGAGGGCAATAGGGAACTCTTTGCCGCTACTATAGGAGGGCTTGGGCTTACAGGCCTCATAACCAGTGCGGAAATACGCCTGATTCCGATAAACTCTTGCGAGCTGGTAACGGAAAACCTTACATTCTCCAGTGTGAGTGAGTTTGTCGACATAAGTAACGGTTCGGCAGATTGGGAATACAGCGTTGCCTGGATAGATTCCTTTGCCAGGAAGGGGCAAGTGGGTCGTGGGATTTTTTCTCGGGCCAAACACGCGGAAAAACCTTCGGGTCTTCAGCCCAAAACCAGGCGATTGGGCGTCCCAATGGGCGTGCCTTTTGCTCCACCCTTTTCCCTGATTAATAAATACACGGTGGATTACTTCAACCGCGCCTACTATGCGGTTAATAGCGGTAAAAAGGGGCGCAAGTACAGCCACTATCAGCCGTTTTTTTTTCCACTGGACGCCATAGCAAACTGGAATCGAATTTATGGTAGTTCCGGCTTTTACCAATATCAGTGTCTTATCCCTGGCGAAGCGGGGCAAGAAGCCGTGCAGCAATTACTGAATGACATACATCTCAGCGGTGAAGGCTCTTTTCTCGCCGTACTTAAGGAGTTTGGAGAGATTCGCTCCCCAGGCTTATTATCCTTTCCAAGGCCGGGCTTAACGCTGGCTTTGGATTTCCCCAATCGGGGCGAGAAGACAAGGCGTTTGCTCGAAATGCTTGATAAAACTGTTGAGCGCGCGGGCGGCGCACTCTATCCGGCAAAAGACGCCAGAATGTCCCCTGCACTTTTTGCTACTGGCTACCCTGCGGTTGATGAGTTTATATCACAGCTTGATCCGGCCTTCTCATCTGCCTTTTGGCGCAGGGTACGCCCATGAAAAATATATTGGTTTTTGGGGCGACATCGGCAATTTGCCATGAGCTGCTCAAACTCTATGCTCACAGTGGGGCAAACTTTTCTCTGCTGGCACGCAATGGCGCCAAGCTGGCAGCGGTTGCCGACGACCTGGTGGCAAGGGGCGGCACGGTTGCCGGGCAATCGTGTTTTGATTTTAGCCTCTGGGAAAAACTCGAAGCGGCGGTGGCCGATGCAAAAGCTGAACTGGGCCATATAGATTTGATTTTGGTTGCCCACGGCACCTTACCTGATGCCGAAAAATGTGAGGCATCAATGGCCGCGGTAAAAACCTGTATGGAGGATAACTTCACCAGCGCAGCGATAATTATACAAAGTGCAGCAGGGCTACTCGCGACTCAGGGCGCAGGGACACTGGCAGTGCTTTCCTCTGTGGCGGGAGATCGGGGTCGCAAAAGTAACTATGTCTACGGTGCGGCGAAGTCCGGTATTGATACATTATTGCAAGGCCTGCAGGGGCGATTTTTCGGTACGGATATCCGCGTTGTTAATATCAAGCCGGGAATGATAGAAAGCCCCATGACACAGGGGATGGAATCGGGGGCTTTGTGGTCTACACCCCAGGCCATTGCGCCGGCCATACACAAGGCTATTGCCAAGGGTAGGCGTGTTTGTTATGTGCCGGGTTATTGGCGCCTTATTATGCTGGTTATTCGTTGTCTGCCGACCAGTATTCTGGCCAGGTTGCCGATCTAGTTATTTAGAGCAGTGTCATCGGGCCAAAGATCCATTTTACTGTTTTTGAGGCGCCTGGATCGCTTTTCATAGTGCTGAAGGGACTTCATAAGAAAGGGTTTTGACTGGGGTGAGATTTTACCCAGTAATGTAGCTTCCCGGCGCAGGCTGTGAAAGCCTCCCGGCCAGAAGCTATGCAACTGAATTCTGTGTTTTTCTATTTCCGCTTCGCGCTCTTCATAAGAAGAGGTGGTGACCCCACCATGATATTGATGAAAGGAAGCTTCCCCTGGTAGCACGAAGAACTCACTGCCTGGCAGCATGCCAAGACTCCGGTACATATGCAGGTTAATGCTACCGCCTCCGGGGAGCTGAAATTCGGTATTGGCGTGTCCAATTGCCTGATAGCTTGCCTTTGAGGCGAACAGGCAATTGCATTCCATGATCGGGTTCAAAAAGCCCTGCCTGTTGGCACCGCTAAATGTTGAGATTGAGAACAACTCGTAGCCGTCTGCTTGCCATTCTACCGAACTCAGTAGTTGGGTCTCATAGGCAAGTTGATCCTGCTGGCCCGCCACAAGGTGCTGTTCATCCTGCCCCAGATGATAGCCTGGTACCGCTACCACGGCGTTTTGGTTGATAGCGTAGGCTTGCAACGCCGTGCGAACGGTGCCCGGGCTTACCATTCGCGCGCCGTCTATCATCAGGCAGATGAAGGGCGCTCGGCACATTTCGAAGCCCTCATTGACGGCGTATACCGGGGATACGGCGGTTTCGTCTCGCAACAGGTAGCGAAAATTCTGTGGTAGGTTTTGAAGGGTTTCGGGTGCCAAATTATCATCAGAGCAATTTTCTATGACGATGACCTCGTAATCATCGGCGCACACTCCCTGCTGATAGTCAGGAGCAAGTGTCAGCAGGGTATTGTGCAGCTGTTTCGGCATCTTATAGCCGATGACGATGACAGAAACTTTGGGAGAAATAGCCAAAATCAGGGGTACTCTAGCGACAGGGGTAGGCCGGCAAACAGTATCAATTTTCAGTGCCAGATGATACATTGCCGACACCTTCAAGAGCAATCAACGAGAGGGTCCGCGACAGCAGAGCTTGCGGGTTAAACACCACAATTTTTCTCACTAAGGTAAAATACAGCACGTGACTATCGGAACTGAAATCATCGAAATCATCCGGACTATCCGTAAACATCAGGGTTTTCTCGATGAAGAAATACAACTTGAATCCGCACTTTATGATGAAGGCATAGGGCTGGATTCCCTGTGCGTTGCTGAGCTCTCCTCGATGCTGGAGAAGGCTTATGGCAAAGATCCCTACACCAGTAAGGTACTGCCGCAGACCGTGAGCGATATTGTGGATTTCTATAGCGCTGCCTGAATGTGAGTGCATCCAGGCTTTACAATGCCCTCACCCAGGGTGGCGATAAACCATTTCTTGTTAGCCCCTGCGGTCTTTGGACTTATGCGGATATGTCCGTTTATGTCCAGCAGATGGCGGCTGCGCTCAAAAAAATCCCCAGCGAAAGAATAGCCTGCCATATGGCGGATTCACCCGAGCTTGTGGCGATGATGTTGGCGGCACATGTCTGCGGTAAATCCCTACTTGTATTTAGCCGGGATTATAGCGAAGGCCAGATCGGCCCTGTATTACTTGAACTCGATATCGACCTGCTTGTCGCAGATGGGCTGCTTGATTTGCCGCGAGACTGCCGGCAGCTTCAATTGACAGACTTTACCCGCAATCTCGAACCCTATGAGGCAGGGGTAATTCAGGAGCCCCAGGGCGATAGTGAAATTTTTATTCTGACCTCCGGGACCACGGGTACGCCAAAGTGTGCCAGTTACCGCTGGACTGACCTGCTCGATCAGGTCAGTGATCATCCACCAGGCCCCAATGAGCGGTGGTTATTGGCCTATAAACTCAATCACTTTGCTGGTGTACAAATGCTGGCTCATGTTATCGCAAATCTGAGTACGCTGGTGTTTGCGCAGTCTGGCCGAGTGGTCGATTCCGTAACTGCCATGACAGAATTTGCCGTCACTCACGTTAGTTCTACCCCAACATTTTGGCGTTTTGCATTGACACAGTTCAACGACACGCAGCGCTTGCCAGCGCTGCGACACATCACGCTTGGCAGTGAGCCTGTGTCAGTCGCGCTATTGGACGAGTTGAAGAATCTGTTTCCGAGCGCGAGAATTGTCCATATCTATGCACTGACCGAGGCGGGGTCCTGCATTTCTGTCAGCGATGGTAAGGCGGGATTGCCTGAGTCGATATTAACGCGTTCTGCAGATGCGGCTGTACAATTTAGAATTTGTGACGATGAGTTGCAGGTTAAAACTGCGCATGGGATGCGACATTACCTTAACCTGGAGGAAGCCGACCCCAGAGATGCGCAAGGCTGGCTGTCCACCGGTGATTTGGTCCGGGTTGAGCACGACAGAATCTTTTTTGTCGGGCGTCGTTCCGAGACAATCAATGTTGGTGGGGTGAAGGTGCACCCACTGGACGTTGAGAATGTTGTCAGCGTGGTGCCCGGCGTGCAGTTAGCCAGGGTTTACGGCCGTGAAAACCCGATTATGGGGCAGATAGTCGCCGTTGAACTGGTGTTGGTTGACGGGTGCGACCCGGTGGCGGTCGAGGATGCGGTGCGAGAGGCTTGTTTAGTGCTTCCCCGGCACAGCAGGCCGCGCAGTGTTGATATTGTTGATACTATTGCCACCAGTAATTTCAAATTGGTCAGGCGAGGAGCTACCCCCAAATGAAAGTCGTATTGGTGAGCGGAGGCAGTAAGGGTTTGGGCGCTGCAATTATCCAGGCCTATCTTGATGCAGGTTACCGGGTTGCCAGTTTTAGTCGAAGTACGACGGATCAGGTTGAGCAATGGCGCAGCGACTATCCGGCGGATTTCTATTTTGAAGAAATTGATTTGACTGACAAGACGGCGTGTGCCGGATTTGTCAGAAGTGTTGAACAGGCTCTTGGTTCCATTGATATCCTGGTCAACAACGCGGGCATGGCGGATACCAGTTTGCTTGCTCTTGCCAGTGATGAATCTATAGAAGACCTGGTCGACTTGAACATGAAAGGCACATTTTACCTGACGCGCCAGGTATCGAGAACTATGCTGTCTCTGGGTTGGGGGCGCATCATTAATATTTCCTCCATTATAGGCCTTTCGGGGTACCGGGGACTGTCTGTATACGGCGCCACGAAAGCCGGGCTGGATGGTTTTTCCCGCGCCTTGGCCAGAGAGCTTGGACCGCGCAACATCACAGTGAACTCGGTTGCCCCCGGTTATTTAACCACCGAGATGACAGATGTTCTGGATGAAAAACAACATCGCCAGATCAGCCGCCGTACGCCGCTGGGCCGTCTCGGGACGCCGCAAGATGTTACTGGCCTTATTCTGTTTCTCTCCAGTTCGCAGGCCGATTTCATTACTGGCCAGGTACTGGTCGTCGACGGTGGTATCAGTTGCTAACTATGGTGAGGGTATTATTGTGACGAACCCACCCGAAACAGCTCCGGGCGAACCGACTCCGGGCGAACCGACTCCGGCCGACCCGATTCCGGCCGACCCGACACAACACTATGATTCTGTCGTTGAAGCCTGGGCCCACCTGCTTGGCGAAGACCTCCACTATGGTTTTTTTGAATCTGGCGATGAGCCGCTAGTTGCTGCCACGAATGCCCTTACGGACCAGATGCTGAGCGAAGCGATGTTACAAAAGGGGCTCTCGGTTCTGGATATTGGCTGTGGCACCGGCAAGGCTGGTTGCAGGATAGCCCGAGAGAGCGCCTGTCAGCTTATAGGTATATCGCCCAGTACTCGCTGTATAGAAGATGCCACTGAGCTGGCGTTTCGGCTGGGACTTTCCGATAGTGCGCACTTTCGCATTGGCGATGGAACTCGCCCGGACTTCGCAGGTGAAAGCTTTGACCGGGTTTGGATCATGGAGTCATCCCATTTGATGGATGACAAGGCCGCACTGATACGCGAGGCTGCGCGCGTGCTGAAGCCCGGTGGCCGTCTGGTGCTGTGCGATATCATGCTCGATCATAAACTCTCGCTGGAGCAGGTGATCGACTACCGAGATGAGTTTTTATTGCTGCGGGATGTTTTTGGGCGGGCTAAAATGGAGCCTTTGAGCTTCTACGATGAGCAGCTACAGGCGAATAAGCTTAAAGTTGCCAATAGCAGGGATATTACCCGGGAGACTTTTGCTACTTTTGATCGTTGGCGACAAAATGCCAAACAGAACCAGACCAGTGTGGCTGGCTTGATCGGGGAAGTGGCATGGCAGCAGTTTGCAGATTCCTGTGACGTGCTTGAGGCCTTCTGGCAGCGGGGTATTTTGGGTTACGGTCTCGTATCCGCCGTAAAACCTTCTTGATTCTATTTAGCGCGATAAGAAGAAATCTCTAAAACTGAAAATATAGGAACTCGCTTACCTGTGTAAGATTCAGGCTGCTCAATATGAACAGGGCGGCTATGAATATGGCCCAGCGTTTAGTGGGTTGCCATTGAATCGGGAGTACCGCTGGTCTACCCGCGATCGGTTTGTCGAAGGCTATATTCTCACCCGCAAATAATTGGTAGGTACTCGGCAGTAGCCAGCAGGCGAGAACCCCGAGGAAAATAGATCCGAAAACCACGGTCAGTAGGTTCAGTCCCGGCGCGACCAAGGCAGTGATAGTGAATATATTGGTGGCCTTTAACGCCCCCTGGTAACTATCTGTAAAGCTCCAGCCATCCAGCGCGAAAAGGCTGCTATACATGTGCGCGGCAGTTGTCATACTGTCTGAGCGAAACAGTGCCAGCGTCAGAACCACAACAAAGAAAGTGAATAGTTGAGCGAACGCCCTGTAGCTGCGTCTGCTAATCAATTCCCTTGGCCCGGAAACGTTTATGCGCCAAAGTTGATGAATCACTACATACAGTCCGTGACAAACCCCGTAGGCGACAAACGTCCAACCAGCTCCGTGCCAGACACCACCAGCGAACATCGTCACAAACAAATTGAGGCGCGCTCGTTGGGGGCTGCAAAGAAATCCGCCCAGTGGGGTATAAACGTAGTCCCGCAGGAAGCGTGACAAGGTGGCATGCCACATACGCCAGAAATCACTAATATTCTGCGCCCTGTAAGGTGAATAGAAATTTACCGGTAGTTTTATGCCGAATAAACAAGCCAGTCCAATAGCCATGTCACTGTAGCCAGAAAAATCGAAATATAACTGCATCGCGTAACTGAATATTCCGGCGCTAGCATCTAGCGTATAGAGTGACATACCGGAGGAGGCCATGGTGAAAATCGGTGTGGCAAATAGCCCGAAGCTGTCGGCGATAACTACTTTTTTGAAAAGGCCTATCACCAGCATTGAGAAACCAATAGAGAGGTTTCTTGGCGTATCTCCGGGCTTGTCGATTTCGCTAAACTGTCTGAACATCTCCTTGTGATGGACGATCGGGCCGGCAATTAGCTGTGGGAAAAAACTGACAAAAAGGCAGTAATCAAGCAGGCCATGTGGCTCGGTTAGTCCCTTGCTGGTATCGACCAGATAGGTGATTTGCTGAAACGTATAAAATGAAATAGCCAGTGGCAAAATAATATAGCTGAAATTGAAGCCAAGTTCGGTGGCCAGGTTGATATTCTCGATGAAAAAGTTGGCGTACTTGAAATAGGCCAATAATCCCAGGTTAAAGGCAACGCCGATCGCCAGCATCCATCGCTTTTTCTCCCCGCTTGATCTACAAAGCCACAGGCCAAGGCTGTAATTAACCGATATTGAAAGCCCCAGCAATGCCAGGTAAGCAGGGTTCCACCAGCCATAGAAGAAAAAGGAGGCGAAGGTTAGCCAGGCTAGTATCGATGTTCTATTGCCGACTCGCTGCAAGAGGTAAAAAACCAGCAGCACGAAGGGCAGGAAGAAAAATAGGAATTCGATTGAATTAAATAGCATGGGTGTTTTTGGGCCCGGGTCTGTAGCAGGCATACTGGTGGCATTATGTTAACCAAAAAAGGCATGTGGTAATATCTCC
>JBALVT010000106.1:0-14009 GCA_036961345.1 Halioglobus sp.
AAAGAAACAGACCGTGCAGCCCGCCCCATATTACATAGGTCCAGGCAGCCCCATGCCAAAGACCGCCCAATAACATAGTCATAAAAAGATTGCGGTAGCGCCTGACGGTACCGTGGCGATTGCCACCAAGCGCGATGTACAAATAGTCTTTCAGAAATCGGGACAAGGTTATGTGCCAGCGATTCCAGATATCAATGGCACTGCGCGCTTTATAAGGTGACCTGAAATTTTCAGGAAGCTTTATACCAAAGAGTCGGGCGCTCCCAATGGCAATATCGCTGTAACCGGAAAAATCAAAATATATCTGAAAGCTAAAACCCAATGTGGCTATCCAGGCGTCCAGAGTGTTGATGGCTTGGCCCTGAGCTGCGGCGTCATAAATTGGATTGGAGATTTCAGCCAGGGAATCGGCCATAACCACCTTTTTAAACAGGCCTATGACAATAATTGTCAGACCAACGGAAAGGTCAGTTCGCAATTCCTTCGAAGGCCGCAGAAACGTAAATTGCGGCATAATCTCTTTGTGATGCACGATGGGCCCGGCAATAAGCTGGGGAAAGAACAGCACGAACAAGGCGTAGTGTCGAAAAAGGTACTCCTGACACTTGTTCCGGGATACATCTACCAGATAGGCGATTTGCTGAAAGGTAAAAAACGAAATCGCCAGTGGCAGGGTAATCTCCGGCACGGGTATAAGCCAATTACCAAAGGTATTCAAGCTATCGACAAAGAATCCTGCGTATTTGAAATAACCCAGCAAACCAAGGTTGAAGAACATGCCGAATAACAACCACTTGTGCCTACCACTGGGCTGCGTTGCCGCCAGCTTTCTACCGACCAGGAAGTTGACAACGATTGAAGAGAGAATCAACAACAGGTAGACGGGGTTCCAGCTGCCATAAAAATACAGCGACGCCAGTATCAGCCAGCTAATTTGGCCCTCGGTACTGTTTCCTCGGGACAAAAGAAGAAAAACTACCAGCACAACCGGTAGGAACAGGAATAGATACTCAGTGGAGTTAAAGAGCATTGCGGCAAAAATCTTTTATCTTATAAGCCTTTGAGTATATCCGACTGCCTATAACAGGGAAATCGCTTTCGGATTTCACCCACTCAATCGCCGTAGCTGTTGCGCCAGGTAAAACCCACTCGCGCCGCTCGCCCCGGCGACGGAAACCCTACGGCACTTTGGTAATCCTCATCCAGCAGGTTGTCCAGAGCCAATTCCAGCGACAGATGCGTGGACACCGACCAGCGTATATTCCAGTCGACCCGGTGGTAATCGTCGAGCTCTTCTATCACCGTTTGGCCGGTGTGAAGTGACGAAGCATATTGTGCCCCGGTCCATTGATAGTCGATTGCGGTACTCCAGCCAGGGGAAATTGCCCATATCATCACCGCGCCAGCGCGCCATTCAGGCCTCCCTAATAGTGGCAAGGTGCTCTGCTTAACATCGATATCGGTATAGGTGATTTGTGCCTGCAGATCGAGCACCGCACCCCTGGACCAGCCCAATTGGATCTCCGCCCCACGGGTTTCAACCCGGTCTCGATTGACGTTAATAAATAGTTCCGAATCAAAATCTACCAGATCTTCATAGTCATTGGAGAAATACGTACCACTAATATGAAGCCCATTATCACCTGTAAAGGCCAAACCAGCATCCCAGTTGGTAGACGTCTCTGGCTGCAAGTTCGGGTTGCCCACCAGGGGATGACCAAGGGCAAAGAAACTGGGAAGTTTGAAACCCTCGCCCCAGTTTGCACTTAGTCGCATCCTGTCTGTGGCGTCAAAATGCATACCGACATTGACTGTAGTTTCATCTGAGAAACCATCCGGCGCGTCGTGACGAATACTGCCCTGAATCAACACTGCATCCCCGGGCCTGGCATTTAGCTGGACAAATACTCCCTGACTACTTCGGTCTAGTTGAAAGTCTGTTGGCAGCTCAAAGCCACCAAAGTTGAGATAACCGACACTTTTGCCATCCTCATCTCGATAGTCGGCGCCCAAATCCATCCAATACTGCGGGCCAAAACGCAGGGTATTTACCCAAAGAAGCTGTTGCCGCACAAATTCGGTATCAGCCGCATTGGGAGGCACTTCAGAAAACGGAAAAATTCCGGGCGAAATGTAGCCCTCTTCATGATCGAACCGACTGGCGCGCAAATGGCTACTCCATGCCGCAGACACATCGTAACGCCAACTGATGGCGAGCGTCTGATCGCGGTAGTCGCTAACATCCAGCGAATCAATAACAGCGAAATCAGGCCCGCCGCTCTGCTCCGGATAACTTGTGGTATCCCCCTCGAGCTGGCGATAGCTAATGGCGAACTGATGCGCCTCGGTGGGGGCCCAGTCAATTCTCGCACCCCCCTGGGCCGCATCCCTTGTGCTACCTGGAACAGGCTCGCCGCTGTCGGTAGAAGACAGGTCCACCGCATAGGCCACGCTACCAGCAACGCCGGATGCAGCAAGATCATAACGGTCAAAATCATCCTCGCCGGCTGCCACATGTAACTGCTGACGATGACCAGCCACTCCCCGCCTGGTAATTATATTGATCACCCCGGCAATTGCGTCTGAGCCATAGATCGCCGACTGCGATCCCCTGACAATTTCAATGCGCTCTACACTCGCCGGATTTAACCGGGAAAAATCAAAACTGCCACCCCGGGTATTGGTGGGATCATTCACTGCAACACCATCCAGTAATACCAGGGTGAAATTGGACTCCCCACCGCGAATAGAAACCGCGGTAAGACCGCCCGGACCACCTAACTCTTCGACCAGCACCCCAGGAACACTTTTCAGCAGCTCTGAAACCGTGCGCTTGTTCAGCGCCTCGATGCGATCTCTATCCAGAATATCGGTTGTTGAGGTGAGATCACTGACCGCGACCGGGGAATAGGTGCCGGTTATCAGGGTATGCTCTAATTCGGAGCTATCCTGAGCCAGCGAAATTTCGGGCAATAACAGGGCGAACACAGTGCATGCGCAGTAGAATCTGTACACAAAAAGCCTTTCTCTGGTGGGTAACAATGGCCGCCATTGGAGGCCCATTTAAAAAGTCGTGTAGTATAGCGCCATCTACGCCACGAGAGGTCCGATAATGACGTTCGCTGGGTTTAACATACTGTTTTTCATTGCCTTTATTCTGAGTGCTGCGGTGCAATATAACGATCCAGACCCACTGATGTGGATGGCTATTTACATCGCCGCGGCCGGCATGTGTGCGGCTGAATTCACTAAAACACAACCGCGCTGGCTGCCCGGCTTGCTGCTGGCAGTTACCTTAGTATGGATCCTCAGCTTGCTGCCCAATATCGTCGGCAAAGTGTCATGGGCAGAAATCGTTGGATCCATTGGCATGAAAAGCCAGGCCGTTGAAGAGGCCCGGGAAATCGGCGGCTTATCGATCGTACTGGTTTGGGCACTGTGTCTCTTGACCAGGCAACAATTGAAAAAACCATGACCAACAGCAAAGAAGTCAGCACACTTCCCAACCTCCTGGTAATAGGCGCACAAAAAGCCGGCAGCACCTGGCTACATGAGCGACTGGCGATCCACCCAGACGTTTTTATGTCTGAGCCAAAAGAGCTTCGTTTCTTTGGCAACAGGGACAAATCAGACTCCGAGCAGAGCTTGGCGGGGTACCGGCTAAATTTTTTGGCAGGGGAAAAAGCGCGTTATCGAGGCGAGTCCACCCCCGCGTATTTCTGGTCACACGACCCGAAATCGCCCTACGGCACAGATCTTAAACGCAGCAATCTGGATATTCCCGCGGTAGTCGCACGGACTCTCGATAACAACATACCCTTGATACTGTCCCTGAGAAATCCGGTGTCGCGGGCGATCTCGGCATTTTATCACCACTACAAAGCGGGCAATATCTCGCCTGAAGATACACTGAAAACACATGGCCATCGCTGGGGTATTATCGACATGGGTTTTTACCAAAGACACATAGAGGCCTGGCTAGCGCATTTTGACCGCGGCCAGCTGCACGTGGTGTTATTCGATGACATAGTGCAACAACCTGAAAAGGTCACCGAAAAGCTCTATCGCAGCCTGGGTTTGAGTACCGGTGTACACGATCCAGAACTGCGCAAAAGGAGCAACCAGGGCGGCAAACGCAGCGTGGACAAGCAGCTGTTTAACACAGACAGTATCAAGCTCGACCAGGGCACGGGGCCACGTATAAGTGCAGCAGATATTGATTTTCTATCGGAGCTCTACAAAGACGACATCACTTACGTAGAAAATCATCTATCGAGAGCACTGCCAAGCTGGCGCTCAAGGCAACTGGCTGACTACCTGTGAAACAACAAAGAATCCAAACCAGGGCATGACAAACTCCATTTAATCGTTTACGTTTATACCAACTCTGATTTGTTTGCTGTCTTCTTTTCTCGCGCGCGGTCCCTCAAGAATTTCGCGAATCTATCACCGATAAAAGATCCCACTCAAATCACGCAGTGCAGGATCCACACATGTAGACAGCTGAACTCTCGAAATCTTGAAAAAGGAGGATTTACCCGTATGAATCAAATGGTTGATTTGGTCGTTTTTGGCGGCACGGGTGACTTGTCTACCCGCAAGTTACTCCCCTCTCTATACCAATTGCACCGCCACGGTTTGTCAGATCGCCTGCATCGAATTATCGCAACAGGCCGAGGCGATGCAACCACAGAGGCGATACGCGCATCAGCACACGCCAATCTAAAGAAATATCTACCGCCGGATGACTGGGATGAAGCCGTCTGGGAAAAATTCCGCGACAGCCTGCACTATCAGAAACTGGATGCCAATAACGACGCTGACTATCTGGCATTGAGCGACCAGCTCAACCAGGACGGCGCTCCCACCCGCTTGTTTTACCTGGCAACGCTACCTTCTTTATACGGCCTGATCTGTCATCACTTGCAGGCGCAGAAGGTTATCAACACGGACAGTCGCGTTGTACTTGAGAAGCCACTGGGGCACGATCTGGATTCATGTCAGGCGATTAACGCACAGGTCGCAGAAGTGTTTCCCGAGGACTCCATCTTCCGCATAGATCACTACCTGGGCAAGGAAACGGTTCAAAACCTGCTGGCGATACGTTTCGGAAACCCACTTTTTCATCCGCTTTGGGAAAATACCTTTGTCGATAATGTACAAATAACCGTTGCCGAAGAAATCGGGGTAGAAGGCAGGGGAAGTTATTATGCTGACATAGGCGCACTACGCGATATGGTCCAGAACCACCTGTTGCAGGTGATGACCATTGTGGCGATGGAGCCTCCCGCAAGTTTGGACCCCGCAGACATCCGCGACGAGAAAGTGAAAGTGCTACGGAGTCTCGATCGCATCACCGGAGCAAACGTCAAGGACAGTACAGTGCGGGGACGCTACGCGGCGGGCGCGGTCAACGGCGAAGCAGTTCACGGGTTTCTGGACGAAGCCGAATATCACGACGCGGACTCCACGGAAACCTTTGTGGCGCTCAAAGCAACCATCAGCAATTGGCGCTGGGCAGGCGTTCCCTTTTACCTGCGTACCGGCAAACGCCTGAGTAAACGCTACTCCGAAATCGTTATCGAATTTAAAAGACCACCATTTTCTCTGTTCGCCAACGACCCCAACGAACTCACCAATAAACTGGTCATTCGCCTGCAACCAGAAGAAACCATTACCTTGCACACGCTCAACAAACAACCGGGCCTGGGGAAAACCATGCGTCTAAAACCGGTGGAACTGCACTTAACAGACGATTCCGAAGAAAAGAAAGTAAAACATGACGCCTACGAACGGTTATTGCTGGATGCCATACATGGGGACCAAACCCTGTTTATGCGTCGCGATGAGGTAGAGGCGGCCTGGCGCTGGACCGATGACATCATCGACGGCTGGAATGAGACCGGCATGGGAATACAATCTTACAACTCCGGAACTATGGGCCCTGGTACCGCGACTGCGCTGGTTGCCGTAGATGGAAGGCATTGGTATGAGTAATTGGCAGCTCATGCCTGATACAAACCAGCTCGATCAAAAACTCGCGCAGCATATCGCCGGCAAGCTCGCTGAGGATCTTCAAAAGCGCGGCACGGCAAGCCTGGCCGTATCTGGCGGCGGCACGCCAAAAGGCCTGTTCCAACGTTTGTCAAAGTGCGATCTGGACTGGGAAAATATCCAGGTGACATTGGTAGATGAACGTTGGGTAGGGCTCGAAAGCCCTGATTCCAATGAACAAATGCTGCGCGACAAACTGTTGCAAAACAACGCGTCCAACGCACGCATCGTCGGCCTTAAAACTGCAGATAAGCACGGCAAAGACGGTCTTGCAGAAGCCCGACGGAGAATAGCCGGGATTGGCAAACCTTTTAGCGCCGTCATTCTGGGCGTAGGTGGAGACGGACATACCGCATCGTGGTTCCCACAGGCGGCGAACCTGGCTCAGCTTGTAGACCCGGCGGGCTCTGCGGAAGTTGAGATCACCGACCCAGTGACCGCCCCTCACCAGCGCATTACCCTGACACTGCCCGCTGTTTTAAACACGCGGGAAGTTATCGTTCACATCGTCGGCGCCGAGAAACGAACGGTAGTGGAATCCGCGATTGAAAAGCAATTCCCTATTGCGCTGATTCTCGAACAAACCAAAACCCCTGTGACAATCTGGTGGGCTCCCTGATGACAAACGCAAGACTTCTGGAAATAACCGAACGCATTAACAAGCGCAGCGTAACAACTCGCAAAGACTACCTGGCGCGTATGGAAAAAATGCGCTCTGACGGTCCACTGCGCGGAACATTGTCATGCAGTAATCTGGCCCATGGCTTTGCCGCCTGTGACAAGGATGACAAGCAAACCCTGAAGCTAATCGAAGCGGCCAATATCGGCATCGTAAATGCCTATAACGATATGCTCTCAGCGCACCAACCTTTAGGAGAGTACCCGGATCTCGTCAAGGAGGCCGCGCACCAGGTAGGTTGTACAGCGCAAGTGGCCGGGGGTGTTCCCGCCATGTGCGACGGGGTTACACAGGGTACAGCGGGGATGGAGCTTAGCCTTTTTAGTCGCGACATTATTGCGGGCGCCACCGCAATAGCCTTGTCTCACAACATGTTTGACGGTGCAATGTGCTTGGGAGTATGCGATAAAATCGTTCCCGGCCTGCTAATCGGCGCACTTAGCTTCGGCCATCTACCGGTGATTTTCGCACCGGCCGGCCCAATGACAACTGGCTTGAGCAACAAGGAAAAAGCAGCTGTACGGCAACAGTTTGCCGAGGGCAAAGTTGGCAGGGACAAATTACTGGCGGCAGAGTCCGGCGCATATCACGGCAAGGGTACCTGCACATTTTATGGCACGGCCAACAGCAACCAGATGCTAATGGAAGTGATGGGCTTACACGTGCCTGGCGCCGCTTTCGAAACACCAGGCACGCAACTGCGCCAGCAACTAACCAAAGGTGCGGCACAACGGCTATGTAAAATTACAGCGTTGGGCAAGGAGTACACCCCGCTCGCCAAGATTGTAGATGAAAAATGCATCGTCAACGCGCTAGTCGCACTACTGGCAACGGGCGGTTCTACCAATCACAGCATTCACTGGATTGCTATCGCCAAAGCCGCTGGTTTTATCATCGACTGGCAGGATTACAGCGACCTGTCGGAAATTACCCCATTGGTCGCCAGGGTCTACCCCAATGGCAGTGCCGACATAAATCACTTCCACGCCGCGGGAGGCACCGCCTACGTTATCAGAACCCTATTGGACAACGGACTTCTCCACGAAGACGTTAATACAGTCTGGGGACCCGGCCTTCGAAACTACACGCTTGAACCACGCCTTGAAAATGGGGAGCTCATTCACGTTGCTGGCGTCACAGAAAGTGCGGACACAGATGTTCTTAGAACGGCAGCGCAGCCATTTGATAAAGAGGGCGGGCTGCGCCTGCTCAAAGGAAACCTGGGGCGCAGTGTGATTAAAATTTCCGCTGTCGCACGGGAACATAGAGTGGTGGAAGCACCCGCAAAAGTTTTTGAAACACAGGAGTCACTCAAAGACGCGTTCGATGCAGATGAACTGAATTGCGACTTCGTCGCTGTAGTGCGCTTCCAGGGGCCACAGGCAAACGGCATGCCGGAACTGCACAAACTTACGCCCTACCTTGGCAGCCTGCAGGACCGGGGCTTTAAAGTCGCGCTGGTAACTGACGGGCGTATGTCCGGCGCCTCAGGCAAAGTACCCGCGGCCATTCACCTTACACCCGAAACTCTCTCCAAAGGGCCAATAGGCAAGATTTTGGACGGCGACATCATTCGCCTGGATGCCATGCTCGGCACTCTGGATGTTGTATCGGCGAGCGAAGATTGGCTACAGCGCCCCTGCGCCGAAAGACTCTCAAATGACAGTGAATACGGTTGCGGCAGGGAGCTGTTCGCCTTCATGCGGAACAACGTGGGCGACCCGGAGTCCGGGGCCAGCGTCTTTTAAGAAATCGCCACCACTGATTCCCGAACGACTAACTCATGAGGCAGATGAATACGTCGGCCGGCACTAGACTTGTTTTCCAGCTGATCCAACATCATTTGCATGCTGAGCGCGCCGATTTCGCTGCGCGGCTGACGGATGGTAGTCAGTGGTGGGTCGCAATAGGCTGCAAACTTAATGTCATCAAAGCCCATGAGAGAAATATCACCGGGCACAGTGATTCCACGGTTTTTAAGAAGCTGCAGAGCCCCAATAGCCATGGCATCATTCGCAGCGAAGAGCGCCGTGGGCATTATCTTGCCCGCACAAATACTGCGCGCCGCCTGAGCGCCGGAGTCCAGTGTGAAGTCACCTCGGTAAATTAGATCTTTAGTGCTACGTACACCGATTTCTGCCATTCCTGTGCGATAACCTTTCAAACGATCCCGGCAAAGAGGAGAACCCTCGGGCCCATTAATATAGGCGATTTGAGAGTGGCCCTGACCGGCCAGATACCGAACCCCCTCCAGCGCAGCCGCCTCGTTGTCGATTCCAACGCCGGGCACCGGAATAACATCGTCGTACTCACAGGCCATCACAAGCGGCGGCCATTTAGGATCGATAGTCTTGCGGGTCTTATTGTGGGGAAAAGGTATGGTGCGGCAAAGAGAGATCAACCCGTCCGCCTGCCGCTGTGCACACATCTCGCCGTATGCGCGAGCATTGACTGGATCATTTTGCATATCTCCAAGCAAAATGCGGTAGTTATTTTTGCGTGCCACCCGCTCAATACCCTGAATAATGTTGGCGAAGAAGCTGTTGGTAATATCGGGCACCAAAACAACGATTGTATGAGTGCGCCGGGTGCGAAAACTCCGGGCCAGGCTATTGGTTACGTAGCCCGTTTTTGCAACTGCGCTCAAAACCTTGTCACGCGTTTTGGACTGCACTTTGTCCGGGCTGGCCAATGCTCTGGAAACCGTGGCCGTAGACACGCCCGCCAATTTCGCCACATCCTTGATTGATACCATTATTCGCCCTTACAAATGCAATGAGCCCAAGCTACTACCACTCCAGATTCCACCGGCAATTGGCCATCGATAAAGAGCGCTGCTATCAAGCGGTAATTTGCCTGAGAATGGCAATAGTGGTGTCGTGCTCCAGCAGACGTGGCGCCGGATATCCATCGCCCTCAGCGATAGCCGCCGCGCATATTGCCTCGTAATCTTCCGGACGAATTTTTTCCGAGTGATCGGGAATTCCAACCTCAGTACGTAAATCTCTAACACCTTGAATAAATTTGTAAGCCAGCTGCTCAGCACTATCCCCGGGCGCGCCCAATCCAACCACTGTGGCCAATTCCGAGAGTCGCTGCTGTGCTTCTTCACGGCAATAATCCAGTATGTGCGGCAGCACCAGCGCATTTGCCAAGCCGTGCGGAATACCGTATTTAGCACCCAGCTGGTGGGCAATTGCATGCACGCTGCCAACGTTCACCTGATTGATCGCGATACCAGCATAGTAAGACCCCATAGCCATACCGGCACGGGCCTCAAGATTGCTGCCATCACGGTATGCCGTGGCCAGATTATCAAAGACAAGTTTGACCGCCGCGCGACTATCCTCCAGGCGGGTCCCCCGCTCCCATATACCTATATACGCTTCAATACCGTGGGTTAATGCATCCATGCCAGTCGCCGCTGTAATATGCGGCGGCAACCCGGTGATCAAATCAGGATCCAGAGCAGTCGCCGCAGGGATTAATGGGGCACCCGAGATAATAGATTTTTCGTGGGTATCGCTATCTGATATGACCGCGCCCATGGTGGCCTCAGAACCGGTACCGGATGTCGTGGGGATCGCAAACAACGGCAGAACCTCATGTTTGACCTTGCCAAAACCAACCCACGCGGTGGGCGATTCATCTGTCTTGGCGCAGGCGGCAATAATCTTCGCCGCGTCCATGGAGGAGCCTCCACCTATTGCCAACACTGCCTCACTGCCGTGACTGCGAACTGCGGCCGCACCCTCGGCCACCTGACCATAGGTGGGATCTGGCAATACGCCGTCGTAGTAGGCCACATCAACGCCAGTATCTACCAGAGCGGCAACCGCCCTATCTACGACACCGAGCTCCCGCAGAGGTTTGTCGGTGACCACCAATACTTTCTTAAAACCCATGCGAGCAATATGCAGGCACAACTGTGCTGAACTGCCGCTGCCGGTAAAGGCAAAATGTCGGGCACCCGGCTGGAAAGAAACGGCAAAGCTCATCAGCTTTACATACAGGGATTGTTTAATTTTTCTAAGGAAAAGAGACATGGTTTACTCCACAAACAAGACGTTGAAAATATTGGGCTTATCAGCTTGGCTACAATACCACCAAATCCGCGAGCGATGTCCAGTGCCGCAAGGCTTTTTCTGGCCTATTAGGCCGGGCTATTCCAAGGTTGATACCCGCACTCAAAGATGAATCTAGCCCGCTACCGCGCCGCGAATAAACCCGATTCCATCACAATACAATTGTTCGGGAGTATCGAAGGCATTGCGCCAGACATTGGCTGCGCCTCTAATCGCCTCGTCAGATGTTCCAAAGGCCTCAATAGTCAACCAGCCGTCGTATTCAAGAAACTTTAACGTGGCGAAAGTCTCTTCCCATTTAACCTGGCCTGATCCCAGCGTGCCCCTGTGGCTCTCGCTGATATGCACATGCATGAGGTGATCACTGGTCGAGGGCAAGGCGATTGCCGGGTTGGGATCTTCTATATTGGCGTGATGCGTATCATACAAAATGCCCACGTTGTCCAAGCCGACGTCTCGACACATTCGAGCTGCTTCGGCCGCAGTATTAATGAGATAAACCTCAAAGCGATTCAAAAACTCCAGAGCAAGTCTTACGCCACTGTTTGCGGCATAAGCACCCACCAGCTGTAGATACTGCCTGCTCCACTCCCACTCCTGGTCGGTAGCGCCCCGGCCACTGAAATATTTGTGCGCCTGGTACATAGCCCCTACCAGGATATCACTGCCCAGAAGTGCGGCCTCATCAATGCGGGCTTTAAGATGGTCCACCGCCAAAGCGCGTATTGCAGGGTCGGGGGATATCGGGTTCGCCTCAGGAGGAACAAAGGTACTGGCTGTTAATGACATACCTAGATCCGATACGGCGCTGCGCAGGGCCTTCAAATCAGCCGAACTCTGACCGACGACAGATATCTCTACCCCATCAAATCCGGCACGCGCGATACCCTCGATAACCGGAATGTGGGAAGGTTTTGTCTCCGCCCCCCACAGCAACATATTCATGCCAATTTTTATATTCACACTCAAACGCCCAATAGGCCTTCATTAAGTTGCTGTACGGCATATTCACAGGCCCGGGCGGTAAAGGCCATATAGGTAAGCGATGGATTCACGCAAGCGGCTGAGGTCATAAAAGAGCCGTCGGTAACAAACAGGTTATCCAGTTCGTGTGCCTGATTATACTTGTTGAGCACTGATTCTGCCGGGTCGTTACCCATGCGAGCAGAGCCCATTTCATGAATGCCCGACCCGCCTTCACTAATAGTGTTAATGTCACTGGCTTGATAGTACACAGCGCCAGCTGCTCGAAATATATTTTGTGCCTGCACAGCGCTATCCCTGGCCAAACTCATCTCATTCTCACCCCAGGTAAACTCAGTGTTCACCAGCGGTATACCAAACCGATCCTTTTTACTGCTATGCAGATAAACCCGGTTGTTCTCATAGGGCAAACATTCGATAAACCCCCCCAAAAACCACACCCAGAAAGGGCCCGGTTTACGCAAAGATTCCTTATAATCGGCACCAAAACCCTTGCCGTTAAAAGTCATTTGCCAATCGGGGCGCACCGTGTGGGCCTGGTAGCCGTAACCGCGCACAAAATCAGCATCTTCGTCCTGAGCACCGACATTACGAAAACGAGGTATATATAAGCCGTTGGGACGATTGCCCTGATAATAGCTGTCGGCATTATCAACCATCATACTCATATGGCCGTACATCATGTGGTCCATGACATACCTGCCCAGCGCACCACTTTTATTAGCCAGGCCATCCGGGTGCAATGCACTGCTTGAGTTAAGTAAAATCTGCGCAGAGGCAACAGTGGAAGCACACAGGAAAAATATTTTTGCCGTAAACTCCCGACGCTCTCCGGTCTGAGTATCAATCACTTTGACCGATGTAACGCGCTTGCCGGTTTCATCGTGCTCCAATCGCTCTACCACTTGATTGGGCAACAAAGTCATATTGCCGGTGGCGGTTGCTGCGGGCAAAGTGGAGCTTTGGGAGCTGAAATAACTGCCCGTTGAACAACCGCGATGACAGGGCCCACAGTAATGGCAGGGCGCCCTGCCCTGATGCTCCTGCGTGAGAATGGCGCAACGGCCCATGGTAAGGGTGACATCGGGCATTTTTTCCTTCATTCGCCCTTTGATGGTTTTTTCCACACCAAAGTACTCCATAGGGGGCAGAAATTCGCTGTCGGGGAGTTGCTGCAACCCCTCTTTCTCACCACTGACGCCAATAAACTTCTCAACATGGCTGTACCAGGGTGCTATATCCGAGTACTCCACAGGCCAGGGGATACCATTCCCGTCGGTCGCATTCGCTTGAAAATCTTGCTCGGACCAGCGATATACCTGCCGTCCCCACAAGAGTGAACGGCCGCCAACAACATCTGCCCGTCTCCAATTAAAGGGTTTCTCCTCATTGCGAATGTAGGGGTTTTCCCTGTCATTATTCCAGTACTGAATATTGGCATCACTAAAGGCATAGGATCCGCTTTGGACCGGGTAATCCCGGGCGTTGCGTTCTCGATCCGGCATCCCGTAAAACGGCATCTGCGCCGCAGTGGCGTGCTCACCCTGATAGCCAGAGACGTGTTTTAGATCTTTACCACGTTCCAAAACAAGCACTTTCAGGCCGCGTTCGGTCAACTCTTTAGCCGCCCAACCACCAGAGATGCCAGAGCCGACGACGATGGCGTCGAATTGCGTTTCATTCATAGCGTCTATTCCCTTGCTATACTAAACGGGTAAATTGCGCATCGGCATTTCTGCTGCGTACGCGGAATCTTGCAAATTTAGAGGCGTCTCACCCTTAAAGCTTCCCATAGGGTTCTCTCTTAAAAATTGCGTACTGCCAACTTTGGACAACATAAAACCCAGCACCGTCAATTCTTTAATCTGGCAAACAAATGGCGACTCATCATCCCAAACACGGGTCACGTTGCCCGTTTGATACCAGGATGCACCGTCAGCCTCTTCCTCCAATTTTTCCAGCAGGGCCAATTGCTGATCAGACTGCAGACTGGCAAAGGAACCCTCTGCGCGGCTCTGCAACTGGGCCAAGCCATTCATAAATACGTCTCTCTCGGCGTCGTTAAACCAATTCGCAACCATCAACTCGATGAAACGCGGGGCGCCCGCCGCAAGTGCTCCGGGGGTATCCGTGGCGGGGATAACCTGATCCGCAATGGCCGATACAGCTGCGCGTTGCACATCAGTAAAGAAATTCAGGGGTTCTCG
>JBALVT010000107.1:0-13993 GCA_036961345.1 Halioglobus sp.
GGCGGCTGTCACGGCTAGCGAAATGGCGTCTAGCTATGCGTCATTGATCCAGCAAACGGTTGTTAATAAGTGGAGTAGACCTCCCAGCGCGCGCAATGGCATGGAAGTTTTGTTGGCTTTGCAATTGATACCCACGGGCGAAATCGTTAGTGTAACGGTCGTAAAAAGTAGCGGTAACACCCCCTTTGACCGCTCTGCTATTAATGCGGTGCAAAAGGCCGAGCGCTTCCCCGAACTGCAAAACCTCCCCTCCCGGGAATTTGAGAAAACTTTCAGGCGGTTTCGTCTGCTATTTAGACCAGAGGATCTACGCTACTAATGAAATGGCTTGCGATTACATCATTCAATATCCTGTTATTGGCGATAGCACTGTCGGCCCGGGCGGAGCTGGTGATTGAAATCACCCAGGGTGCCGACAATCCCACCGCGATAGCAGTGGTACCTTTCGCGGTTCAAGGCAGTGGCTCGGGCATCGAAGATATTGCCGGGGTAGTGCAAAGTGATTTGCACCGCAGTGGACAGTTTGCCCCGGTAGACCGTCGCGACATGCTGGGCCTACCCAGCACCAAAAAGGACATTTTTTATCGTGATTGGCGCGCCATAGAAACGGAATACCTGTTGATAGGGCGGGTGAGCGTTACCGACCGTATGCGCATTGACTATGAACTTTATGACGTTGTACGCCAGAAAGCTGTGTATACCGGGGCTGAAGAAGGTCCGGTCAATGAGGCCCGTATGCTTGCGCATCGCGTCAGTGACCGGGTGTATGAGTCTCTGACAGGAATTCGCGGGGCATTTGCAACTCGCCTCCTCTATGTGGCGGTTACTCGAGTGCCGGGCGGCAAGGATTATTTCCGGCTGACGCTGGCTGATTCCGATGGGGCCAGGCCCATTGTGCTGTTGGAATCCAGGGAGCCTGTTTTGGCGCCCGCATGGTCCCCGGATGGTAAGGAGATCGCCTATGTTTCATTTGAATCCAGCCGTCCGGCAATTTACCGGCAGAACCTGCAAAGTGGCGCGCGAGAGCAATTGACCAATTTCCGTGGTTTGAATGGCGCACCGGCCTGGTCTCCGGATGGCAAGAGCATGGCGATGGTGCTGTCCAAGGACGGCAGCCCGGACATCTATTTGATGGACCTGGCCAGCAAGCAGTTGCAGCGCATTACCAGACACTATGCCATCGATACTGAACCCACCTGGATGCCGGATGGTAAGTCATTATTGTTTACGTCTGACCGGGGCGGAAGGCCACAGATTTATCGTTATGATGTCGCCTCTGCACAAACGACCAGGCTGACCTATGAGGGTGCCTATAATGCCAGGGCCCGAGTCGCGCAGGACGGCCGCAACGTTGTCATGGTGCACCAGCAGAACGGTCGTTTCCACATTGCCTTACTTGACCTGGTTAGTGATCGCTTACAGATTCTTACATCCACTGAATTGGATGAAAGTCCCAGTATCGCGCCCAATGGCTCTATGTTATTGTATGCAACGAAGTTCCAGGGGCGCGGTATATTGGCTGCGGTTTCTGTGGACGGGGGAGTGAAATTTCGGCTACCGGCACGCGATGGCGATGTGCGGGAGCCGGCTTGGTCACCTTATATGGGCCGCTGAGCGGTGTGAAAATCAGAAAACCCAAGTTTAAAGGAACGCAAATATGAAACAATTTCCGGTAGCTGGAAAGGCTATTACTTTGTTATTTACCGCAGCTTTTCTCGTGGCCTGCTCCGGCAGTGACACCAAAGAAAGCGAGGAAGCCGCTGCAGCTGCCGCCGCTGCTGCTGCAGCCGCTGCAGAAGCTGAGCAAGCTGCTGCATCCGCCGCTAATACCGAAATCATGCGTATGCAGGAAGCTGTATCTGCAGCGGGCAACGTATTCTACTTTGAGTACGACAGTTCAACTCTGACATCTCAAGCTCTCCAGGCATTGGATGCCCATGCTGCTCTTCTGAAAAGCAACGAGCGCACTGTGCGTCTGGAAGGGCACACGGATGAGCGTGGTACTCGCGAGTACAACATGGCACTGGGCGAGCGTCGTGCTAATGCCGTACGCGACTACATGGCCGGAAGTGGCGTAGCCAATTACCGCATCGAAACCGTGAGTTATGGCGAAGAACAAGCTATTGCCTATGGTTCTGGTGAGTCCAACTGGGCGCAGAATCGTCGCGTTGAACTGAAGTAACTGCCGACGATCTATGCGTAAGTTAGTTCAGGCAGTAGTAATAAGCGGGCTGGCCATTAGTGCTGGCCCGTTGTCATTAGAGAGTCGCGCCCAGGGTTATATTGATCTCGAGGCCGAGCGCGCCACATCGACGCGCCCGGATAATGCCTCTTCTGGTACGGCCCCGGCAACCGAATCTGCTTCACCGTATTCATCCTCACAACCGGCCACGGTAGTTGCTGATCCGTATAGCACGGCACCAGCTGCAGCCTATCCGGCCACCAGCTATGGGGTGAATTCCGCTGCTGCACCAGCGGGTCCGGCACTAAATGCTCCCACAGCAGGGTCTTCGCCCGGCGGTTCTCAAAATCTTGGCAATCTGTTCTACCAGCTACAACAGCTGCAACAGGAAGTCATGATGCTCAACGGCAAAGTAGAAGAACAGGCACACGAACTGCGCAAGCTCCGGGCTCAGAACCTGGAGCGCTATGTTGATATCGACCGACGCCTTGGAGAACGCAGCGACGGTGGCGGTGTGGCGGTAGTGCCAACCAACGGCAACGGTTCAGCTGCGGGAATTTCGGGCAAGGCGGTTACCAACAACGGCGGTTCTTCTGTTGCTGAGCTACCCGGAGAAGGCGAAGCGTATCGCGCAGCCTATGCACTGGTTCGCAACCAGCAATTTGACCAGGCGGTGGCCGGTTTCAAACAATTTTTGCAGGATTATCCGGGCGGGAAATACTCCCCTAATGCCTACTACTGGCTGGGCGAGCTATATCTTGTGATAACGCCGGCTGATCTGGAGTCGTCCAGACAGGCATTCATGCTGCTACTGGATCAATATCCCAACAACAGCAAAATACCCGATGCCATGTACAAGCTTGGGAAGGTGCAATTTACCAAGGGTAACCGGGATAAGGCCAAAGAGTTTTTCGACCGGGTCATTCGTGAATACGGATCATCCAACAGCTCCGCCGTGAAATTGGCTCAGGATTTTCTGCGCGAAAACTATTAACCTCCGTTTCAACTGAAAAATACAGTGTCTAACGCTCTCATCGACAAAGATGATGCCCTGCGCATCACAGAAATTTTTTACTCTCTTCAGGGAGAGGCCCGTACTGTGGGTTTGCCTACAGTGTTTGTGCGCCTGACGGGCTGCCCGTTGCGCTGTGTGTATTGCGACACTGCATATGCCTTTAGCGGCGGAGAGCTGCACAGCCTGGAACACATCGCCGAGCAGGTGGCAGCTTATAAGCCGCGCTATGTCACTGTAACCGGCGGCGAACCTTTGGCTCAAAAGCGCTGTATTGCTCTGCTTGGCAGGTTGTGCGATGACGGCTATGAGGTGTCGCTGGAAACCAGTGGTGCGATGAGCGTCGCCGAGGTAGATGCCAGAGTAGTGAAAGTGCTTGATCTTAAAACCCCTGCATCGGGTGAAATGGACCGCAATGACTTCAGTAATATCCCGCTGCTCACCCAGACCGACCAGGTAAAGTTTGTTATCTGCGATCGCGGGGATTATGAGTGGGCCCGCTTCAAGCTGGATGAATACCAACTGGCGAAGCGAGTGTCCGATGTGCTGTTTTCGCCCAGTCACGGTGAATTGAATGGCCGGGACTTGGCACAGTGGATACTGGAGGACAATCTTCCGGTGCGCATGCAGCTGCAGCTGCATAAATATTTGTGGAATGATGAACCGGGCCATTAAAAGGAGTCGCTATGAGTGATGATAAACGCGCTGTAATCCTGGTCTCAGGCGGTCTGGATTCAACTACGGTACTGGCGATGGCCAAAAAAGAGGGATATGACTGCTATACGCTGAGTTTTGACTATGGACAGCGCCACAAGGCAGAGCTGTATGCTGCGGAGCGGGTGTCCCAGACGCTCGGTGATGTTGAGCATAAAGTGGTAAATCTAAATCTGGATAGCATCGGAGGGTCGGCATTAACCGATACCTCAATCGCTGTGCCCGAGGAGGAAACACCGGGTATCCCAATTACCTATGTGCCAGCGCGCAATACGGTATTTCTTTCTATCGCTTTGGGATGGGCCGAAGTTCTGGGCTCCAAGGACATATTTATCGGCGTCAATGCGGTGGATTATTCCGGTTACCCGGATTGCCGTCCAGAGTATATTGCTGCTTTTGAGACCATGGCAAATCTGGCGACGCGAGCCGGCGTGGAGGGTGACAAGCTAACGATTCATACGCCCTTAATGGACTGGGGAAAGGGTGAAATTATCAAAGTAGGCATGGGTCTGGGTGTGGATTATGCCTTAACGGTGTCCTGTTATCAGGCCACCGATGATGGGCTAGCTTGCGGTGTCTGCGATAGTTGCAGGCTGCGGGCACAGGGATTTTCTGATGCCGGCGTTAAAGACCCCACCCACTACGCCTAAAGTACGGATTTTCCTGAAAAAAGCGCTTGAGTTTTGTCGTCAAAGCCGTAATATACGCCGCTCCTTCCGGGGCCGTTAGCTCAGTTGGTAGAGCAGTTGGCTTTTAACCAATTGGTCGCTGGTTCGAATCCAGCACGGCCCACCATATAACGCAAAAAGGTCACCCCATTGGGGTGGCCTTTTTGCGTTATAAGGCGGGTTGTTGCGGTGAGAAACAGCCGGATCGACAAATTGCGCAAGCAATTTGAAACGAGGCGCAAAGCCGAAGCCCGCAGGGTCACAACAGCCCTAGGGCTGTTGTGATTCATCCAGCACGGCGCATCACACGGAAGCCTACCACTGAAAAATTTTACGGATATACTGAGGGCTCGCTTCAAACCTGAAACGTTTGATGACGTACCTTTCTTGCGGGCTCGCCAAGGGGATCTATGTACGGAATATTCAAGCCGGCACCACACCGCGAGCCATTGCCGGCCGAGCAGATAGATCCTCACTACAAAACCCTGCGCTTGCAGGTTTTTCTCGGGATTTTTATCGGCTATGCCGGATACTATCTGGTGCGGAAAAATTTCTCATTGGCTATGCCGTTTCTGATTGAGGAACACGGTTATTCCAAAGCACAGCTGGGGATCGCTGTATCGGCGATTTCTATTGCTTATGGCCTGAGCAAATTCCTCATGGGCAGCGTCTCGGATCGCAGCAACCCGCGCTTTTTTCTTCCTGCCGGCTTACTGATTTCCGCAAGCATCATGTTCCTGTTCGGATTTGCGCCCTGGGCGACGGGCAGCGTGGCAATGATGTTCGCCCTGCTGTTTCTCAACGGATGGGTTCAGGGCATGGGTTGGCCCGCCTGTGGACGTACCATTGTGCACTGGTCCTCGGGCAATGAAAGAGGCAGGGTTGTGTCTGTGTGGAATGTTGCGCACAACGTTGGCGGTGGGCTCATTGGACCTTTGTTTATTTTGGGGATGGCCTGGTTTAATGACTGGCACAGTGCCTTCTACGTCCCGGCTGCCGCCGCGATGTGTGTCGTTGTTGTGGTTTTCTTTTTGTTACGGGACACACCCCAATCCCTTGGCCTGCCACCCATAGAGGAATACCGGGAGGATTATCCAGCCGATTACAGCGAATCAGATGAACAGGAGCTCACTGGCAAAGAGATATTTTTCGCCTACGTGCTCAACAACAAACTGCTGTGGTGTATCGCTTGCGCCAATGCCTTTGTCTATCTTATTCGCTATGGTGTTCTGGATTGGGCCCCTACCTATTTAAGCGAGGCAAAAAACTTTACGGTGGACGAGAGCTCCTGGGCCTACTTTCTATACGAGTGGGCCGGAATTCCCGGAACTTTGCTGTGTGGCTGGGTCAGCGACAAGCTGTTTAAGGGCAAACGCGCACCGGCGGGAATGTTGTTTATGAGCCTGGTCCTGATTGCTGTTTTGGTTTACTGGTTTAATCCGCCGGGAAATCCGGCGATAGACATGGCAGCGCTGATCGCCATAGGGTTTTTGATCTATGGGCCGGTGATGTTAATCGGTCTGCACGCTCTTGAATTGGTGCCCAAGAAAGCGGCCGGTACCGCTGCGGGACTCACAGGCTTATTCGGTTATCTGGGTGGCGCCGTGGTCGCAAATATTGCGATGGGGTTTACGGTGGATTACTACGGCTGGGACGGTGGCTTCATCTTGCTAACAGGCGGATGCATCGCCGCGATCATCCTGATAGGCCTCACACTGCCGGGCGAGCGAGCTCACCACAAAGTTAGGGACGCAGGCCCTTTTCTTGAAGATAGTTGATAAGTCCGGCTGGATCGTCGGTAATAATTTCATCCACTCCCATTGCGATCAGCGCATCCCAGGACTCCACTGTGTTAGCGGTCCAGGGGGCGACGCGTAATCCGTTCGCCTGAAACTCGCGCACCATCTCACGGGTAATAGATTCCCAGTCCGGCGAGATGTATAGAGCATCTATCGATTTGGCAGCAGCGACAAGGTCGACAAAGTTGTTGAACGTCAGTTGCGATGTGGCAATGCTGGGATCCAGTTTTTTAACCCACTTTAGCGTTCGGAAATCGAAAGATTGCACCACCACTCTGTGCTGTAATTTGTGGGCTTGAATTTTTTTCACCAGAAGTCTTGAAAAATGTTCAGCACTTGCAGTGAGTTCAGGATGGGTAACCAGTACCTTTGTTTCTATATTGAAAGTGACCTCTTTGGCGATTGTTGTATCGGCGCTTGCCAGCATTTGAAACAGCTCTTCAAGGGTCGCCATTTTTTCGCCGGGCTGAGTTACCTGATTAGGGAATTTCGGGTTTTTTACCGATCCACAATCCAGTTCTTTCAACTGACTGAGGGTTTGCGTGCGCAGAGGAGTGTCGGCTGCAGGTGGCTTGCCATCGCGAAGACAAAAATCATTGATGATGGGGTCGTGGCTAATCATTAGCACGTCATCCTTGCTCACTCCGAGATCGAGCTCCAACACATCAACACCGGCGTTAAGTGCGTATTTAAAAGCTGCCAGGGTATTTTCGGGTTGCGCGGCCCTGGCACCCCGGTGGCCCTGAACCTTTATATCGGCCAGGGCAGCGGTAGTGGAGAGAAACAAAACAAAACAAATTGGCAGGCTGATAAACCTGGGTAACGGCTGCAGTCTCAAGAGGATCTCCGAGCTTAATGGCTTTGCAGACATCCTATCACTTTCGGTATACCGTTTGCCTATTGGTCTAGCAATTCGATCCAGTGTTTGACAGGTACCGTTGATTTTGTATCCAGGTGTAACTGACAGCCAACATTGGCGGTTACTATCTGCTGAGGGTTTTCTATCATCAATGCGTTGAGCTTATTATCCAGCAGTTGCGCGCTGGTCTTGGCTTCCAGAATGGAATAGGTGCCCGCCGATCCGCAGCATAGATGAGAGTCTTTGGTTTTGGTCAAAGGCACACCTACTTGCTGTAGAATTTGCTCAACTTTGCCGCTCAGTTGCATGCCATGCTGTAAGGTACAGGGGCAATGAAAAGCCGTTTTCTCAGTGTGATCAGCCAATTTCAGTGGGCCTAAATCTTCTTTCAGCAATACTTCGCTGATGTCGCAGGCCAGTTTCGAAATACGGGCCGCTTGTTGGGCATAGCGGGGATCATGTGCAAGTTTTTCTCCGTATTCCTTCACCATTACGCCACAGCCTGACGCCATAATCACGATGGCCTCTGCGCCGGCTTCGATTGCGGGCCACCAGGCGTCGATGTTTTTACGCATTGCATTGAGGCCGTCCTCATGCGCCCCAAGATGGTAATCAACTGCGCCACAACAACCCGCCTTAGGTTCTTCCACCAGCGTAATGCCCAGTCTATCGAGCACATTGGCTGCAGCAGCATTGGTGTTGGGCGTTGCGGCAGCTTGGGCACAGCCGCGCAGTGCCAGCATTTGTCGTGGGTGGTTATTCGCAGGCCAGGCGCGTGCCTGTTGTTTTAGCGGTACTTTGGCCTTCAGCGCGCCGGGCAGTATGGGGCGAAAGAACTGTCCGATTTGCAATAGGGGGCCAAAGCGTTCTGGGTAGGGGAGTATTTTTCGTAATACCCAGCGAATACTGTTTTGCATAATACTACGGCTGACTTTTTGCTCGACCATGTGGCGGCCGATATCCAGTAAACGACCGTACTCAACTCCGGAAGGACAGGTTGTTTCGCAGCTGCGACAAGTCAGGCAGCGATCCAGATGCAGCTGGGTTTTTTCGCTGGCCTGATTGGTTTCCAGTAGTTGCTTGATTAAATATATTCGTCCACGGGGTCCGTCACGCTCATCATTAAAATGTTGGTAGGTCGGGCAGGTTGCCGTGCAAAAGCCGCAGTGCACACAAGCTTGAATAATAGCTTTGGCTTGCAGCGCATCGGCTTGAGTCGCCAGTTGAGGATGAAGCTCGGTATGCATTAGTCTTTTACTCTGGGTTTTATCTACAGCCAGCTATACAGTCTGCCGGGATTGAAGATGCCTTGCGGGTCGAAGGCTGCTTTTACATTTTGATGAAGCTTTTTAAGCGTGTCATTAGTCACAAATGAAATGTCGCCGCTGCGATCGCCGCCCTCGTACAGTTGAACTTCGCCACCGGCCTTACCTGCAAAATCCTGTAATTCTTGTGGATCAAAACTGCCCTTCAGCCAGCGCTGTGCGCCCACCCAGTTAAAAGCCCACTGCTCATCGTCAAGAAAATGCGGTGCATTTGGCTTAACCGAGAAACGCCAGAGCTGTTCGCCGGTGTTGCGCTGTTTATAAAACTCCAGTTGATGTTCTCGAAAACCATGCCAGTAAACATCTGCCTGTTCTGGTTCCAGTATTGTTGCCTGCAGCTCATTCTGCCATTGCTGCGCCGTTGCACTGACAGCACTTTGTGCGCCTTGCAGACGCAGGTGCAGTTTTCCATCGACCCAGCTTGCACCGGTTAGCGGTTTTGCGCTTCGGGCGAGTTGATTCATTTCACGCAGAGCCTGTTCGGCGGAGAGCTCTTTGATCAGCGTGATGCCATGTGCAGGTTTGGGCAATACCTTGAAACTGACTTCGGTGATGACGCCAAGTGTACCCATGGCGCCAGCCTGTAGGCGTGAAACGTCATAGCCGGCGACGTTTTTTAATACCTGGCCACCAAACTGTAGATGCTCACCTTTGCCGTTAATCAATCTTATCCCGAGCACATGGTCTCTCAGTGAACCCAACCAGGGTCTGGCATTACCCGATTGATTGCTTGCCAGCGAGCCCGCAATCGTAGCTTCGTTGTTATAGCGACGGGGGTCGCAGGCCAGCATTTGATTGTGTTCGGCCAGTACTTTGTCTATTTCATCGAGGGTGGTACCGGCGCGGGCGGTGAGTATGAGTTCAACAGGTTCGTATTGCACCACGCCCTTGTGCAGCGACGTGCTGATGATTTCTCCTTCTTCCTCCGGGCTGCGGCCAAGCTCTGACTTGGTGTTATTCCCCTGAATGCGCAGCGATGTCTGGTTGCGCAGCGCAGCGTTAACCTGGTCAACAAGCTGTTCGCTTATATCAGTCATGTTCAGGCCTATGCAGTGATCTATATTCCTGACAGCGTTTAAGTGTGGGAATGCCTTTGCCGGGATTGAGGGTGGCGCCGGGGTCAAATGCCGCTTTAATGGCGTGGAATTGAGACACTTCCTGATCGTTAAACTGAACCGCCATCTGATGTATTTTCTCCAGCCCTACGCCGTGTTCCCCGGTAATACAGCCACCGGCCTCTACACAGAGCTCCAGAATGCGACCACCGAATTCTTCCGTTTTTTCAAATTCACCTTCAACACTGCTATCAAACAGAATCAGTGGGTGCAGGTTGCCGTCTCCCGCATGGAATACATTGGCGACGCGCAAACCGTATTCATGTGAAAGGCGATCAATTTCGGTTAATACATGCGCAAGTTGTCCGCGGGGTATGGTGCCGTCCATACAATAGTAATCTGCAGAAAGTCGACCCACTGCGGGGAATGCAGATTTACGACCTTTCCACAGTAGCATTCGTTCAGCATCGTCCTGTGAGATACGCACACTGGTTGCGCCGAGTTCGGTGAACAACGCAGCAACAGTTTCGACATGTTCGGTGACTTCCTCATAAGTGCCGTCAACTTCACACAGCAGTAAAGCTTTAGCTTCCACTGGATAACCTGCCTTGGCAAAGGCTTCTGATGCCTGGATGGCGAAGCTATCCATCATTTCCAAACCACCGGGAATGATGCCGCGTGCAATGATTTCGCCCACAGCATCGCCCGCTGTTTTGACGGAGTCGAAGCCGGCCAGAATGACCTGGGCGGCTTCGGGGGTTGGCAGTAATTTAACCGTGATTTCGGTAATCACACCCAGCAGGCCTTCGGAGCCATGGATCAGAGCGAGTAAATCGGCCCCATAGCTATCCAGCCCTTCATTTCCCAGGGTGATGAATTCACCTTTGACCGTGAGAAACTGAACCTGCACGACGTTATGTACGGTTAAGCCGTATTTAAGACAATGCACGCCACCGGCGTTTTCCGCTACATTGCCGCCAATAGAGCAGGCGATTTGAGAGGAGGGGTCCGGGGCATAATACAAACCATATTGTGCGGCGGCTTCGCTGATGGCGAGATTGCGTACGCCCGGTTGTACCCGTGCCAATCCTGCAATGGGGTCAATATCGACAATTTGATTAAATTTGGCGAGTGATAACAATACGCCGTATTTGTTGGGTGTGGCACCTGCGGACAAGCCAGTGCCTGCTCCCCTGGCCACTACCGCGACACTGTGCTCATGACACAGCTGTAATGTTTTTTGCACCTGTTCAACGGTTTCTGGCAACACGGTAAGCAACGGTAATTCGCAGTAGGCTGCCAGCCCGTCGCATTCGTAAACCCGCTGCGTCTCGGAATCTGTAATGACGTATTCGGCGTTTATAAACCGACGTAACTCATCGGCCAGAACGGCTGCACTGATGTTACTTTCTGATCCCCCAGAGGCATCGTTTATCGCGGTGCGTAACATGCACTATGTCCTATCCCAAGAAATGGTTTATACCGTTGTGTGCCGCTTTGCGGGTCGTTTGCGCCTTCGATCAGCAGCATAACATTGTCTATCCGGCTAGCGTGTCTGAATCGTGTTTATAGGCTCGTCAATCCTGCTTTACTGCGCCACCGATTATCCCGCAGATGGCCCCTACCGCTAGGACCAAAAAACATCTTGCTATATAGTTAGTGACTAATAGCTAAATACATTGGTGAAATGCCAGACTCGCTTAAAAACAGTCTTGACGGTTTTATTCGATATTGCTACTGTTCAGCCACCTGAAAAGTGATTAATCTAAAAATAATAAGGAAATCACCGTACCTTGTGCCTCCACTGCCCCATGGTGTGCTGCTATAGGTTTGGTTGATCCTTGAAGTTTTTTCGTTAATCGATATAACTTGCAAAAGGCACATATAATGATAAAGAACCAGAATAAAGCTCTCTATATTCAGCCCCCAAAACATCGGTTTCCGCTCTCTGCTATGGCGTTGATGATTGCAGCGACTACCTCACCGGCTGTATTGGCACAGGACTCCGAGTTCGCCCTGGAAGAGGTTCTCGTGACCGCACGTAAGCGGACAGAGTCGATTCAGGATGTTCCTATTTCCGTGACATCGCTTGGTAAGGAGCTTAAGGAGGCAAGCCTGCGCCGTCTTGACGATATTCAGTCTTTCACACCTAACGTCTACATCAGGAATACAACCGGTATTCCGGGTGGCGCGGCAATCAGTATTCGCGGCGTGTCTTACCAGGAAACCGACAAAACCCTCGACCCGTCAATTGGTGTGGTCATGGACGGTCTGTATCTGGGTACCTCAAGCGGCAGTCTGCTCAGTAATTTTGATACCAAGCGCCTCGAGGTATTGCGTGGTCCCCAGGGCACCCTGTTTGGGAAAAACACCACCGGTGGTGTTGTCAATATTATCCGCGGAGATGTCACCATGGAATGGGGCGGTGATTTCAGCGTCGCGTTGGGAGATGACGGCCGGGAAGATTTGAAGGGTGTGCTCAACGTGCCGCTCATCGAAGACAAACTTGGCGTTAAATTGTTTGCCAATCAAATCAAAAGTGACGGTTGGATCAAGAATACCACTGTCAACGAGGATGCCCTTGGTGATGACAAGAACACCTACGGTTTTGCGGCGCAGTGGCGGCCCACTGAAAACTTCGACATCAAATTCCATTACGAGAAACATCAGGATAAAACCGACACCGGTGCCTATGCCAACGTAAACCAGGCGGGAGATGACCTGGTGTGCAACCTGCAGGGACTCTACGCTCCGGCTGCTGCATGCGAGGCCACCGATTCTGGTAGTGATAAAGACCACAACTCCACTAATGACAGGAATACCAACGATAGCGAATATGACACCTATATTCTGACGATGAACTGGGACCTGGATTCGTTCCTGTTGACATCGATCACCGGTCAACGGGATATGGACGAAAATTATCGCATCGAGTTTGATGGGGCGCCGGCGGAGTTTTTGTCTTTTGATTACTTCAATGAATGGGAGCAATTCAGCCAGGAACTGCGGCTAACCTCGCAATTTTCCGATACCTTCGAGTTTGTTACCGGCCTGTATTACTGGGAGGCTGACTATCGGCAGGATTGGGATGTCTATGAGCTGCACTATACGCTGGATCAAATTGGCGCTATCGCGGGTGTCCCAGGTGGAGCCGGCTTCGTACCGACCACCGCTGCCTACCAAGGGCAGGAGCAGGAAACCACCTCTTACGCCGCGTTCTTTTCCGGTGACTGGCATATTAACGATCAGTGGACGGTAACCCTGGGTGGGCGTTATACCTACGAAGAAAAGGATTTCTTGGGGTCCGACGGTGCCGAATTCTACGACTCCGCTGTTCCCGGAACTCGTCCGAGCAGGCCGTCGAACTACGTGGCCTATGACGATGATTGGAGTGAATTTTCACCGAAACTGGGTGTACGCTACGAATGGACTGATGACATTATGGTTTTCGCATCCTGGTCTGAGGGTTTCAAAAGTGGTGGCTTTTTCGGCCGCCAGGCAAATTTCGATATCGACCCTAAGTATGAACCAGAATATGTCACCAACTGGGAACTGGGCATGAAGAGCGAGTGGCTTGGCGGGCGAATGATCTTCAACCCTACAATCTTTTTCAACGACTACGAAGACAAACAGGAAGATATCCTGATACCGGTTGATCTCAGTAATGTTGCAACCGTGGTACGGAACGTATCGAACCTGGAAATTTTTGGTGTTGAGCTGGAGCTGCAGTTCCAGGTGACCGAGGCCTGGAATATTCGCACATCCTATGGCTATATTGATGCGGAGTACGACGAATACCTGGCAGATATCAATGGCGACCAGATAATCACGGACAACTCAGATCTCACACCTCGTAATACGCCTGAAAATACCTTTGGCTTTAATACTACTTACACCATTCCGGTAGGCCCGGGCGAGCTTTCCGGGTTTCTTTCGTACCGCTGGCGTGATGAGATAGAGACTATCGCCAACAACAATCCACAGGGTAACCTCGATTCAATTGACAACCTGGACCTTACGCTCAACTACATCTGGAATGACGGCCGTTACCGGATATCGGCCTTTGGTCGTAACGTTACCGATGAACGGGAGCGCGTAGTGGTCGAGATTCCTACCCTGGTTACCTGGGGGAACTGGAATCAAGGTGCAAACTACGGCGTGGAGCTTGCTGTAAGTTTCTAGTTTAGATGCGGGTCGCAATGGCCCGCCTTTCATCAGTTCCGATTAGATACCGCGCTGTGTCACTGAGTAATTTTCAGATGATACAGTTGCGGTTTTTTGGTTTAGCGGGAAAGAAAGATCCCAGTTCGTAAACCACGTTGCAATGCCCTAATTTAAACAGTATTGACGGTTTTATTTTATGTTGCTACTGTCTATCG
>JBALVT010000108.1:0-13893 GCA_036961345.1 Halioglobus sp.
AAGACTTCATTGCCGGATTCGCCCCCGGATGCAGTCGTATTTTCGAGGATATGGAACGCCCCGGCACCGGAACCAAAAAAGAGTCGTATATTGGGATTGGTTTCGGAATAGCCGCCCACTGCACCATAATTCACGACAAGGGGGCGTGAGTGAATGCTATCCGGCAATATCCAATTTCTCGCTCCCGCTCGACTATCACTCACCTCCTGACCCCGCGCCCAGCGAATAAGATCCAGGGCAGTATCGTCACTCATACGCGTATCTCCCAGGGACGATTTAAATTCCGGGAGCGCTAATGTTTGTGCACTAACATCAAAGTCATCAAAACGCTCAGGCCAACCATTGGTCGCAGGAGAAGGCTCAAGGAAAACCTGCCGGCTACTTACACCAGCGGCCGCCGCATTGCGCTCGCCAATAATATGTGTGACATCAGCGACAAAACCAGTAATGCGTTGCCCTGCACCACCTCGGGCCACCACAGCGCCGTCGACACCGGGCGGGGCCAACGCGGGGGATATTTCCGGGAGGCGGGTCGTGTCTGTCCAGAAACTAAGCGCGTCAAAACTGATACGGCCAGAATTAAGACCACGATCGACAAAGGCGGGTTTCGGGCTGGGAAGACTGGCGTCGATAATGTCATCGAAATTGCCATCAGCAGTGAGGTCCCGAAGTTTAAATTTTTTAATATTCCCGGCCCAGTTCTGCGTTGGCCCCGCCTCAATGGAAACCACGAAAACGTTGTCATTTGAAGCTTGTGGTTTAACCAGGGTAAGGGGAATCGATTGCGAAACAAACGTACTACTAATACCCAGGGCTTGCCGAAACGCGTTGACCAGTGACGCCTCAAGCTTAACAGGACTATCAATATCCAACGGGGAACCACTATTTCCCGCCACTGCTATCGCCTTGGCAAACCGGGCATTCTGCGTATCAGCTATCACCCAGGTTTTCTGCAAGGCATTGTGGCCCTCAAGAAGTAAATCTTCGACCAAATCCACATCTGGTGCATGTAGCCGACTTAGGAAATCCGTAAAGCTGAGCCCACCCGAAATACGAATACCAAGACCGTCATATTTATCTGCTGCGATAGCCGGGTCCAGCTTGCTATCTTGCTGGGCGGGGTTTAATGCTGTCACGATCGAAAACAGTTTTGGACAGCTATCTGCCCGCTCAAAGGGAGACCTATAACGTACGCCGTTAGCCAGTAATGCAGCTTTATCAAAATCAGGACGAATTGGATTACCGGCTGTCGAACCAAAGTTCCCACCGGTTTGGGTGCCGTATATTGCCATTCCAGCATTGATATACCTAAACCATTCAAAATAGGTTTCCTTGGGGGCAAAGGCGTGCATACCTTCCAGCGGGCCTCTTTGACGGATTGTCTCTAGCGTGGCCATCAACTTCTGGGCGCCGCTAACTGCGCCAACTGTACCGGCAGGCACTATCGGATGAAGTGGGTCGGTCAAATCATATTGGCCACCGAGCAAGGTATAGGCATCGAGAACAGTCCCGCCGTTACTGGCGTTAGAAACCAATAGCGCAACATGAATTCGGCTAAATTGGGGGTCAGAAAATATTCCGTCCAGAATGGCTACAAAGACATCAAAACGTGTGATTGTGCTGCCCTGAACCGGCGAGCGAATAGCGACCAGTCGATCATGAGATGCCTGGGTAAAACAAACCTCATGGGAACAATCACCGTCTGCGCTCAAAAGCCCACAGGTAGAGCCATAAATACAAAGCGATTGAAATGCAGCCGGAGAATAATCCAACATTATATGTATATAGGGTGACCCACCTCCCGGCGCATCACGGAGGTAGACATCAATATCGTCCGCCGAAGCTCGAGCCACCAGAACAATCCAAATTAACAGTGCGAACAGTACCTCTTTTGGCATAAGCCCTACTCCGTAAACTTAGTGAGTCGAATCCGTAACCATAATCGCGATGCCCTGAGCAACCTGAGCCGAGCCCAAACCGACGGCGCTGCCATCGATCTGTACACGGGTTTCAAATACCGCCGCATCATAGGCAAGACTGCTGGAGACTATTCCCTGGTCAATGCGAAATGGCAGAGCCTTTAGCAGGGTCGGCCCCTGCCGGTGCACGCTATACGAAAGCCTGACACCAGAAGAAATAGCAACAAGCGTAGAATCAAGAGGTGGTAAATCAGCGCTGCAACCTTCGATAGCCGCACTATTGGCACAAAGCATGTAAGAGATAGGGCCTGTAACCGGAAAATTTTCTTTACGCTGGGAAATAGCGGCGACAATTCCCTGTACCTGCTGAAATGCCTCTTCCCGAAATTGATCGTTGCCTGCCATCCGTAATTCCATGGCACTTGTGTGCATGACACTGGCGGCGATCATCGCAATCAGCAGTAAAAAAACCATGGCCAGCAGAAGTACCGCACCAGAGCTCCTACAACTGTTTATCTTTCGAGTTTCACATTTCATTTGAACCCGCCACGCTAAAGAAGAGGCCGGCGCGCATTGCGCAACTGGATTGTTGTTGTCATGACTCGACGCAGGTAGGCATCATTTTTGGCGGCTATAAATTTGCCTCCAATAACATAGGACTTACTGTTGGTATATCCGGCAATTTCCCGGATACCTCGTAGCAGCACAGACACTCTGGCGACGACTGAACGCTCAATATCTATCGCAGCGGGCTGGTTCATGAATTTATTGGGAACGCCATCTCCACTGGTGTCCACACCAAACTCCAACTGCAGATCCTCAACCCCCTCTACCAGGCATTCAGAATCCATTCCGTCTCTGGCAAGCATGGCAAGGCACAAGGTGGGAATACCATCGCCAGGTACAATCGAATAACGACGAATAAAATAGATCTGTGTATAAAACTCCCAGTAATCCGTCACGGAAGACACACCCAGTGACTCCTGCGGAAATCCTGAAGTGCCACTATAAAACCAGGACTTTTGCTCACCGTAGTTCCCTATTCTCAGATACCATTGCCTGTCTTGGGCTGCGTTGCTACCCTCCCTATAGACCCCTCCCCGGACTCTTGCCTCACCCGCCGTGCGCTTGAGGGAAAACACATCCGTACCTGGCATGATTGAATAAGCTGAAAGACAGTCAAATTCTGTGCCTTGTTGGGTCACAAGTGCTGAGTCGAAATCGTTGATAAACTCCAACGGGGAACCCGGGTCCAAAGCCCAGTTGCCACTGCCAACACAGTCATCAACTACAGCCACCGCAGGCATTCTGGCGACATCAGCGTGGCCCCCATAAAAGCCTGCCTGCATTAGTTCACGCTTTAGATGATTCATGGCAAAGCGACCATTTTCCTGAATTCGCGCAGTGTCTTCTTCGGCCACATAGTTGCGTGTACTTTCCAAATAGATATTTACGATACCCAGCGCTAATAACATTCCAAGCAGAATCGACACCATAAGATCCACTAAAGAGAACCCGCCGATGGCCATCAGTTTTAAAAAGGCCATGGCGCTAGTAAGCAACGTAGGTAGAGAGAAACAACAGCCTGCGCTTCTCATGCGACGGCCCATAAAGCCCGCTACTTTGGCCACAGTTTGACCCGCTAGCGTTTTCCATGGAATTAAAGCCCCTCCACGCCAGCGCCACGCTTATCTTCCCGGACGCCACTGCGATACACGCCCTGGCTTCGGCCAAACCGCCCGCATAGGATGTGCTCCCCTGTACCGTAAATCTCTGGCTCGCACCGAGTAACAATTCATTCCATTCATAGAGATCACGCTTCGCCAAAAGAGTGGGAGAACAGCTTGAAACACTACAATCCGTACCCGCATCAACAATCGAGCTACCGAGTTCCGTTATCGCATAGGATGACAACGCCTGGGGATTACTGCGCATACGCTCGATGATATCGCGCCCTAAACTCGTCGCCAGGGTTCTCTGTGTGGCCTCGTGACTCGCTCTCTTGGCGTCCAACTGAGCACTGGCCATTCCCAGTATGCCAATGGAAAAGACCAGCAGAGTAACCAGAACCTCAATAAGTCCGAGGCCCTGTTCCGCGCCTGAGGACAAGACATAAGCGGTTTTTCGAATCTTCGGCAACATTGCAACAGCTTCCTTTTTCACCATTGGGACACGCAGCTAGGAGCCACCGCAGCTGCCCCAGTCACTCGCCAGGCGAGATCGCCCCATTCGATTCATTACGATGCTCTGGGACAAAACCCGTGAGCCCGACGGAGGACATAGCAGTAAAGTTCGATTCTTGCGGGAGGAGCCGTCGGCGTAATAGGTAATAATCTCATTCGCCGCCCGGGTACCCGCGCGGTTAGTCACTGAATAGCCACTGGGAAATGATTCGAATACGCTCAGCACTTGATCGCTGCCCGGGTCTACAACCCTGTCGCGATCCGCATTGGTATAAATGATCCAGCCATCCGCGTAATTCCCGGAGCATTTTGGTACAGCGGCTTTGGGAACCTCAGACGGACACATACTCACAAAAGAGTTTCGCGCGACAGCCTCGCTGCGGGTGAGATTGATCGCCGTGATCAGCCTATTGGCCTGCGTACGAAGCTGATTCTTATGAAGCTGACCTTGCATGGACGGCAGGACAGTAGATATTGATATGGCAATCACAGCGAGAACTGTAAGCAACTCGAAAAGAGTAAAACCTTCGCTGTTGTCTGGCTTTTTTACTATCAACATACACGCCTCCCTGTTTTTGCAAGGTTAGCGCGCCTGCGCCCAGACGCCAGAAAACGACCAGATAGGCCCTAATTTGCTGTAAATTGAGGAGAGATGACGGCAACTATTCCTGACACCGCCAGGAAAATCTACAACACAGTAGTCGCCAGGCGATTAAGCAGTAGAACAAAAAACCTAGATGTTTTTGGCTTCGATTCTCAGTTCACGCGGCATGGAAAAGGTGACGTTCTCTGGACGTCCATCAATCTCAACGGCCGGATTTGCGCCCAGCGCACACAAACCGTCAAGTACCTGTTGGACTAAAACTTCCGGCGCAGAGGCCCCCGCCGTCACGCCGATACGGGATTTTCCCTGTAGCCAATCCGGATTGATATCCTCGGCACCATCTAACAGGTAAGCTTCCGCACCCATACGCTGAGCCAGTTCTCGAAGACGATTCGAATTTGAACTGTTTGGCGAACCCACCACCAACATCAGATCGCAACTCGCCGCCAACTGCTTTACCGCGTCCTGGCGATTTTGCGTGGCATAACATATGTCGTCTTTTACCGGGCCCTGGATAGCCGGAAAACGTTGCCGTAAAGCGTCAATCACCCGGGCAGTATCGTCCATGGAAAGGGTTGTTTGAGTGACAAAAAATAGCTGCTCAGGATTGCTAACGTTCAGATTCAGGGCTTGCTCTTCGTCCTCAATCAAATAGATATTGCCCCCTCTGGCGTGGTCATACTGACCCATCGTACCCTCAACTTCGGGGTGTCCACGGTGACCGATAAGAATACATTCCTGACCCTGCTGTGAGTACCTGGCGACTTCCATATGAACCTTGGTCACGAGCGGACAGGTCGCATCAAACACCTTTAAACCGCGACGATCAGCTTCGCTGCGCACAGCCTGAGACACGCCATGGGCCGAAAAGATAACAATACAGTCATCCGGCACCTCATGTAACTCCTCGACAAACCTTGCCCCACGGCCGCGTAAATTCTCAACCACAAACTTGTTGTGAACGACTTCATGGCGAACATAAATTGGCGCACCAAAAACATCCAATGCTCGGTTGACGATGTCGATCGCCCGGTCCACACCGGCGCAGAATCCTCGTGGGTTGGCCAGTTGGATATCCATTAGTGCAACTCCGCCGCGGCTACTCGATGAATAAGTACATCGAAGACTATTTTACGCCCCGCCAGTGGGTGATTAAAATCGACGGTGACTTCCTTGTCGTCAAAAGAGAGCAACATTCCCGGTAACTCACCACCACTGGCATCGGCAAAGGAAAATACCAAACCCAACTCCAATTCCACATCGTCATCAAAATTATCGCGAGAAATACACTGCACGTTGTTGTCATTGGGCTGGCCAAACGCGTTTTCAGGCAATACCGTGAATAGGCTTCGCTGCCCGGCTGTCATTCCCAGAAGCAAATACTCGAATCCGGGCAACAGACTGCCGTCACCGTAAACAAAGTCAACGGGTTCGCCGCCAAAATTGGAATCCACCTCTGAGCCGTCTTCCAGACTCAGGGAGAAATTCAGAAAAATACGTGTACCCTCACTAACCGGCACATCTATTTGCTCCATTATGACAACATCTCCCGTTATTGTGCCTGGGCACTATCCTTCGACAAAAAACTGTCCAGCAGCATGCACGCAGCTCCCACTGAAATTGCAGAGTCCGCGATATTAAAAGCTGGAAAGTAGCGCCCACCATAGTGCACGGAAATAAAATCAACAACATAACCCAGCACCAGGCGATCCCAAAGATTGCCAAGCGCACCACTGAGTATGAGGGCCAGGCTAAGCGCCAATAACCACTGTTTGTCACCAAGTCGAAAAAGCCAGATGGCTAGCACCACACTGATAACAACCGCAATAACACTGAAAAAGTAACGTTGCCAGCCGCCCGCATCGCTCAGAAAACTGAAGGCGGCGCCAGTATTATGCTGCAGGGTAAGATTAAACCAGCTGAACACCTCAACCGGTCTACCGTAATCCAGATTCGCGCTGGCCAAACCCTTGGTGTACTGATCAAGTACAATGAGCACCAGCGCAAGACCATACCACCAAAATACGCGCTGCGCGCTAGGCAAAACTACGGGGCTCGCCGTCGCCATCTATATTCTCCACACACCGGTTACATAAAGTTGGGTGCTCGGCCACAAGACCGATGTCTGGTCTACGATGCCAACACCGTTCACACTTCTCATTTGTTGATACGCTAACCTGCAGGCGCAAACCGTCGAGATCGGTTGCTGCGCTGTCCACTGGCGCATCAGCCAGGAGATCCAGGGAAGCACTTGAGGTAATGAGCACAAAGCGCAGTTCGTCACCCAGTGTCTTCAGGCTGGCCAATAACGCTGGCTCGCAGTACAGGGTGATATCGGCATCCAGCGAACCGCGCAACACACCCGCAGTTCGCTGGGCTTCCATCTCACGGTTTACGGCGGCGCGCACAGCCATCGCCTCTTGCCAGAAGGTTCGGCCCATCGCAACATCGCCCGAAAGTGTATCCAATTGGGTATACCACTGGCTCATCTGAACTGAATAAGCTCGCTCTCCGGGTAAGTTTTCCCAAATCTCCTCGGCAGTAAAACTCAGAATTGGCGCTATCCAATGAGTCATAGCCACAATAATATGATACATCGCTGTTTGCGCGGAACGACGGGCAACACTGTTTGCCTGAGCGGTGTACTGGCGATCCTTAATAACATCGAGATAGAAGCCGCCTAGGTCATTCGAACAAAAGTTATGCAGCTTCTGGTATATCAAGTGAAACTGATAAGACTCGTATGCCGCAATAATTTCCTGTTGTAATTGCGCGGTGCGATCCACTGCCCAACGGTCAAGCGACAACATTTCCTCGGGCGGAAGAACATCGACTTCCGGGTTGAATCCGTTCAGGTTCGACAATAAAAACCGCGCTGTGTTGCGAATTCTTCGATACGAATCGCCAGTGCGTTTAAAAATTTCATCACTAACCGCAAGCTCGCCGCGATAATCAGCGGATGCCACCCAGAGACGCAATACGTCGGCGCCAAGATCATTCATGGCCTTTTTCGCCGGAATAATATTGCCGATAGACTTGGACATTTTCCGCCCCTCGCCATCTACCGTAAATCCGTGGGTTAACACTGTTTTATACGGTGCTTCCCCGTAGGCGCCAATACCCGTCAACAAAGAGGATTGGAACCAACCCCGGTGCTGATCTGAACCTTCCAGGTAAAGATCGGCCGGTGCCCGCAGACCTTCACGCGTACGCAAGACACAGGCATGCGTAACGCCAGAATCAAACCAGACATCCAGGGTGTCGGTGGCTTTTTCGTATTCCTGCGCTTCAGCGCCCAGCAATTCCTCGGGCTCCAGCTCAAACCATGCCTCAATACCGCGCTGTTCAATACGCAGGGCGACCTCCTCCATCAGTCGGGCAGTGTCGGGATGAAGCTGGGCCGTTTCCCTGTGAATGAAAAGAGTGATGGGCACGCCCCAGGTTCGCTGCCGGGAAATACACCAATCCGGTCGACTGGCCAACATGCTATCAATACGCGCTTTGCCCCACTCGGGAAGCCATTGCACTTCTTCAACCGCAGCCAGAGCACCGTCTAGCAATCCGTTCTGATCCATGCTGATAAACCACTGCGGCGTAGCACGGAAAATAATCGGCGTTTTATGTCGCCAGCAGTGTGGATAGGAATGCTCATATTGCTCGCTGAAAAGCAGTACTCCGCGCTCTTGCAGCAGTTCAACAATCGCCTCATTGGCCTTCAAAACATGCTGGCCCGCGAAATGCTCTGTATCAGGCAGGTAAACACCATTGCCTCCGACCGGGTTATACACTTCCAAACCGTATTCTTGACCGACGATAAAATCATCCTGTCCGTGCGCGGGCGCCGTATGAACAGCGCCCGTACCGGCTTCGGTCGTTACGTGTTCACCCAAAACGACGGGGAGTTGTCTATCCAGGTAGGGGTGTCGCAACGGCTGATTTTCCAGGGCTGCACCCTTGCAGCGACCCAAAGTAACCAGCTCATCAATACCAAAGCGCTGGGCACAGCTCTCAGCGAGTGCCTCCGCCACCACCAGAGCTCTGCCAGCACCTTCGATCAGTACATAATCCAGATCTGGATGGAGACTAACCGCCATGCTTGCGGGTAAGGTCCAGGGCGTGGTTGTCCAGATGGGCAAGGCGATTTCACCGGAATAGGAACTGCCAAAGGCGGAATTAAATGCCGCAGGATCAACAGCGACATAGGCCACATCAATGGCAGGCGAAAACTTGTCCTGGTATTCAACCTCTGCTTCAGCCAGGGCCGAAGCGCAGTTCATGCACCAGTGAACCGGTTTGAAGCCCTTGTGCAAATGCCCATTCTCAACAATGCGCGAGAGCGTTCGCACAATGTTTGCTTCAAATTCAAAGTTCATTGTGAGATAGGGGTTGGACCAATCTCCCAAAATACCCATACGCACAAAGTCTTCGCGTTGCCCATCGATTTGGCGGGCGGCATACTCGCGACATTTTTCACGAAATTCAGCGGCCGTTATTTTTACGCCGGGTTTTCCAACCTTTTTTTCAACATTTAGCTCAATCGGCAGACCGTGACAATCCCAGCCCGGCACATAGGGCGCATCGAAGCCATTGAGCGTTTTCGACTTGACGATAATGTCTTTTAAAATTTTGTTAACAGCGTGCCCAACATGCAAGTCCCCATTGGCATAGGGAGGACCATCGTGAAGGATAAAGAGAGGACGCCCCGCACTGGCCTCGCGGATTTTTTCGTACAGGTTGTTTTCCTGCCACTGTTTCAATCGCTGGGGTTCGCGCTGGGCCAAACTGGCTTTCATGGGAAAGGCCGTCTTGGGCAAATTCAATGTATCTTTGTAATCACTCATAATTTCATATGTCTTTAGCGTTCCTACTAAGCAAACCAGGCTCGTGCTCGTACGATGTCGTTTTCAATGTTCGTTTTTAAATCTTCGATAGAATCAAACTTCTGCTCGTTTCTAAGTTTGCTACAAAAAGTCACTTCAATCGTTATGCCGTAAAGGTTCTCATTCCAATCCAGAAGATGTACTTCCAAATTGGCTTTTATACTGTCATCAATCGTAGGGCGAGTTCCAACATTGGCTACTCCACGCGCATTATCAAAACCCGGCCCTGACACAGTGACGGTATAGACGCCTGCCAACGGCGCCCGCAGACGATGCAACTCCAAATTTGCCGTTGGCGTACCCAGAGTGCGCCCTAACTGCCTGCCGTAAACCACTTTGCCGGAAATAGCGTAGGGTCGGCCTAACAATTTTTCCGCTTGCACAAAATCAGCTTCGGCCAGTGCCTCTCTGATCCGTGTGCTACTCACTCTCCCCCCGTTCAACGCGTGGGTGGCAGTGGGAACCGCTTCAAAGCCATACCTTTTGCCCTGCTCCTGCATAAGGGCGAGATCGCCTTCTCTATCATTGCCAAAACGAAAGTCATCTCCGAGATGGATATATCGCACACCCAATCCCTGCACAAAGATATCCTCTATAAACTCCTGCGCAGACATAGTCTGCAAACGCTCGGTAAATCGAATCCGCAGAATTCTATCTACGCCGAGCTTTTCGAGCGCAAGGAATTTCTCTCGAAAACTCATTAATCTTGCCGGTGCCTGCAGTGGTGAAAAATACTCACGAGGTAGCGGTTCGAAAACGATCACAACAGAGGGCAGCTCTAACTCTTGTGCTTTAACCAACAGTCGTTTGATAACAGCCTGATGCCCCAAATGCACACCGTCGAATGCACCGATAGTTGCAACGCAACCGCGGTGTCTGGGCCGCAAATTGTGTAGGCCTCTTATCAGCTCCATGAGCGTGCAGATACTCGATTAAATCAAACGTGGCAGTATATCGAAATACACCGCCTGAGTGTAGCTTACCGACAGGGGGAATTACGCAAACAAGCGGTGGCCTAATGCTACACGGGATTCCGCAGATGGCGCATTCGAGTTCCCACTAGCAGGTGAACCAGCAGGTAAACGCCGCCGCCAGCACCACACAAGATTGCCATCTCAAACGCCCTGGTCTGCCAGCTCCAGCCTAACCAGACTGGTACACCCGGGGCGAGATACAACAATGCCGCCGTCATTGCGCCAGTAGCCACTATGAGTCGACCAATATAAGGCAACCAACCACGCTGGGCTCGATAGATCCCGTCACGCAATAAACCGCGCAACAGCAGGCCCGCATTGAGGTATGCGGCCAAACTGGTCGCCAGGGCCAGCCCAACATGGCCTATGTTCCAGTAATACATCAGAGGTAAAACCAGCAGCAGATTCATAACCATATTGGCCACCATCGCGGTAATACCAATTCTTACCGGGGTAACCATGTCCTGACGCGCATAAAACCCGGGCGCCAACACCTTAATCAGCATAAAACCCATCAAACCCAGGCTGTAGGCCCGCAGGCTCAAGGAGGCCATCGAAACATCTACCGGTGTGAGTGCGCCGTACTGGAACAGCGTAATCAAAATGGGTTCGGCTAAAAGAACAAGCGCCACGGCCGCCGGCACGCCGATTATCAACACTGAGCGCACCGCCCAATCCAGAGTATGTTGAAACTGTCCCTCACGGTCCGCAGCTTTGTGAGCCGAAAGATTGGGCAGGATCACCGTGGCAATCGCTATCCCAAAAACGCCCAGGGGCAGTTCTGTAAGCCGATCGGAGTAGTACAACCAGGAGACGCTGCCGGTGGGTAAAAAGGATGCCAATACCGTATCCAGCAACAGATTTATTTGGCTTACCGAAACACCGAATAAAGCGGGCACCATCAACTTTAAAATGCGTCTAACGCCTTCATCGCGAGTATCCCAGATGGGGCGTGGTACAAGATCCAGCCGGTACAAAAACGGCAATTGAAACAACAATTGAATAATGCCGGCCAGAAATACCCCCCAGGCCAGAGCATACACCGGGTCTTCAAACCAGGGGGCAGCGACAATCGCGGAGAGAATCAATGACAAATTGAGAAATACTGGCGTAAAAGCCGGTACAGCGAAACGTCCGTAGCTGTTCAATATAGCGCCGCAAAACCCGGTCATGGAGATCAGGAACAGATAGGGAAATGTAATACGTATCAGCTGGGTAGTTAGCTCAAACTTGGCGGTATCGGCCACAAAACCCGGCGCAAAAACAGCGGTCACTACTGGCGCCGCGAGGATGGTCACCCCCGTGAGCAGGATAAGAGTACCACCCAATACACCCGCTATGCGGTTCACCAGTGCCTGAACTGCCTGAAGACTGCCCTGTTCCTTATAGTCAGCTAAAACCGGCACAAAGGCCTGGGAGAAAGCGCCTTCCGCAAACAGGCGCCTTAGAAAATTGGGTATTTTGAAGGCCACAAAAAATGCATCGGCGTTGGCGCTGGCACCAACGATGGTTGCGATAACCACGTCTCGGAGCAAACCCAGCACCCGGGACAACATCGTCATCATGCCGACAGTAGCACTGGAGCGTAACAACCCGGGACGGGCGATTTGTTTGGAATCTGGCGGCGTTTCTTTCATAAGCGCAATTGCAACAGGCGTCCGGGACTCAGCCCCAGCGCTCCCGCAAGGCATCACCGTGAATCTTCAACCACTGCAGGGCGATAAGCGTGTGTCCATTGTTGATGCGATTATCGGCAAGCATTTGCAGCGCTTCTGGTCTTGAAACGCTGTGCACCAGTATGTCTTCGCCCTCACCCTCCAAACCATGCACTTCCCCCACGCCGGCCCGGCGTACCCTGCCGCAAAACAAGCGAATTTGTTCCGTGCAGGCCCCGGCGCTTGGATAAAACGAAGCGATTGGCAATAGCTCGGTAAGCTCGCAATCCGCCTCTTCACGAGCTTCGCGATGAACAAGGGCCTCGTCACTCTCCCCCTGCTCAACAATGCCCGCAATCAGCTCCAGCATCCAGGGGCTGTCCTGCTCTCGAATTGCGCCCGGGCGAAATTGTTCAACCAGTATCAGTGAGTCAGTGACAGGGTCATAGGGCAGCACACCCACCGCATCGCCACGCTCAAAAACCTCTCTCTGGAGTGGCTCGCTCCAACCACCGGCGAACAGCCGATGCCTAAGCTCAAGTTTTCGCAGGCTAAAATAGCCCTGGTAAACCGTTGTCGAATCCAGGATCTCGACATCCTGGGCGCTGTATTGAGGGCTGTGAGACATCAAAAACGGCGCTCGGTGTACCAATTTACGTCTCTGGCATGGGTGTCCACCTGATCGACGACATCCAGGATGAGTGCGAAAAGTGCCATCCTCACCAGTACCCCGTTGTCAGTCTGACGAAAAATAGCGAGGTTGGGATTATCATTCAAATCATCATCCAGTTCCCGAGCGTTATCCCGGGAATCTCGCGGCAACGGATGCATGATGACGGTATTGGGTTCGCAATGGCGGGTATAAACACTCTGATTAAGCCGAAACCGACCCCGGTACAAATCCGCCTCTTCCTGAGAGGAAAATCGCTCTTCCTGAATGCGGGTGGAATAGACAATATCCACATGGGCAATACTGTCTTCCAACACGTCGGATTCAATAACCTCATGGCCTGCGGCACGCAGTGCTGCCACGATTGGCGCGGGCATTCTCAGTTCCTCGGGCGAAACCAATACCAACTGCACGCCGTCGAAAAGGCAAAATAACTTGCTCAATGAGTGCACCGTACGACCGTAGCGAAGGTCACCGACCATTGCGATACGTAATTTATCGATGCCCCGCCCGCGACCTGCCAATTCACTTTGTATGGTGTATAAGTCCAACAGGGCCTGACTGGGGTGTTCATTGCTGCCATCCCCACCATTGATCACTGGCACCCTGCTTGCCGCCGCAAACTCGCTGACAGAACCCTCTGCCGGATGGCGCATGGCGATAACATCTGAATATCCGCTAAGCACTCTGGCGGTATCGTAAAGGGACTCACCTTTGGCAATAGCTGAGTTTTCAAAACCGGTCGTTTCTCGCACCTCTCCGCCCAGCAGATTAAAGGCGCTGCCAAAACTGACACGGGTACGGGTACTGGGTTCAAAAAACATGGCACCCAAAATGGCGCCATCCAATACCCTGGTTACGCGCCGACGTCGGGCGTAGGGCTCCATCTTGTCAGCCACAGAAAAAATGCGCTCAACATCTGCACGTTCGAACTGCCCGACTGACAGGATGTGACTACCGGCAAACTGCACGCTATGGTTCTCCAGCTGGGTTTACGGGCTAATGGGC
>JBALVT010000109.1:0-13868 GCA_036961345.1 Halioglobus sp.
ACGTCGGCCATGCCCCGAAGCATCTCCAATAAGCGGACTCCATAGATGGCACCGCTGGAACCGCTAATGCCTATAATTAAACGCATGCTGTATTGCCCCTTTGACATTTTTTTGTGTTGACCGGTTTAATCACCCTTGCGGTTCCGCTTGCCATCACATTGGATAAGCGCATAGGTTGTTGCTTTGACCATCATAGCGGAATTTGCTTGGGCCCCAAACTACGGGAGCTGCCATATCTTTGCCCTGGTCTGATCGAAAGAGCCCATTTTATGGCGTAGTCCGAATGGCCAAAAAAGGTAAGCGCCATGGCGTTGAATGCCAGCAGAGTCGGCCTGAATACCTCAACAGAATCACCGATCTTAAAAACAAAATTCCCTTTGAGCCACTGCTCTGCCAGGGAGTAATAGAGGATGCTGTCGTTACCGCCGAGTCCAACCTCACGCAGACCGTAAAATCTTATCGCAGCGGCGACAATCGCTATAATGGCGACGATCATGACAGTAGAAGCCGTCATTGAGCGTGGTGCTATTCTCACTGTTTTAGCCCGCTGTCTGGGCTCCGTCTATCGGCAGCGCCGCGCCGGTAATAAAACGGGCTTCTTGGGATGCCAGGTAGGCCACTGCGCCAGCTATTTCTTCTGGTTCGGCGCCTTCGATAAGTGGAAATAGTTTTTCCATCAGCTGCATGTCGACATCTTCTGGCATGCTGAATTGTTCGGTCAGGGCAGTGTTCACCATTCCCGGGCAGATGGCGTTAACCCGCACGCCCTTTTTGGCAAACTCGATCGCCAAAGACTTGCTAAACATCAGTACTCCAGCCTTGGTGGCACAATACGCCGAATTGTATGCTTGCCCCACTAATCCGGCGCTGGAGGACATATTGACAATGTTACCCTTGCTTTCAACGAGATGCGGCATCGCGGCTCTGGAAAGGAAAAACACTCCGTTCAAATTAATACCCACCGCGCGTTGCCAATCACTGTCAGTGATGTCCGCAAGATTTTTGCACAGGGCAATACCGGCGATATTGCACAAAATGTCCAGTTGGCCCAATTGCTCTATGCAGCTGTCTACCAGTGCGTTACAAGCCTTGGAGTCTGTGACATCGACACACGCGATGTGTACTTTGCACCCGGGCGTTAATAGTCCCACGGTTTCAGTGAGACCGGCTTCGTTGATATCGGCGAGAAACAACATCGCCCCTTCCAGGCCCAAACGAAGCGCCGTTGCTCTGCCTATGCCCGAGGCCGCGCCGGTGATTAGCGCAACTTTACCTGTGAATCTCTGCATTGCCTGGTCCTGTTAATCGACTATTGGCTAAGATTTTGAGGAATTAATTACTGCATCGAAGAATGATTTTGCCCATATGTTCGCCGCTTTCCATATGGCTGTGGGCTTCCTCGGCGTCTTCCAGAGAATAAATACTGTCAACCAGGGGTTTGACCGCTCCGGATTGCAAATGCGGATAAATATGTTCCAGTAATTCTTCTACCATGACGGCTTTTTGCTCAAAACTCTGGGCGCGCAATGTAGATCCGGTCAAGGTGATACGTTTTATCAGCAGTGGCGCAAAATTAACCTCTGCATTGAATCCGCGCAAATAGGCGATGTTAACGATACGTCCTTCCGGGGCGGCGATATTGATGTTTTTCTGAATAAAGTCCCCGCCGGCCAGATCCAGGATGACATCTATTTTATCCCTGAGGCCCATGTCGCTCAGTACCGTCTCAAAATCTTCAGTTTTGTAATTAACAGCGCGTATTACACCGCGCGCCTGAAGTGCCTGACACTTCAAGTCAGTTCCCGCCGTGCTGTAAACTTCCGCGCCCATGGCCTGGCACATCATAATTCCCAGGGTGCCAATTCCGCTGGCTCCGCCGTGGATAAGGACTTTCTCGCCGGCCTGCAGTTTGGCGCGCTGGAAAACATTGTGCCAAACAGTCAGCAGTGCCTCGGGCAGTGCCGCGGCCTCGGCTTTACTGAAACCGCTGGGAACAGGCAGGCACTGGCTTACCGGCGCCACACAATAATCAGAGTAGCCGCCGCCGTGAGTCAATGCACAGGTTTTGTCACCGACTTGCCAGTTTGCAACACCTTCGCCCAGAACGACAATTTCACCGGCGACTTCAAGGCCCATGATAGGCGAGGCATCGGCAGGTGGTGGGTACAATCCCTTGCGTTGCAGCAAGTCGGCACGATTGATTCCGGCCGCGCGTACCTTGATGAGTACCTCTCCGGGGCCGGGTATTGGCATCGGGCCTTGTTCAACACTCAAACGCTGATTGACTGGATCAATTGCTACATAGTTGTGTTCATTGGGGAGACTGCTATTTGTACTCATTCATACACCGTCTGGAGTGATTTTATTTGCCACATTAGGCACTAAAAAGTGCCCTTGGGGTTTATAAGGGAGACACAGTTTAGCCTACTAGCCCGCTGAGGGTTAGCGGGGTCTTCCACCTTTCGGAAATATTTAATACACTGGTATTAAATAGGCCGGGCTTTTCCCGGCGGCTGCGGAGAGTTGCATGAGTGAAATACATATTACCGACCTGGCCAATCCGGTGTTAACCGACATGCAAAACTCGGCGCGGGATTACGGCAAGACGCTTGAGGTTGAGCTGGATCGCCACAGTATAATGTCTGAAGCTGAACGCAAGACCGGCTTGAGCAACTGGGGCCCGGAAGATTTTATTGCCCGGCTGGACTTGTTGTTGGGCGAGTGGAACGGGGATAGCGGGCTCAGCGGGATTGGCAGACTTAGCCTGCGGAATAAATTGTTGCAGCACGCGACCAGTCGCCTGCTGATTCAGGATCAGTGGCTCAGGCATCCGGAAATTCTCGACATAGAGATTGAACGACCGATTATAGTCGCGGGCCTGCCGCGCTCGGGTACCACACATCTGCTCAATCTTATGGCGGCGGATTCCCGCCTGCGAGCCCTGCCTTTGTGGGAATCCTATGAGCCCGTGCCTTTACCGGGTGAATCTATGGGCTCTGGTGGTGTTGATCCGCGCTATCAGCGCTGTGCCGATAGCTGGGAGATGATGAAGACCATGACTCCGCATATTGCTGCGATGCACCCGATGAATCCGGAGCATATTCACGAAGAGCTGGAGTTGATGGGGCCGAATTTTGGGTCCTATAATTACGAATGGCTGTCGCATTCGCCCGCCTGGCGCGATGCTTATTATGCCGAGGATCAGACCTATCAATACGAATATATGCGCGATGTTCTTAAGCTGCTAACCTGGCAGCAGCGTGATACCGACACTCCAAAGCGCTGGGTGTTGAAGTGCCCACAGCATCTTGAGCAGCTGCCGGTGTTACATAAGGTTTTTCCCGATGCCACGCTCGCCATCACCCATCGCGACCCCGTGTCAGTGATCCAGTCGTCTGTCACTATGTTGGGCTATGGCCAGCGTATGAACCGGGATGAAGTGCTCATCGATGGACTGGTGGATTACTGGAGTGATCGGGTAGAGCATCTTCTGCGTGCCTGTGTAGAGGAGCGTCATGCTTTCCCTGGTGCGCAAAGCATCGATATTCCTTTTCATGTGCTCATACAGGATGATGTCAATACGGTAGAAAAAATTTACGCCAAAGCTGGCCTTGAGATGACCGCGCCGGCCAGGGCGCAGCTCAGCAGTTTTGTCGACGAGCACAAGGATGATTATGGCCGTGTGGTCTACGACCTGAAAGGCCAGTTTGGGGTTGACCCGGATGTTCTCCGGGAGCGCTTCAATTTTTACTACGAGGCTTTTCCCGCTAGGCGTGGGCGCTGATCTTTGGGTGCAGCCTGACCGGCATTTCTTTAAACCCGTGGATACTATTTGAGCGAATGAACATTGTTTCGCCTGTCATTTCGATTTTCGCGAAATGCTTGAAAAACTCTTCAAAGAAGATCCGTGCTTCCATGCGCGCCAGATTCGCCCCAAGGCAAAGGTGGATGCCGTAGCCAAACGCCATGTGGGGATTGTTTTCCCGTTCGATGTCAAATTTCAGTGGATCCGCAAAGACTTCTTCATCGAAGTTGGCTGAGCTATAAAGCATGACGACACGTTCACCTTCCCGAATTTTCTGACCGTGAATCTCGGTGTCCGTGGTGGCTGTTCTGCGAAAGTAATGCAAAGGACAGGTCCACCTAAGCATCTCTTCCACCGCTTTGGGCAACTTGTCCGGGTGGGCCTCCAGATGCGCATACAGTTCCGGGTTCTTGATCAATTCGAACATCCCGCTGCTAATCAAACCGCGGGTGGTCTCATTACCGGCGACGGTGAGTTGTATAAATAGAGAGGCAAATTCCATTTCTGAAACCAGGTGTCCGTCAACCTCTGTATTTATGAGCAGGGAGATCAGGTCGTCGCCACCCTTGTCCTTGCGTTCAGCAGCCAACTGATAGCCGTATGTGCCCATGTCGATGGAAGCCTGGTGCGTTTCCTGCGGCGTGCCGCCCAGATCCGGGTCACTGGAAGAAGTTTGAAGATCAGACCACTGGCGAATCTGTGGCCACATATCCGGTGGTATCTCCAGCATAGAGCCTATGACGGCGGTTGGTAGGTCACCAGCGAGGCTTTCGACAAAGTTAACTTCGCCGATTTCCAGCGCGCCCTGCATGATGTCCTGGGTGATTTTTCGTACTTGTGGTTCCAGCGCCGCGAGCATGCGTGAGGTGAAGCGGGTGATAACAGCGCGTCGAATCGGGCCGTGGTTGGGTGGATCCATGCCCAGTAGCTGGCCCTGGGCCATCGGTAAAATATCTGCCGGGAGATCATCCACCAATACAAAACCGCGCTGGGCGGAGAAAGTTTTGAAATCTTTTGAAACCTGCATAACATCCGCGTGTTTGCTAACGACCCAATAGCCATCGCCGTCGGGGTATTCGTGCCAAAAGATCGGTGCATTTTTACGCAGCCAGGCAAATTGCTCATGGGGAATGCCGCGTGTGTAGTTGTCGGGGTTGTAGACGTCAATTTTCATCGTTTTTTCCAGATCAGGGCTCAGCTACGTAAGAGCTAACAGCCCCTGCAGCATAATTTGCAGCTATTTCTTCATCGCTAAAGCCAAATTCTTTTAATATTTCATCGGAATGCTCGCCGAGCTGCGCCGCGTGACCTCTCAGTTCGGCCTGGGTGCGACTGAACCTGGGTGCAGGGGCAGGTTGCCAGACCCCGTCCTCGTCCTCAATAAAGCTGCCTCTTGCCTGATGGTGCGGGTGTTTTCGCACTTCGCTCATGGCCAATACCGGCGCGTAACATACATCTACGCCATCAAATATATCATCCCACTCATCGCGTGTTTTGCGTTTAATGATAGCAGCCATTTGTTCTTTCATGGCGGGCCAGTTATCCATGTCGAACTGGTTTTGGAAGTGCACGGCGTCTTCGCCCAGGCTCGCCAGCAAAGCGGCGTAGAATTGAGGTTCTATCGATCCCAGGGAGATGTATTTTTTGTCACTGGTTTCATAAACCTCATAAAAATGGGAACCAGAATCCAGTAAGTTGGTACCGCGATCTTCTTTCCAGAATCCGACCTGTTGAGCAGCGAAGGTACTGGTCATAAGCGTTGCAGCGCCGTCTATCATTGCGGAGTCCACCACTTGTCCCTGGCCTGAGGTTTTGCTTTCCAATAAAGCGCAGACCATGCCGTAGGCCAGCATCAGTCCACCGCCACCAAAGTCGCCTACCAGGTTCAGTGGGATGGCGGGTTTTTCACCCGCCCGACCAATCGGGTGTAGGGCACCTGCAAGCGCAATATAGTTGATATCGTGGCCCGCAGCCTGGGCCAGTGGGCCCTCCTGGCCAAATCCTGTCATGCGGCCGTAAACCAAAGCCGGATTTTGCTCCAGGCATACCTCGGGTCCTAAACCGAGCTTTTCCATAACCCCAGGACGGAAGCCCTCAAGCAGTGCATCGGCTTTTTCAACCAGTCTGAGCACTGTTGCCACGCCTTCCGGAGTTTTCAGATTGACGCAGATGCAGCGTTTACCTCGATTGAGAAAGTCCAGGCGGGTATTGTGTGCGGCTGTGAACATGCTGCCGCCAGGACGCTCTACCCGGATGACATTGGCGCCCATGTCAGACAATGACATGGCTGCGAAAGGGCCGGGCCCAATGCCTGCGATTTCGATAATGGTCAATCCCTGCAGTGGGCCCATACTGTTCCTCCGGTGTGTGCTGTCATTTGTATGGTGTTCACATTGCCTATTCGGAAGCGCGTAAACAATTGCTCTTGAGGCCAATGGTACTTACTTGAGCCCATCGTTTGTTGTTTTTTGAGCCGCGGACTGGGGTGTCAGGCCCGTTATCAGTTGGAACCCCACGCCTTTTAACGGGCCTGACACCCCAGTCCGCTACACTGTGCGTCCCCACGGTTGGGCTCCCCTGCGGACTAGCCACGCCAGTGGGTGTTAACCTCAAAGGGCGTGGGGTTCCAGCCGATGAGGGGGGCCGCCCAGGCTTAACACCCACTGGCGTGGCGGGAAGGTATGGTACGGAGCAGACTTGAAGTAAATACCATTCCCCCCAAAGGCCGCTTCAGTCGTTTTTGCAGATCAGTCGTTCAAACAGCAGGCGCGCTTCTTCAAGTTTGTCAAAAATGGGGTAGCTGCTATCGATAGCCCAGCTGGTGGTGAGTGTATTGAGGGTGCCAACGACCATAGTGGCAAGAATTTCCGGCGAAAACTCGGAGTGGGCATCGCCTATATTCTGGCCTGCAACAAAAAGCTCTTTGAAACTCTCGATCGCCGAATTGCCAATTTGCCGCTGTTGCTCGGTGTTATTGGCAAAGGTAGACGGCGCCATAAGAATGAGTTGTCGGTCTATATCTGCATAGCTGGCGTAGTTGGCTTCAATGTAATCGATCATCGCGGCCAGGCGCGCCCGGGTTGAATCGTGGTTGTCCATCAGCAGGCGCAGCATCGGTTCTGATTGGTTGTACAGACGGGAAATGCCAAGCCCGCCGAGTAGGGCGTGTTTGTTGGGATAGTGGCCGTAGAACGTGCGGCGCGCGACGTCGGCTTCGACGCAAATCTGTTCGATGCTGGTATCTTCAATGCCCTGGCGCTTGAACAGCTCATAGGCCGCATCTTCAATTTTGGCGCGAATTTCCTGTTTGCGTTTCTCGCGGCGCCCGACGGGAGGCCCGACGGGAGGATCCATAACTTCCATAAATTATCCGTAATGCTGTTGCATTCTGTAAGCCATTAAACTATTTTGTATACATATGTGCAAGTTTGCTCGTTTGTGTCGTTAGCTTGCGTGGCCAAAACCCCCTCTGGTGAGAGAGTACAGTTGTTATGTCCGATCGTTTAATAGTGGTGTCGTCCGATTGCCATGCCGGTCTTCCAATCGCCGACTATAAGCCGTACCTGGAAACAAAATATCACGAAACCATGGATTTGGCGGTGCCTATCACCGTTGAAATGCTGCAGAAGGCCGAAGAGAGCTTTCTCATCAAGGAAATCAACGATGAATGGCGTGCACCTATTAAACAGCAACTGACAGGTGCCTGGGACTATCAGGAGCGGGTAAAGATGTTGGCCGGAGACGGTATCGCCGCGGAAGTGATTTTTCCCGATGGAATCACTGAAATGAACACACCGCCCTTTGGTGCAGGCCTGGGATTGTCGCCGCGGGATCAGGTGCCAGAGCTGCAGTGGGCGGGTGCGATGGCGCACAATCGCTGGCTGGCTGAATTTTGTGCCAATGACCCGGCACGCCACATCGGTGTTGCCTCTATCCCCTTGTTGTGGGATGTGCAGCAGGCGGTTGAAGGTGTCCGTTGGTGCGTCGAAAATGGGCTTAACTGCGTCATGATTCCAACGTTATGGGGCGAACACGACGCCTACCATCATCGAAAATATGACCCCTTCTGGGAGGTGTGTGAAGAATTGGATGTCATTATCCATTTTCACTCTGGCCCCGCTCCGCACCCGGAGTATTTTGGCAAAAATTGGCCGGTTGAAGACAACAGCAGCGACATGCCCGGAGCAATGGGTGTTTATGTGTCCGAGGTGATGTGGTGGTTGTACCGGCCGCTCACCTACATGATCTGGGGTGGTGTGTTTGAGCGCTATCCCAAACTGCGCGCGGTAATGACAGAGGGAGGCACAATTTTTATGCTGCCCCCCTGGTTGCGCCTGCTCGATCACAATTACACTGATGTGCAGTTTTCGGCAAAGCTGGGTGATTTTAGAAGTCACCTGTCGATGAAACCCAGTGACTACTTCAATCGTAATATCAATATTGGTGCCTCCTGTATTCCTCGGGCAGACGTTGATCTGCGTGGCCTTATCGGCGTCGAGAATATGATGTGGGGTAGTGACTACCCCCATCCCGAGGGTACCTGGCCGCACACAGGTGAGTACTTCACCGAAGTGTTCAGCGGTGTTCCCGAGGAGGAGGGCCGAAAGATTCTCGGTGAAAATGCAGTTGACTGGTACGGCCTTGATCGCCAGAAGTTGCAGCTTATAGCCGATGAGATCGGCCCACGTACATCCATATTTAGTTAATTTTTCTTTTAAAACCTGGAGATAGTGAATGGCCATTGTTGAAGCCTGCCAGTCGAAAACAAACACAACACCCGAGTTCCCCATGGGTTGGTATTCTCTGGCTCGCAGTCATGAACTGCTGGTGGGCGAAGTTACCTCCGTACAGGCATTTGATCGTGAGTTAGCGCTGTATCGTACCCGCAGTGGTGTGCCGGTGTTACAGGATGCGTTTTGTCCGCATTTGGGCGCGAATCTCGGCGTAGAGGGACGGGTTGTTGGTGAGTCTATACGATGCCCGTTCCACGGCTGGCGTTTTGGCACTGATGGTGAATGCAAAGAGATACCGTATTGTGAAGAAATTCCGGAGCGCGCCAAAATTCGGATGTGGAACTGCCAGGAAAAAAACGGTGAAATCTACATTTGGTACCACCCTGAAAACACCGCTCCGCAGTGGGAGCTACCCGATTTACCTGAGTTGGGTAACGGCGATTGGACTTCGCCGCGCTACGCGGAATTTCTTGTGCCTGCGCATGTTCAGGATATCGCGGAAAATTCATGTGACCCCGTACATTTCCAATTTGTGCACGGCCAGCCGGATATTCCTCCATCCGAGGTGACCATCGAGGATAACGGCCGTATTTTACATCTCAATTCTGATGCCAGTAATGCAGCCGCCAACCCCGGACAGTTGCATGCCACGGTTTACAGCCCCGGATTTGCAATGGTCAGAATGACCTATGGCCCCAATGCTGAAATGGTGATGTACAACAGTGCCCAGCCTATTAATAAACACGAAACGAGAATGCGCTGGACGCTCACAGTACGCAAGGAAATTGAAGATCTGGCCGGCGATGATGTGATCAAGGGAATTATTTCCGGACTTGATGATGATTACCCAATCTGGGCCAACAAGGTTCATAAACATCGGCCAATTTTTTGCAATGGCGATGACACACTGGTGACTTTCCGCAAATGGGTGAGGCAGTTTTACATCGATCAGAAGGAGAGTGCGTAGTTATGCAGGATTTTAACGGCAAGGTTGCAGTGATCACCGGCGGTGCAAGTGGTGTTGGGCGCTCGCTGGCGTTTTCTCTTGGCCGGCGCGGCGCCAAAATTGTAGTGGGAGATGTCGATCAATCCGCGATGGCGCAAATTCTTTCTGACCTTGGTGCGCAAGATATTGAGGCAATTGTAGAGTCTTGTGACGTTACCAGTCCGGAGAGCCTCAATGCTCTGGCAGACAAGGCTGAACAGACCTTTGGCGCAGTTGACCTGGTGTTTGCCAACGCCGGTATCGGCGCAGGAGAATCGGGCGCTATGTGGGATTACTCCCAGAAAGACTGGCAGTGGTGTTTCAATGTGAATATGTGGGGTGTCATCAATACTATTTCCGCTTTTATGCCTCGTCTGACAGCGCGTAATGAAGAGGCGCATTTTGTTGTGACGGGTTCTGGCAATGGCGCGCTTTTAGTTTACCCTGATCAGCCAATTTACACCGCCAGTAAGGCGGCGGTGCACGCCATCACTGAAAACCTGCACTACCAGGTTAGCGCTGCGAATAGTCCGGTCAAGGTGAGTGCCTTGTTTCCCGGGCCGCATGTCGTCGACACCGGTTTGTTCAACTCGGGGCGAGTACGGCCTGACGAGCTGAAGAAGGAAACTGAGGGAAATGCTTCGGGTATTAGCTCGGTCGATGACATGAAAAAGATGTGTGCCGAATTTGGAATTGAATTGCAAACCACGCATCCTGATGAAGTGGCTGAGATGGCAGTTGAGGGTTTACAAAACGACGCTTTTTGGCTGCTGGCAACAACCCCCGATACCGACGAGAAAATTCGCGCTCGTGCCCAGATGATTCTCAATCGCGAAACACCCGTACCCAATATGGTTGGTGCCTAGAGCCACGCCGTCCTATCCATTATCCCAGTAAGAGGAAATAACATGTCGAATGAAACCGCCGCGCCCCAGGGAAATCCTGGTGATATCGTCAATTGGCCGATGCTCAAGATTGTGTATCGGACAGACCCGGATAAGATCGCAGCGCTGCTGCCTCCCGGCATTGAGCCCGGTGCCAACCCCAATGTAAATCTGACAATTTATAATTTTCCGGTTCCAGATGAGCCCGAGTTCGGCATAGTAACAAGCGTGGACGCGCGCTTTAATGGCGTAGAAGGTGAATACACCCTGGGCTACGGAATTGATCAGGAATCGGCGATTTTTGTCAGTCAGGAGACCAACGGCCAGCCGAAGTACCCCTGTACAACGGATTTTTACCGCCTTGGACCACAGGTAACAGCACGCTGCACACACCAGGGTTATACCTTTGTAGAGTTTAAAGGGCTATCAACAGGTCCAACAGAAATACCCGCCGATTATGACCAGCATGAATTCTGGATTAAGGTTTCGCGTGCAGTCAGCGTAGGTGGTCCAGCCACCGGCTATGACTTTCCGCCACAGGTTGTGCAGGTGAGTAGCCGCTACGGTACCGCTTGGCGTGAAGAAGTACAGGGCGAATTGATACTGCGCGACAGCCCCTGGGATCCTTTGACAACAGAGCTGCCGATGCTTGAGCAGCTTTCTGCGCATCTATGGTGGCCTATTTTTCTGGATCGGCAAATGAAGTTGGCAGGTCCCCTGGATCCCGAAGGCTTTTTGCCGTTTGCTGATACAATCTCCGGGTCTCGTTGGCCGGGACAAAATGGTGGTCCCAAGCGCGGCTAAGCCCGCAGGGCGCTTGGATGGCTGCTTTTGCTGCGCATGCTGTAAGGAAGCTATAAGTGCCCCAGATAAAAGATTGGATTCCGGCTCTGACCGGCATGATGTGTTTCGCGTTGGGCGCCGGTCTGATCGGTGTTTACGGTTTTTTTGCCGAACATCTGGCCCGCGAATTTGATGTGGGGCTGGCGACGATAAATATCGGCCCCGTGGCATTATTGCTGGTGCCTGGGCTGGTTGGGCCGTTGATAGGCAAGCTGGTTGACCGGGTGCCTATACGGCGCATTATGCTAACCGGCGCCACTATCGCCATGTTGTCACTTTGCGTTTCTGGTTCGGCCAACTCGCTGGTTTTGGCCGCCGTTGGGTTTGTTGGGTTTTCCCTGGGGCTGTCAATGTATGGGCCGGTGGTGGTTAATGGCCTGCTAATAAAACTCTATCCGGGACGCGAGGCCAGAGCCCTGGCATTTGCCGCGATGGGCATTAGTGTTGCCACGGCGTTATTGCCTCCCCTGGTCGGTCTATTGTTGGTGAGTTTCGATTGGCGCACGGCATTAACGATGCTGGCAGTGGGTATATTGCTGACGCTCTGGTTGTTGATTCTGCTTGGCATTCCCGCCAATGCAGGTGTTGCCAGTGGTGACCCGGCAACGCCAAAGACGGATATCAATATCTACGGGCAGCGCAGTTTTTGGCTGGTGGGCATTTGCGTGGCACTGGTACTCAATACCGCTATTATTCTGGCCATCTGCTATCCACCGCATTTCACCAGCCAGGGCTATAGCGTGGCGCAGGCCGGACTATTTATCTCGGTCGCCGGTATTGCGGGCCTTTTTGGCAAGACCGTGTTGGCGGTGTTTGCCGAGTCGGTTAGCCGCCACACTAAAGCGGTGGCGATTGGCTTAATTGCTGGACAGGCCATTGGGTTGGGACTATTACTGGTGGTAACAGGTGTCGGACAAACACTGTTGGTGTTATGCCTGGCTGGCGCTTGCAGTGGGGGGTTTATACCTATGCATCCTTACCTGAATAGTCGCTATTTTGATGCGCGAATAATTGGCCAGGTTAACGGTGCTCAAATGCCTCTTTTTTTGCCTTTGGGCATAGTCGGAGCGCCTTTGGCAGGATATATGTATGACCAGCAGGGTCACTATGAATGGGTGTTTATGGCCTTGGTTTGTGTATTGCTCGCAGCTATTCTGGTGGCCTTGTTTTTACCGCGCGCCAACCCTGTGTCGACGGCTGTGGATTAGTGAGCTCCTCCAGTAGGTAGGGTATTGACCTGTGGCAATGTAATCGATTACATTAGTGGGCTTGAGTGGCCGCATTCGGCGTTCCCGGGCTAGAAAAGGTAGGTTTCCTTTGCTGAAGAAAATATTATTAGGTCTGTTGCTGGTGTTGATTATTCTGGCGGCACTCGTTTTTTATAACCTGCGTTCAAACGGTCTGTTTAGAGCGCCATCTTACGATACCATTTCCCCTACGATCCCTGACCTTGAGCACCCTGCGGTGCTGGTGTTGAACAAAACCAACGGCTTTATTCACAAAGAGGGATTACCGGCGGCAGGTAAAATGCTGGAAGAGCTGGCGGCGGAAAATGGCTGGCATCTATACACCACCGATAACGCCGCCACTCATAATGCCGCTGATTTGGCGCGTTTCGATGTGGTGATATGGAATAACACATCTGGAGATATACTGACCTTGGAACAACGCACTGCCTTCAAAACCTGGCTTCTTGCAGGTGGGCAGTGGCTGGGTTTGCACGCCGCGGGTGGCGACCCCTCTTATGACTGGGCTTGGTATGTCGATACTCTGTTGGGTGCGCAGTTTTTTGGCCACACGATGTCACCGCAGTTCCAGGATGCTGACGTAATGGTAGTGGAGTCTTCCGAGCTTACGGGGCATTTGCAATCGCCCTGGAATATTGCCCAGGAGGAGTGGTATGCCTTCGATCGCAACCCGCGCGATACAGGCTCAACCATACTATTGGCATTGGATGAGTCGTCCTACGATACCCAGGAATCAGTATTTCCTGACCCGACCATGCCCGGCGAGCACCCAATCGCCTGGACTCATACTCTTGGGCAGGGCACTATTATTTATTCAGGGATTGGTCATACGGCCCAGACCTACAGTCTTCCACAGTATCGTGAATTTCTGGTCAGGGCGATTAATCGACTGGCGGGGCAGGAGAAGTAATATGAGCAAGGCAGGTATACGGGCCCTCCTGTGGGGATTGGGTGCAGCACTTTTTCTGCGCTTTGGTCTTGAACCCACTGGATGGTTGTTTTACGAGGCTAGTCACGCTCTTGGTGCCAATTGGCTTTATTGGGGATACAGCGTCTTTCGTGGTGGCGCATACGCACTTGGACTCTGGTCGTACCAGCTCCTGGCTTGTATCGCGGTTGGTGCCATAATCGGCCTGTTGGTGTTTTGGCGCTCCGGGCGCCGGGAGAAAACGGTATGAACAGAAGAGATTTTCTACAGTGTGCGGCATTGCTGGCGGCTGGGGCTACGGTTATACCCAATACCTGGTCAATGAGCCACGAGCAGGCAACTTTCCTGGCGGCTCAGCCGGACTATATTGATCGAGAACCCCTGAATTTCTTTACCGGTGTGCAACGCGCAGCCGTATCGGCCATTGCGGATCAGGTTATCCC
>JBALVT010000010.1:0-50004 GCA_036961345.1 Halioglobus sp.
CTATAGCCTGCATCTGACAAAATACCCTTTAATAATAGACTAATACGTACATCAGATAGAATAAGACCAACTGCAACTGTTGACAATTTATTCACTGGGAAACAAATAGTTTTTAAACGGCTCCATATGACCCGGTTGAAAATCTCTCAATTCATAGATGTTAAATTTCTGCATCAATGAAAGGCAGCGTTGGAAAACCGCATCCGCCTGATAAGCTGATGGAGGTATTTCATAGATATCTGTTATTTGTGCAAAAATCATCGAAGCGATATCGCGGCGCACCTGGTCTTGTCGATACATCGCATTGTCCACCGGAGAAGAAACTATCGGAGAACCGTAGATCAAAAATGCTTCCCAACGACGTGTGTCCTGACGGCCCTCCAATTGCGATACAAGAAACTTCACCATATTGCGAAGTTCGAGCGGGGGAGGGAGAATGTCTTTTTGTAACCACTTTCTGAGTTCAGTTTCTCGCCATGCGCTGTTAATTGCGAGGATGCTGATAACTCGACCTTCGATTTGCGGAGGCGCGGCGCCTGCAATATCCCACAGCATATTTAGCCTGGCGGAAAACCCCAGACTAACAGGCAACTCAACGTCTACATTTTGAAGAAATTGGGCTGCGTATTCCTCCACAGTTTTAGATTTTGTTGGCGCACCCGCCTTAGCTTCCTTGATATCATCATTTGCCATACTTTTAATTCCTAGCTCTTGGCGTCCTTGGCACTAAATATCCGATACCTGTTGAAGCCTCTTTTGGTACGTTGGGACAGATACTCCCATTATTCTCGCCCGGCTGGCAACACTGGCCTCCGTACATTGCGTTGTGACGTGTAATAACAGCATGTTTTCCAGCACAAGCTGTGGGGATTCCTGCAGATGCGGCGTTTCCCGCACCCACTCACCGACGATGCGCCGGGGCAATCGCCAGACAGGATCAGCCCGCCTGGCCTCCTGCCTCTGTGCAATCTTTGGCATCCATCGGCTAATATTTCTCGGTTTGGTATGTAAAAATTCAGCCGCGAGCCTGAGATCACCTTGATATCGGTCAGTTACCGCCAAAACCAGTTCGTCCTCCAACCAAGCACCCAATGGAGTTTCATTTTTTTCCTGTGCAACACTACTAACGGCCACACCCAAAGCGACATCCAGTTCTTCCAGCGCAGTAGCCGCGTAATCGTCTTCTTCCGTCTGCTCTAGCGCCCGAATGGAAAGAAAAGGAATGGGGTCGGATTTATTTGGCGTGCCCTGCGCAGAAATACCTTTAAATATCCCCAGGTCTACCGGAGTAATCCACTCTTTATCTGTGCGCTCGAGCGCGCCAACAATGCACTGTCGCATTTCACTAATATTCCCCGGCCAATCATGGGATAGCATCGCCTGCTCTGCATCTGGGGTGAACCCCCGAACGGGCCGTTCAGAGGCAGCACTTTCCTGCCCTAGTATTTTGTGAGCCCACCGCAAAACCGCCTGCTTCCGATCTTTAACAGGGGGCACCTGAATTGGATAGCCGGAAAATGCACTGGCCAACTTTTCTTGCAGACCAGAGTTTTCTATAAGCTTTTCCAAAGTATCAGGAAAAAGCGCCACGTACTTGGCTCTGGGAAGGTATCTAGGGGGCTTGGCGTCTGCCAACGTTCTGGTACTTATCTGCTTCGCCAATTTTAATTGTGCGTCGGGTGCCATAAGGTGTGGTGATTTAAACACGAGCGTTTTTCCTTCAGATCGCTCCAACAGTTTGCCAATGCGTGCGATCGCATCAACCTTATTTCTGAATTCCCGACAGTCTATTTGCACCACCATTCCCTCGGCGCCACCAGACTCCTGGTGAATTATCTTGGCAATATACATTTTACCCGTTCCGCGCGAACCCGTGATCGCTACAGGGATATCCAGTTTTGCCAAGAAAGTAGCCTGATCAACTGCCCCTTCCATGTTGTCTACAACATAACCCTCTATTTGTGTATCAAGCGGTGTCGCGTCCCGCGTCCCCTCAATACTCTTAATATCCGGTGCATCCGTGCTTTTCTTGAGTCCCGGAAGTTGATCGGCAAGATAAAACAACTCTCCCGTATCCAGAGTAAAACGTCTATGATTTGACGTGGCGGTGTTTTCCTCATACACAAGCGCAATGTAACCTAACAGAGTCTGGCGATAGATCAGGGGCTGAAGAAGCTCATCTGCGGTAAGTTCAAGCTTACTACCCTCAAAAAGTAGTTCTCCCGTAGGATTTTTAATCGCCGCTGAAAAGGCTTTGGCTGCACCAGCTTCACCGTAAGCAGTAAAACTATCAGCAGACTTTTGGCCGCCTGCCAGAAAGCGGTAACTTCCATCTTTGCGCTTACGAAAGATTCCCAGGCGAGCAATTCCAGGCTGTTGAATGATCAAACCCAGGATTTTTGTCATATAATCTTCGGACAAACCCTGGCGAAGGGTGATTTTGGTGAGGTCACTCCTGAAGTTCAAGTAGTCTATGTGATTTTCTCCACTGGAAAACACACCGGAACCTACAAATGTTGCACCACACAACTGTTGTTTGTCCCACTTTGAGGCCGTTTTAACGGGTTTCGATGTGCTATCGCGTTGGGCACACAAGAGCGCATTATTCGACATAACCAAGGTCTGCAGTGAACTATGGTTTTTATCCAACTGAGCCAAACCAATGCACAAACGCACGTTGGCGGCACTGGCGCCATAATGCTCTGGAACCGAACGCAAATGGGACAAGAAAGCAGCGCAGACATCCTGGGCTCTCTCCAGACTAATGTCCCGTAGAAGAATGGCCATGGTGCGACCCTGTGGTAGAGAAACAAGGTCGCGCTCCCGAATGATTTCGAGCAAGCTTGAGCGAAGGTCCATTAGGAAATATCGATCTTCACTGGCACTCCAGTCGGGGCCGTAATTTATTTGGTCCACGCCAAGGCAAGCGATGGTGTCATCGCCCGACGCTGCAAACGCAATATCGCTGATTTCCGAGTTTATACATTCGCGCAGTTGCAGGACTGACAGTTCCTGACCGGATTCGAAGCGGGGCGTAAACAAAGCGGTGACAACAACTTCTTTCCCTCCTGAGGTGGGCAATACCGCCGGTGGGACAATCGTTCTCGTAGCCGTTTCCCAGGCATAGGCAAGTGGATGATTTGATTGTTTATCGCTACCAAGCACCCGCCACCAGAGTTGACCTTCCAGCGGGTTTTTATCCAAAGAGAACATATTCTGTGCCGTACTGTTACAGCGCACAATCTGCTCACTTTGCCTGTCTATGAGAATTTCGGCAGTGTTTGACGGCTCAAGTGACTCACCAACTTCCAGCGCAGTGGCCTGGTATTTCTTCAGCGCCAAGTGGAAAACAGCTTCCGTAGCTGGATCGAGGGCGCTACCTGACTTACGAATGTACGCCAATAAACTGGTCTGTTCAGAGGCAATATTTATGAATTCTGCCGGGTCGTCTGCGGCCGAGAGAAAGATAGTAGGCGCATCACATTTTTTGCAGGCCTGGTGCGATAGCGCCAATGCATCGTTAGCCTCGATCGGGACTTCACCGCCCGGTAATCGCGCAGCTTCGGTGACCAAGAGGTCAAACGCTGTGGACTCTATCCACTTCATCGCTTCGAGAATGTCGCCCGTATCTGCGACTACCTTCAGTGCAGGACTGAAGCTCTCAATAGAATTGACGATGGCGGAGCGATCCTTGGCGCTTCTCTGGAAAACAACCACCCGGTGGTGATGTGAGTGCTTACTACCATTTTCACCCATGTTATTCGACCCATCACCGCATTTTTCGTCACTACTAAAAGCCCTGGATTAATACGCAGCTGACTCATCCGCAATTACTCCGGGGGCTCAACCCCGCTTACACCAAAATTGTAACCAGGTATTGAGCGCTGCCCAGTTCAATTTCAGACAGTTCATCCAACTGCGCCGACTTATCCGGGTAGGCCTCCTTCAACCCCTGCCAAGCATCTGCACCCTGTCGTTCAGCATCTTCCTGAATTTGCATCTGCTCAAGCGGCGTGTAGCCGGCAAATACCTCATAGTAGGTCGCCTTGGCAGCAGGTATTAAATTGGCAACTAAATTGCGGTGAGCCTCTGAGGGAGGAAACATTGCCTCTACACGTTCAGCGATTTCGTCCTCCCGGTCGGCGCAGGTGAGCAAGCCTTCTCGATGCTCGGGCACATCCTCTGCCCAACCCCGGTAACGCGCTGCAGCTGAGCGCTCCAGTTGGGAAAGCATGTAGGGCAGCGCCTCAGCCGGCAACTGTCCCAGGTGCTCACCAAGCAGTTCGCCAAAATTCGGTATCAAGGGTTCACTCATAACTGTGCTCCGTTTAAATATCCAGATTAGCCACGGACAGCGCATTTTGCTCGATGAACTCCCGACGTGGTTCCACGTGATCTCCCATCAAAGTGGTAAAGATCTGGTCTGCGGCTATACCATCCTCGATGGTAACTCGAAGCATGCGCCGAACCTCTGGATCCATTGTGGTTTCCCACAACTGCTCAGGATTCATTTCACCCAGACCCTTGTAGCGCTGAATGCTAAACCCCCTGCGAGCCTCGGACATCAGCCAGTCCAATCCCTCGGCAAATACCTGGGTTTGGAGAACCTTTTCACCGCGCTTGAAATAACCTTCTTCTTCAATCAAGGTGTTCAGTGTTTCGCCCAGGGCCACGAGGGAACGGTACTCGGACGATGAGAAAAATTCATGGTGATATTCGGTTTCGGTGTCAACACCGTGTACGAATAGCTTAACAACCGGAAAGTAGGTCTGCCGCTCTTGATCCTTTCTAACCACGGTCGAGTAGACACCACCTTTGGCGCCCACTGATTGTAAGCGCTCACTTAACTGTTCGGCATACGCTGTAACAATCTGCTCATCAACCATTTCTTCCAGCGCTAAAGTTTCGCCGTATACCATTTCCCACAATACAATATCCGAATAAAGCCGGCTTAAACGGTCTATCGTTACTGCAACAGCTCGATACTTATCAACCAGCTCTTGCAAGCCATTTCCCGCAATTGGAGGCGCATCGGCATTCACATACAAACCAGCACTCTCAAGGGCTCCCTGTGTAAGGTACTGATTCAGAGCCGCATCATCTTTTAGATACTGGCTCTGTTTACCCTTGGCAATTTTATACAGAGGGGGTTGGGCGATAAAGATATGGCCTCTTTCCAGCAGCTCCCTCATCTGACGGAAGAAAAATGTGAGCAATAAAGTTCTAATGTGTGACCCGTCAACATCGGCATCCGTCATGATAATAATGCTGTGATAACGAAGTTTATCCGCATTAAATTCCTCCTTTCCGATACCACAGCCCAACGCAGTAACAATCGTACCGACCTCAGCAGAACCCAACATTTTATCAAAACGAGCTTTTTCTACATTAAGGATTTTGCCTTTCAGGGGTAGTATTGCCTGGTACTTACGATTACGGCCTTGCTTCGCAGAACCACCCGCTGAATCTCCCTCCACCAGATATATCTCTGACAGTGCCGGGTCTTTCTCCTGGCAATCAGCCAGTTTTCCGGGTAAACCGGCAATATCCAGAGCACCTTTTCGTCGAGTCATTTCCCGAGCTTTACGCGCCGCCTCACGGGCTCGTGCCGCATCTAGCATCTTTCCGATGATCAGACGCGCTTCCTGTGGGTTCTCCATCAGGTAATCTTGAAATTGTTGACCCATGGCCTGTTCTACCGCGGTTTTCACTTCAGATGAAACCAGCTTATCTTTGGTCTGGGATGAAAACTTGGGGTCTGGCACCTTGACTGAAACGATGGCGGTTATGCCTTCTCTGGCATCATCGCCCGTTGTAGAGACCTTGGCCTTTTTTGCCATCCCTTCTTTTTCAATATAGCCATTCAAGCTTCTGGTAAGCGCTGCCCTGAAACCCGCGAGGTGAGTACCACCATCACTCTGAGGAATATTGTTTGTGTAACAGAACAGATTCTCCTGGAAGGAGTCATTCCACTGCATTGCCACCTCTACTCCTATTCCATCATCGGTTTGAACATTGAAATGAAAAGGTCGGCAAATTGTGGTTTTGTTTTGGTTGAGAAAATCGACGAAGGCAGTCAGCCCGCCCTCATAATTGTAGGTTTCTTCCTTGCCACTGCGTTCGTCTTTAAGAAGAATAGATACCCCGGAATTAAGGAACGCCAATTCCCGCAATCGCTTAGCCAATTGCTCAAAATGAAATTCAATATGGGTAAAGGTATTGCTTGAAGGCGTAAATCGAACCTCCGTACCAGTGGTTTCGGTAGTTCCGATTTCTGCCAAAGGTGCCTGTGGCACGCCGTGCACATAGGTTTGCTCGTAACGTTTACCCTCTCTGCGTATAGTCAGCACTAGTTCAGAGGAAAGAGCGTTAACCACGGACACACCAACACCATGTAGCCCACCGGACACCTTGTAAGTATTGTCGTCAAATTTACCGCCAGCATGCAAAACTGTCATGATCACTTCGGCCGCAGATACGCCTTCTTCATGCATTTCCGTGGGAATTCCACGCCCATCGTCACTAACAGATACCGACTCGTCAGGGTGGATTACAATTTTAATTTGATTACAGTGGCCGGCAAGAGCTTCGTCGATGGAGTTGTCCACCAGCTCAAATACCATATGGTGTAAGCCGGTTCCATCATCAGTATCCCCGATATACATGCCAGGGCGCTTACGGACTGCGTCTAGACCTTTTAAAACCTTGATGCTTGAAGAGTCGTAATTTTGCTGTTCGTCACTCATATTTTTACTCAATACTGCCTTTATTTAATAGATTATTAATCTGTGTGCTCGCCGAAGACACTTTCAGGGGCTATATCGCCTTGTTCCACGTGGAACAATGCCAACTCTTCAGCCCTTGGCCATAAAGCCGTGATATCAGCTTTATCGACACAAGTAATAAAAACCTGTGCGTCCATATCCGAAAGAATCTCACAGACCCTCTCACAGTGTTCCTTATCGAGCTCCGAGGGCAGATCATCCACCAAATAGGTGCATATCCCTCTACCAAGTTGCGTCAACAACATTCCCTGAGCAAGTTTTAAGCCGCAAACCACCAGTTTCTGCTGTCCCCGCGACAATGTTTCCGAGGCGCTGTGGCCGCCAGTGAGCACCTTGATATCTGCTCTCTGGGGGCCCACGTGTGTGTAACCCTGCTCTTGATCCATCTCGAGGCTGTTAGTTAACGCCACGTCGAACGCTAGTGCTTTGTCCCAGCCCTTGCGATACCTAAGCTCCAACCCGCCTGCCAGATAGGGCATAAGGGCCTCCATGATCGCGAGAAACCGCGGTAGTAGTAGTTCTATATAGAGCTGCCTGTAAGTATTTATCTTCTCCCCAGAGACCGCTAAATCTCTGGACCATACCAACAACTCACTTTCATCTATTTTACCACGACGAAGCACCATATTGCGCTGTTTAATACACCTCTGGAAGCGCTGCCATTCGCCAAAAAAATGGTGTTCCACGTGGAACACACCCCAGTTCAAGAACTGTCGGCGAACCGAGGGAGAGCCCGTCAACAGGTTAAAACCATCACTATTAATAACCTGCAGGGGCAAATGTTCTACAAGCTCTGCGACTGACCGTACAGGACTACCTGCAACCTTAATCTGGGAGGTACCAGTGCGAACCCGCTGCACACCCAATGTCTGCATATTCCCGCTGAGCGGCACTTTGGCCAAGCCATGTACGGTACAGTCCGGCCGTTCGTGCGTAATAAGGGACCGAATACTGGAACCACGAAAAGACCTTGCCATACCCAATATGTGAATCGCTTCAAGCACACTGGTCTTGCCACTGCCATTGGCCCCGTAAAAAACATTAATCTTGCTGAGGTTTTCAAGCTTAATGTCCTGAAGATTTCGGACATTGCTAATATGAAGACGCGATAGGGTCACGTGGAATTGCTATATCGACCAAACGGGGCTGTGTGCTAAAACAAAGCCTCTCAAAACAAGAGGCTGAACTGTCAGAGCTATATCGATATGAATTGGACTAGAGCCGCATGGGCATAACAACGTAGAGCGAATCCCCATCATCCGACTCCTCTACAAGAGCACTGCTATTGGGGTCCGACAGGGAAAACTTTATTTTCGTTCCGCTCAAAACACCCAAGACATCTAGCAAATAACTCACATTGAACCCTATTTCCAGGGTATCGCCCTCGAAATCTACTGAAACGATTTCCTCCGCTTCTTCCTGCTCGGGATTATTTGCAACAATCTGAAGGCTGCCCGAGGTCAGCTGAAGCCGAACTCCACGGTATTTCTCATTTGACAGAATAGCCGTGCGGGTAAACGCTTGACGCAATTCCAGGCGGTCCCCCATAAGAATTTTATCCGGTGCCTTCGGCAGTACACGCTGGTAATCCGGAAATTTCCCGTCCACTAGTTTTGAGGTAAATGTAAAATCAGTTGTTGTCGCTCTAATGTGGTTACTACCAATGACTACCGCGATCTCCGCATCGTCTTCAAGTAGCAGCTTTGATAATTCGATAACGCCTTTACGAGGCAGTATCACCTGGGTATCTTCGGGAACATCCACCTTGCCGGGCAATGTGCACATCGCCAAGCGGTGCCCATCAGTTGCAACAACTCTAAGCCTGCCACTCTTGAGTTCCCACAACATGCCGTTGAGATAGTAACGGACATCCTGCTGCGCCATCGCAAACCCTGTACGATCTATGAGCCGCTTCAACTGTCCCTGCTTCAAACTAAACTGATGGGTACCCATGCTGTCTTCAACATTGGGAAACTCTCTGGGAGGCAGTGTAGATAGTGTAAAACGACTTCGCCCGGATTTTACAGTTACTTTGTTTTCCTCAGAGCTGAGTTCTATATCACAGCCTTCCGGTAAAGATTTGCAAATATCAACCAGCTTTCTTGCGGGCACAGTAATTTCTCCGGAATCTCCCGCAGCGCCTAATTGTACGCGGCCCACTAGTTCCACTTCTAGATCTGTGCCGGTAAGAGAGAGTCTGTCTCCTTCCAGCACCACGAGGACATTTGCCAGGATAGGGAGCGTTTGACGCCGCTCCACTACACCTGCCACAAGGTTCAGGGGTTTAAGTAACGCGTCCCGTGAAATTACAAACTTCATATAGATTTCTTCCCTTTATCACAGATCAAATAGAACTGTGTGGTTGTGCCACTATTGCGGAAAACCCGAACAAACACGTATAGCCGCGGCAATACGGATAAACTGTAAGACAGATATTTTTTAAATTACAAAACAAAGATTTGTAATTTCTTTTCTCTCTATCAAGTTGTGAGCGAACGTAACAAATTTTTGTAATCTTCGCGTATATCCGAGTTCGTTTCACGAAGTTCCTTAATTTTACGGCATCCGTGCAGAACTGTCGTGTGATCTCTTCCGCCAAAGCTGTCACCGATCTCGGGCAGGCTATGGTTTGTCAGTTCTTTTGATAATGCCATTGCCACCTGGCGAGGTCTTGCCACCGACCGACTTCTTCTCCTGGACATGAGGTCCGCTACCTTTATTTTATAATACTCCGCCACGGTACGCTGAATGTTGTCCATACTGACCTGCCTGTCCTGTAATGCCAGCAAGTCCTTCAAACTATCTTTTATTAGTTCAACATCTATCGGTCGAGATGTGAAGTGAGCGTTCGCTATCACTCTTTTAAGCGCCCCCTCTAACTCCCGAACATTCGACCGAATACGTTGCGCGATAAAAAAGGCAGCTTCCGGGGGCAACTCTACCTTTGCCTGGCTCGCCTTCGTCATCAAAATTGCGACTCTGGTCTCTAGTTCCGGTGGCTCTACCGCCACCGTTAGCCCCCAGCCGAACCGGGATTTTAATCGCTCCTCAAGGCCATTGATCTCTTTAGGGTAACGATCACAAGTAAGAATCATTTGCTGTCCACCTTCCAAAAGCGCATTAAAGGTGTGAAAAAATTCTTCCTGAGAACGATCTTTTCTAGCAAAAAACTGAATATCATCAATCAGCAAAGCATCCACTGAGCGGTAATACCGCTTGAAGTCTGTTATGGCATTCAGTTGTAATGCCTTCACCATATCCGCAACAAAACGTTCCGAGTGCAGATATACAACTTTGGCAGCAGGATTGTGTACCTTTAACGCATTTCCAACAGCATGCATCAAATGAGTTTTACCCAGGCCGACACCACCATAAAGAAACAGGGGGTTGTAAGATTCACCCGGATTTTCTGCAACCTGGCGAGCAGCAGCCAATGCCAGCTGATTGGATTTACCTTCGACAAATGTGTCAAACGTGTAATTTTCAACAAGATGATGCTGATGATTAAGTGTCCCTTCTACTTCAACGCGCCGCTTGTGTTCTGCCGGCGTTTTAACATCCGGCAGGGCTTTCTCTCGAAGCTGAACAATGTCTGCACCCAGATTAGCGCCATTAACCGCTTCGCCCGATACTGCCGGCGGCAATCGACCACCTGAATAACTTGACGTAACCGACTGAAATAAATCAGGTTTTATTGTTTTTGCAGGCACTTTCAAGGCATTGTTCGCACCAATTTCCAGCGACAAGCCCAGGTCAGAACCGGCATCGTACTCGCGAACCAGCTCAGCTATACGACTGGCGAATTTGTCTGAAACAAAATCCCGTATAAATCGATTAGGCGCGAACAAGGTAAGTGAAGTCTCATTTTGAGACGCTTGAAGTGGCCTGATCCAGGTATTAAATTGCTGAGACGGCAATTCATCCTGCAACCGATCAACACACTTCTGCCAAACGACTTGCGGCAAAACTATCCCCTCAAGAACCGGCTTGTACCCCGATCCTCTAAAATTAACTAATTATAATAAGCTTTTTGCGAACCCAATCTGGACACTGGGCTCGGAGGAGAATCATACTCCCCAAAATCAGAGTTATCCACATATATTACCGAAATATTAGTCAATTTTTTATCTATATATTTCAGTTAGATAAGAGTAAATCGATCATTTTTCAAGCAACTACAAAAAAACCTAAAGTGGATAATAGTTTCTGTGTATAAGCTGTTAATATCTTATTGAAATCTTGTGGATTTCTGCTTATAACTATACCAACCATCTCTTTGGCACCAGATTTGACCTTTCTGTCGCCTGGCAAAAAGACATGATAAATTTAGATTATCTAAGCGTGTAAAAATACCGCAAAGAAGATTGAATTAATCCAGGCATTTCAATAGAATACAGCACCTTTTTTCGGGCCTGACTCTGGGGTAAGGCGATCAGATAGAAAACTGTCTGCGTTTCCACCTTCAGGGGTTTGCTGCCCACATTACATTTAACTGGAAGAACGTCATGAAAAGAACTTTTCAGCCTAGCGTGCTTAAGCGCAAGCGCACTCACGGTTTTCGCTCACGTATGGCAACTAAGGGCGGTCGAGCAGTTTTGAATCGTCGTCGTGCCAAGGGTCGCAAAAGTCTGTCTGCTTAATGAGATTTGCACTGAGTGATCAGTGCAGTTTCTCAGGAGCGTTTTGACGCTTCTTTTACCAAAGCCAAGCGCCTACTCAACGCTAGAGACTATAGCCGGGTATTTGATGGCGCTGAAGCCAAAGCTTCACACAAGCATTTATTGCTACTGGCAAAAACAAATAATGGACCCGGGCATCGCCTGGGTTTAGTTATAGCCAAAAAAAATGTTCGGTTAGCCGTTCAAAGGAACAGGATAAAACGCATCGCGCGAGAGTTTTTCAGATCCTTGCCAGATAGCGAACAAGCTATGGATGTTGTCTTGCTAACACGTAGAGGCATGGATCAGTTGGATAATGCAGAGCTATCCTCTATATTGCTGCAACAATGGCAAAAATTAGAACGCCAAGTTAACAAACTGAACTCACAATCCAGGCAGGGGTCCTAATGCGCCGTATAGCGATATTCCTGATCTACTGCTACAAAACAGCAATTAGTCCTTTTCTGGGAGACCACTGCCGTTTTTATCCAAACTGCTCAACTTACGCGCAGGAAGCTATTGCCACATACGGCGTATTAAAAGGAAGCTGGATGGCCGCCAAACGCCTATCCAAATGCCATCCATGGCACGAGGGGGGAATTGATCTTGTACCCCCGTGCTCGCACTCACACTAAGAACTGATTTAACTATTATGGATTTGCAACGCTCATTGCTCATCGGCGCCATTGCCGTACTCTCTTTCATGCTGCTAACCGAATGGGTAGCTTTTAAAGACGAAAAGACAGCAGCAGCTGCCGAGACTACAACCCGGATTATTTCCTCAGCAAATATCGGTACCCAGGAGTTGCCGTTAGTTGACCCAAGTGTTGAGTCACAGAACAATTCGGACGGGGATATCCCTGAGGTTGTCGAATTTGGGAAAAATGAGCCTGATCCCACGATTGCACAAAACAGTAACAGCGGTCGTATTATCCAGATTCACACCGATGTTTTGCAAATAGCGATTGATCTGAGGGGCGGAGATGTCGTTGAAACAGCTCTGCCCGCATTTTTGGAAAAACTGGATAACCCAGATGTACCCTTTGTACTTCTCGAACAAAATGATCAGCGTGTCTATATAGCTCAAAGTGGCTTAATAGGACCAGATGGCATAGACAAGGGAGACCGAGCCCTTTTCCAGACCTCATCTGCTAAATATACTCTGGCCGAAGGGCAGGACACTCTACAAGTTGATCTTGACTGGGGAAACAACGAAGGGGTTTATATCACCAAGCGTTTTACCCTGACCCGTGGTGAATACCTTATAAAAGTTGAATACCTCGTAAACAACGCAAGTACGGCCCGCTGGCAAGCCAATCTTTTCGGCCAAATAAAGCGCGATAGCAGTGAAGACCCTGCTTCATCTTCAGGACAAGGATTAACACCATTTCTCGGCGCAGCCATCACTCAACCAGATGACAGATTTACCAAATTCGACTTTGAAGATATGGCCGAAGAGCCTTTCAAAGCACAGTTGCCCGCCGGTTGGATAGCGATGATTCAGCACTATTTTTTGAGTGCCTGGATTCCTAACCCCGAGCAATCTCACACCTATAGCACCAGAGTAACCAAAGGCGGTTACAACATTGCTGGATTTACCAGTCCCCCTCTCATTTTAGATCCAGGGAATAAGGGATCAGTTAGCGCATTATTTTATGCCGGCCCAAAAGATCAGTACCGACTGAAAGAAATATCTCCCTACCTGGAACTCAGCGTTGACTATGGGTGGTTGTGGTGGATTGCACAGCCCTTGTTCTGGTTGTTAACCAATATATATTCACTGGTGGGCAACTGGGGTTTTGCCATTATTCTACTAACCGTACTTATCAAGGCTGCCTTTTTTAAGTTGTCGGCAACCAGCTACCGTTCAATGGCGAACATGCGCCGAGTGCAGCCTAAAATGGTTGATATACGAGAGCAATTTGCAGACGACAAGCAAAAACAGTCACAAGCCATGATGGAATTGTACAAAAAAGAGAAGATTAACCCGATGGGCGGATGTCTTCCTGTTTTAGTCCAAATGCCCGTCTTCATTGCTTTGTATTGGACGTTGATGGAGAGCGTCGAACTGCGGCATGCACCCTTCATTTTATGGATTCATGATTTATCGGTAATGGATCCATATTTTGTGCTGCCATTACTCATGGGCTCTAGTATGTGGTTCATGCAAAAACTCAATCCACCACCACCCGATCCTATGCAAGCCAAAATCATGCAGTGGATGCCGGTTATGTTTACGTTCTTTTTTCTCTGGTTCCCAGCGGGACTGGTACTGTACTGGGTAGTGAATAACCTTCTATCTATGGCGCAGCAATTTGTGATTACCCGGCAAATAGAATCCGCGGCTGCCAGTAGCTGACCCTAATACCTCCAAAAAGAATATTTCTGCTGGGGGTATACTGCGACAATGAGCACACTATCCTCTCTCGATGGAGATACCATCGCCGCCATTGCCACTCCTCCAGGTAGAGGCGGTGTTGGTATTATTCGCCTCTCGGGTAAGCATTCTCAAAATATTGCTCGAAAGATAACTCAAAAAAATCTGAAACCTCGCTACGCCCAGTTTACAAAATTTGTCGAGCAAAGCGGTACCGTGCTTGATACAGGTATCGCCATTTTTTTTCCAGGCCCGGCTTCTTTTACCGGCGAAGATGTCGTGGAACTTCAGGCCCACGGTGGCCCAGTCATTTTGGATTTACTGTTAAAAGAGTGCTGCGCACTAGGCGCAAGAATAGCCAGACCTGGGGAGTTTTCTGAACGGGCTTACCTCAATAACAAAATAGATCTGGCGCAGGCAGAGGCTATCGCCGATCTCATAAACAGCACAACCGAAAAAGCAGCACTTAACGCGTCAAAGTCATTACAGGGCGAATTTTCGAAAAAAATAGAAGATTTGATAACTGCAGTAACCCAGCTACGGGTGTATGTTGAAGCTGCCATAGACTTCCCCGAAGAAGAGATAGATTTTATTGGCGATGGTGTGGTGGCGAAAAAACTTCAGGAAATCCTCGAACATCTCGGCGATGTTGAAAAACAGGCGAAACAAGGTAGCCTGGTGCAAGAAGGCATGAAGTTGGTGATAGCTGGCAAACCCAACGCTGGAAAATCCAGTTTACTCAATGCTTTGTCTGGCAACGATATCGCAATAGTAACCCCTATTGAAGGAACGACACGGGACGTTCTTCGAGAACATATTCAACTTGATGGCATGCCACTACATATAGTCGACACAGCGGGTTTAAGAGAAAGTGCCGACGAGATAGAGCAGGAGGGGATTCGCCGGGCATGGAAGGAAATGGAATCCGCCGACTGTATCTTGCTCGTTGTTGATGGTAGCCAAGACAATAGAACCGGGCAATCAGCCACGGATATTTGGCCTGAAAGTGCAGAGGTTTCTCCACGCAATATACCCATTACAATTATTCACAATAAGTGTGATCTAAGTGGTAAAAGCCCCAATCTGGATCTTTCAGGCGGCTCTGCTGCTATACATCTTTCAGCCAAAACCGGTGCAGGTATGCCCGTTCTTATCGAACACCTAAAATCCACAATGGGCTACACATCCCAGGGAGAAGGGCACTTCAGTGCTAGGCGGCGACATCTTCAATCACTTGAAGATGCTTTCAAGTATCTACAAACCGGACAATTACAATTACTTCACGCAGGCGCTGGTGAATTGCTTGCTGAGGATTTACGGCAGTGTCAGAACAGTCTTGGAGAAATCACCGGCGCTATCAGTAGTGATGACTTGTTGGGTGAAATATTTTCCAACTTCTGTATTGGCAAATAAGATAATTGGCTATCAATACAAAGTTAGTAACAACTTATAAAACGCTTATCCAACTGTTTTACCTTTAATTAGGCACACTAAATTAATGTGTATAAACACTGTATTAATCAAGAATAAGCATCTTAAGAATCTGGGGGCAAATGGGGTGTGCAAACCAACAGTTGAATCTATCCACAAAAAAGTGCCCCTTCTACACAGGTAAAACACCCCTTTTCAAGGCCTATTACAGAGCTTATCTGGGGGTTTATACTTTATATAAGGTATTGATTTTATTATTTTTTATTGTGTTATCCCCGGTAATAGACTGCGCTAATAATTACTATAACAATAGTTCTATATATATCTATATATACATATATTACTTATATAATTAAAAGAAACTAAAACAGAGGAAAACAAGAGGAGAACATTTTTTGTACAGTGCGCTAAGTACACGTATAATCGCGCCCCCATTTACCATTCTATGAGCCAGAGAGGCACACAACAGTGAATTATCAGGATAAGTTTGATGTCATCGTTGTTGGCGGAGGCCATGCTGGTACAGAAGCCGCTCTTGCAGCAGCAAGAATGGGGTGCCGAACATTACTAATAACCCACAGTGTCGATACGCTTGGACAGATGTCCTGTAATCCCGCCATTGGTGGAATTGGCAAAAGCCATCTGGTTAAGGAAGTGGACGCCTTAGGTGGTGCTATGGGATTGGCCACCGACAAAGCAGGTATCCAATTTCGAACCTTAAACGCTCGTAAAGGTCCTGCTGTACGTGCCACCAGAGCACAGGCAGATCGAGTACTGTATAAAAATGCTATCCGCCAAATTTTGGAGTCTCAACCCAATCTACATATATTCCAGCAGGGCGTGGATGATTTAATTGTTGAACACGGTTTGGTTGCCGGTGTGGTAACTCAAATGGGTTTGCGATTCCTTGCGCCCAGAGTTGTTTTGACAACAGGAACATTTCTGGGCGGAAAAATCCATATTGGTTTGGAGAATAGCGCCGGTGGTAGAGCTGGAGATCCCCCGTCTATCGCACTTGCAGATCGTTTGCGGGAAATGCCCTTCCGGGTGGAGAGATTGAAAACAGGTACTCCTCCAAGAATCGACGCTCGAACCGTAAATTTCGAAAAACTGGAAGAGCAGTGGGGGGATTCCTCCATTCCGGTAATGTCGTTTATGGGCAGTGTTGACGATCATCCTGAGCAGCGCTGTTGCTGGATAACGTATACCAACGAAAAAACACATGAAATTATTCGCCAGGGACTGGATCGATCACCACTATATTCCGGAGTAATCGATGGGGTTGGCCCTCGATATTGCCCCAGCGTAGAAGATAAAATTCATCGATTTGCCGACAAAAATTCCCATCAGATTTTTATCGAGCCAGAAGGCCTTAGCACTAACGAGCTTTACCCCAACGGAATATCAACCAGCTTGCCCTTTGATGTGCAGTTTGACCTTGTAAGGTCAATTGTGGGGTTTGAAAATGCACATATAACACGTCCAGGTTATGCTATTGAATATGATTTCTTTGACCCTCGGGACCTTAAATATTCTTTAGAGACCAAGGCTATTCCCGGCTTGTATTTTGCCGGACAAATAAACGGTACTACCGGTTACGAAGAGGCGGCAGCACAGGGTTTGTTGGCAGGCATTAATGCAGCATTAGCGGTACAGGGAAAAGACCCATGGTGTCCTCGGAGAGATGAGGCCTATATTGGCGTATTGGTTGATGACTTGATCAGTATGGGAACAATGGAGCCGTACCGAATGTTTACTTCCCGAGCAGAATATCGATTGCTGTTGCGAGAAGACAACGCTGATCTTCGGTTGACCGAACACGGCCGGGATATGGGACTGGTAGATGATGCCCGCTGGCAACGTTTCAGCGAAAAACGCGATGAAATAACGCGAGAGAATGAGCGTTTGTCTACCACCTGGATTCACCCCAATACTGTGCAATCCGAGGAACTTGCGGGAAAACTCAAAGATCCTATTACCAGAGAGTATTCATTGGCTGACCTGCTAAAACGTCCTGAATTGGTATATGCCGATATCGCCAATCTTAAAGGCTCGGCTACACAGGATGCACAGGCAGCCGAACAAGTCGCTATTCAGGCCAAGTATGCAGGTTACATCGATCGCCAACAGGAAGATATCGAGCGCCTGCGTCGCCATGAAAATATGTTGCTCCCGCAGGAACTCGATTATGAAATCGTAGCTGGCTTGTCAAATGAGGTAAAGCAGAAGCTAGGTGAGGCCAAGCCGGAAACGCTTGCCAGGGCCGGGAGAATACCCGGAGTTACTCCTGCCGCTATTTCTATATTGCTGGTTTATTTGAAAAAAAAGGGAGCATTGGAACGTCCGGACGCTTCGCGTAAAACAGCCTGAAGTGGATACCAGTCTCACAGATGAACTGGTACTTGGATGTTCCGCGCTGGGTTTAGCACTCAGCGAACGGCAGTTATTGTTGCTTTCGGAGTATCTGGAACTGTTGTCAAAATGGAATCGCGCCTACAACTTGACAGCTGTTCGAGATCCCAAGCAGATGATAAGTCGCCATTTGTTGGATAGCTTGGCCGTGGGTACTCACTGTCAATACAGCAGTTATATTGACGTTGGCACTGGAGCGGGATTACCTGGTATTCCGTTGGCCATTATATTCCCCGATCAGAAATTTGACCTATTGGACAGTAATGGAAAGAAAACCCGATTTCTCTTTCAAGTGAAAACTGCGCTGGGTCTTGACAACGTAAATATTCATTATAGCCGTGTGGAAAATTTTCAACCGGTTAAACTGTTTGATGTTGTGATATCCAGAGCCTATGCTTCCTTGCTTGATATGGTGATGAGTTGTCGTCATTTGTTAAATGAGCAGGGCAGATTTTACGCCATGAAGGGGGTTTTTCCCGATCAGGAAATATTGGCAATCGACAAATTGTGTGATGTAGAGTCGGTTCAATCGCTGGAAATACCAGGGCTGGGTGAACAACGGCACTTGGTGTCTATGACACTTCGCTAAAACAGATCAACGAATTCTCAGGGGCAAATGTGGTGGCTAGAATACTCGCGATAGCAAACCAGAAAGGCGGGGTAGGCAAAACGACTACCTGCGTTAACCTGGCTGCGTCCCTCGCCGCGATGAAAAAAAGGGTATTACTTGTGGATCTGGATCCACAGGGAAACGCCACCATGGGCAGTGGTGTTGATAAACACTCATTAGATCATAGCGTTTACGATGTGCTGGTATTGTCTGCATCTGTTAGTGAAGTGGTACAACATGCAAGCGAATCTGGTTTTGACGTCTTGCCTGCCAACAGTGATTTAACCGCTGCTGAGGTAGAGTTGCTGGATATTGACCACAAAGAACGCCGTTTGCGTATAGCGCTAACGGCCGTAGCGAGTCGATATGATTTTATATTGATAGACTGCCCGCCATCACTAAATATGTTGACACTTAACGGCTTGGTGGCCGCAGATGGTGTCGTTATCGCGATGCAATGCGAGTATTACGCTCTTGAAGGTTTGTCCGCACTAGTAGGCACGATTAACAAGGTAGCAGAAACCATTAATCCAGCCTTACAAGTCGAAGGAATTTTACGCACGATGTATGATCCTCGAAACAGCCTGACCACTGAGGTGTCCGGCCAGTTGGAAAGCCATTTTCCCGATAAGCTTTATCGAACGGTTGTCCCTCGAAATGTTCGTCTGGCTGAAGCTCCCAGCCATGGTGTGCCGGTAATGCACTACGACTCAAATTCTCGTGGCGCCAAGGCCTATCTCGCGCTGGCGGGTGAAATTGTAAAACGAGAAGAAGAACGCAACACCCCGACACCGATAGCCGCAGAGCTGGCGACAAACTAGAGGCGAAAATAATTATGGCGGCTAAAAAACGTGGTTTGGGCAGAGGTCTTGACGCTCTGTTGGGCGCAACAAACGCCACCGATAAGAACTTACAAACCTCGCAATTTGGGCAACAGAATGGCGAAATTTCCACTGGTGCGCAGAAAACATCCCTAACTGAGCTTCCTGTCGACTTGATACAACGCGGGAAATACCAACCTCGGCGTGACATGGATCCGGAATCCCTACAGGAGCTGGCCGATAGCATTAAAGCTCAGGGTGTCATGCAGCCAATCGTTATTAGGCCGATTTCGGACAAAAAATATGAGATTATCGCAGGTGAGAGGCGTTGGAGAGCGACCCAATTGGCGGGGCTAGATACCATACCCGTAGTCATTCGCGACGTGTCTGATGAAGCAGCTATCGCAATGGCGTTGATAGAAAACATTCAGCGCGAAGATTTAAACCCTATTGAAGAAGCGGGCTCACTGCAGCGTTTGCAGCAGGAATTCGAATTAACACAGCAAGAAGTAGCTACCGCGGTGGGGAAATCACGCTCGACGGTGGCTAATCTGTTGCGTTTGATGAGTCTTCAGGAAGATGTTCGCATATCTTTGGAACACGGAGATCTGGAAATGGGTCATGCCAGAGCTCTTTTGGGACTTGAAGCGACAGATCAGTCCCACGCTGCAAGAGTCGTTGTTGGAAAAGGACTTTCCGTGCGTCAGACCGAGGCGCTGGTGCGAAATATGATAGCCAACAAAGACAAGCCCCTCGCGAATAAACAGCTTGACCCGAACATCAGGCAATTGCAGGATGACTTGTCTCAAAAAATAGGTGCCAGAGTACAAATACAGCACACTGCCAAAGGAAAGGGTAAATTAGTCTTAACATACAACAGCCTGGATGAACTGGACGGAATACTGAACCATATTAAATAATCAGGTATATATGGCCTTTACATACACTATGTAGTGTTAACTTTCATCTACCACCACTAGATAAAGTATATAGTGCATTCAAAAACCTTTTTGGTTGCGATCATGCGGACATCTTGCGGCTAAAAGCAGCCATAATGAATGATAATTACCCGAATAAGCCGGTTGAACCTGACTATCAATCACCCTATAATGCGGCCGCCTGAAACGAGGAAGAAACCCGGAACGCCAATGACCGGCGCCGAGATTAAGCGACCTCCAATCCACCGCATAGCACTGACTCAGCTAGTAGTCCTTGCGTTGCTGTGTCTGATTTTGGCGATTTTTGACCAGGTAAAGGCCTACTCTCTGTTGTGTGGTGGCCTGATAGCAGTAGTGCCACAGGCTTATTTTGCCGCCAGAGTGTTTAGATTGACTGGTGCGAAATCTGCCAGTGCGATAGCCCGGTCAAGTTATTCGGGAGAAATTGGAAAGTTTGTATTAACCGCGGCGGGTTTTGCAGTGGTTTTTGCAGCAATTAGCCCGATAAACGGGCTGTCAGTATTTATTGGTTACCTGATAATGCTGGCGATTCAGATTACTGGAAGCTGGCTTTTGCTGAGATGAAATACCTCAAGCAAAGAGTTGGCGGGAATAGACGAAGCAAGAGTTCTTAGAGATGGCTGGCGAAAACCCTACAATTTCAGAATATATTGTTCACCACCTGACAAACTTGACCTATGGCAAGCTGCCAGGCGGTTTCGAGCGTGAAGACGGCAGTGTTATCGCCGATGGCGGCGCCTGGGTTATGGCTCATGGTGGTCACGAAGCTTCCGCTATGGGATTTAATGCAATTCACGTTGATTCCATGGCCTGGTCAATTGGTTTAGGCATTCTTTTTTGTTGGTTTTTCCACCGCGTAGCCAAAAAAGCGGAAACCGGTGTGCCCAGTGGCGCGGTTAACCTGGTTGAAATGGTAGTGGAATTTGTAGATAACACGGTTCGCGATACATTCCATGGTCATAACAAACTGGTTGCACCATTAGCTCTGACTATTTTTGTCTGGGTATTTTTGATGAACTTTATGGATATTATCCCGGTTGATTTGATTCCCACAGTGCTGAGCTGGGTAGGCGTTCACTATCAGAAGGTAGTGCCCTCCACAGACCCCAATATCACCATGGGAATGGCCTTGGGTATCTTCATCCTGATGCTCTATTACAATATCAAGGTAAAGGGCTTTGGCTTTGTCAAAGAGCTTACAATGAACCCTTTTAACCATTTCTTGTTTATTCCGGTAAACCTCTTTATGGAAGTTGTTGGTCTGTTGGCCAAGCCTTTCTCTCTGGGTTTGCGATTATTCGGCAACATGTATGCCGGCGAAATGATATTTATCCTGATAGCGGCCCTGTTTAGTGCCGGTTTAGCCTGGGCAGTGCCCGCAGGATTGTTGCAAATAGGTTGGGCGATATTCCATATTTTGGTTATTACCCTGCAAGCCTTTATTTTCATGGTCCTGACGATTGTATATCTCAGCATGGCCCATGAAGATCACTGATTTACTTTAACTTCGTTACACACTAGGAGAAAAACATGCCTGAATTAATCTACGTAGCCGCCGCCATCATGATGGGTCTGGGTGGTCTTGGTGCCGCCATCGGTGTTGGTTTGCTGGGTGGAAAACTGATTGAAGGATCTGCTCGTCAGCCAGAGCTGGCACCTAAACTGCAGGTTACCTTCTTTCTGGGCGCAGGCCTGGTAGACGCGATCCCCATTATTGGTGTTGGTATCGCGATGTACTTGATCTTCGTTGTTGCGGCTTAAGCCCCGACAGCAAACAAGAAAAGGGGCTGCTTCATTGGTTGTAGCCCGTAATATTCTGTGAGGAGCAAGGCGTGAATATAAATCTTACGCTTATCGGGCAGATGGTGGCATTCATCTGTTTTGTAGCATTCTGTATGAAGTATGTTTGGCCGCCCATTATTGCGGCGATGCAGGAACGCGCAGAGAAAATCGCTGATGGTTTGGCTGCTGCGGATCGTGCGAGCCACGATCTTGAATTGGCCCAGGAGAAAGCTGTAGAGCGTCTCAAGGAAGCCAAACATGAAGCTGCAGGGATCGTTGATTCAGCCAATAAACGGGCTGGTCAGATCGTTGAAGAAGCCAAGGATGCAGCAGTTGTAGAGAGCGATCGTGTAAAACTTTCTGCTCAGGCTGAAATAGAGCTGGAGATGAATCGGGCGCGTGAAGAGTTGCGTGGCCAGGTCGCTGCGCTCGCTTTGAGCGGGGCCGAGAAAGTCTTGGGTTCAGCTATTGATCAACAGGCGCATGCGCAGTTGGTCGATCAATTGGCCTCAGAGCTATAACAGCGAGGGACCTATGGCTGAATTAAGCACACTAGCGCGTCCCTATGCCAAAGCTGCATTTGAATACGCTCGCGAAAAAAATGCTTTGACCTCCTGGTCAGAACAACTCGCGTTAGCAGCAGCGGTAACGGTAGATAGCGCGATGGCAGGGGTTTTAGCAAACCCTTCTATGACAGCAGAACAACAGTCACAGACGGTGAGTGATGTTTGCGGTGAGGTCCTTGGGGCCGAACTTCGTAATTACATTGCAATCCTGGCATCAAATAAACGCTTAGCGTTATTGCCAGAGATCTACTCCCTGTTTGAGCACTATAAAGCCAATCAGGAGAAAACTGTCGATGTTGAAGTTATTTCCGCTTTTGATCTGGCGGATGCAACAAAAGACAAATTGGCTGAAGTGCTAGGTAAAAAACTTGAACGCGAAGTAAAGGTGAGTACGTCTACGGACAACAACCTTTTAGGTGGCGTTTTGATCAGGGCCGGCGATCTGGTGATCGATGGTTCCGTGCGCGGTAGGCTGAACAAGCTTGCCGAAGCAATGAATTCGTAGGATTGAGGAACAGAGCATGCAGCAGCTGAATCCATCAGAGATTAGCGAGATTATCAAAGCGCGCATCGACCAGCTCGATGTGACCAGTGAAGCCCGTAATGAGGGTACCGTTGTTTCGGTAACCGACGGTATTATTCGTATCCACGGCCTTACAGATGTGATGTACGGAGAAATGATCGAATTTGACGGCGGCGTCTACGGTATGGCACTTAACCTGGAGCGCGACTCTGTTGGCGCGGTTATTCTGGGTGACTACAAAGGTTTGGCCGAAGGCCAAACGTGTCGTTGTACTGGCCGTATTCTGGAAGTCCCGGTTGGTCCCGAACTGCAAGGCCGTGTCGTTGATGCGCTGGGCAGCCCAATTGACGGGAAAGGCCCGGTCAATGCGGCCATGACTGACGCATTGGAAAAAGTTGCACCGGGTGTTATTGCTCGTCAATCAGTTGACCAGCCGGTACAAATCGGTCTGAAAGCGGTTGATGCCATGGTGCCAATTGGCCGAGGACAGCGGGAACTGATCATTGGTGACCGCCAGATTGGTAAAACCGCTATCGCGGTTGATGCCATCATCAACCAGAAAGGCACCGGCATTAAATGTATCTATGTCGCTATTGGACAAAAAGCATCTTCTGTTGCTGCGGTAGTGAGAAAGCTCGAAGAACATGGCGCGATGGACCATACCATTATTGTAGCGGCTACAGCTTCAGATCCTGCTTCCATGCAGTATCTGGCTCCTTTTGCCGGTTGCAGTATGGGCGAGTACTATCGCGACCGCGGTGAAGATGCGCTAATTATTTATGATGACTTGACCAAGCAGGCCTGGGCTTATCGCCAGATCTCCCTGTTGTTGCGTCGACCACCGGGTCGAGAAGCATACCCTGGTGACGTATTTTATTTGCACTCCCGTTTGCTGGAGCGCGCGGCGCGAGTGAATGCAAAATATGTTGAAGAGTTCACTAACGGTGAAGTGAAGGGCAAAACAGGCTCTTTGACCGCATTGCCGATAATTGAAACACAAGCCGGTGACGTATCAGCGTTTGTACCTACCAACGTGATTTCTATTACGGATGGTCAGATATTCCTCGAAGCAGATATGTTTAACGCTGGTGTTCGTCCGGCAATGAACGCGGGTATTTCTGTATCGAGAGTGGGTGGTGCTGCACAGACCAAAATCATTAAGAAGCTGTCGGGTGGTATTCGTACAGCGCTTGCTCAGTATCGTGAATTGGCGGCGTTCTCTCAGTTTGCATCGGATCTTGATGAAGCGACGCGAGCGCAGTTGGATCATGGTGAACGCGTTACCGAATTGATGAAGCAGAAGCAGTATTCTCCACAAAGCATCGCGGAGATGGGTATTCTTCTTTATGCGGCTAACGAAGATTATCTCAATGATATTGAAGTGAACAAAATTGGTGATTTTGAATCAGCACTGCTGTCCTATATGCACGCTGAAAATGCAGAGTTGATGTCCAGTATTGTTCAGAGCGGTAACTATGACGATGAAATAGCAGCGGCGTTTAAAGTTGCTATAGAAGCGTTTAAAGCTACTCAGACCTGGTAGGGTCGAGGACTAGTAAATGGCAGCCGGAAAAGAAATTCGGACGCAGATTAGCAGTATTCAGAGCACCCAAAAGATAACCAGTGCAATGGAAATGGTAGCTGCGAGCAAAATGCGCAAAGCACAAGAACGTATGCATTTGGGTAAACCTTATGCCCGTCGTATGCGTTCAGTAGTAGGACACATTGCCAACGCAGCGCCAGAATACCGTCACCTTTTTATGCAAGAGCGTGAAGTTAGGCGTGTTGGTTATGTTGTTGTATCGACAGACCGCGGTCTTTGCGGTGGTTTGAACACCAACTTGTTCAAAGCAACTGTCCGGTCCATGAAGGAATGGGACGAACAAAACATTGGCGTTGAGCTGTGTTTAATTGGCGCGAAAGCCGCAGCTTTTTTTGGCAGCCTCGGAGGCAATGTTACTGCGGCAGTGCGTGATATTGGTGAAGAGCCGGCGATAGCAGATCTGATTGGATCAGTAAAAACCATGCTGGATGCTTATGCTGAGGGCAAAATAGACAGGTTGTTTTTGGTGAGTAACCAATTTGTAAACACCATGACCCAAGACCCTGCTGTAGAGCAACTGCTACCCTTGGTAGCTGAAGATAGTAACGAGATGAAGCATCACTGGGATTATATTTATGAACCCGATGCCAAGGATCTTCTGGAAGGTCTTTTAACACGCTATATCGAGTCGCAGGTTTATCAAGCTGTGGTAGAGAACGGAGCATGCGAGCAGGCTTCGCGTATGTTGGCGATGAAGAGCGCAACTGACAATGCAGGTGATTTAATAGACGACCTGCAGTTGATATACAACAAAGCGAGACAGGCGGCAATTACACAAGAGCTTTCTGAAATTGTTAGCGGTGCTGCTGCCATCAGTTAGATAGCGACATTGGTAGTAGCAGTATGAGTAAGTATTCGGCGAAGGGTATTGACCCTAGCCAAAGCGAATTGAACTTTGATCTAGAGGATCCGGACATGAGCAGCGGACGAATCGTGCAAATTATTGGCGCCGTAATTGACGTGGAATTTCCACGCGAAGATGTGCCTCGGGTATATGATGCCCTGAATGTAACTGAAAAAGACCTGACGCTGGAAGTTCAGCAGCAGCTGGGTGACGGCGTAGTACGTACTATTGCAATGGGAGCATCCGAAGGTGTTAGCCGCGGGTTGTCCGTTGAAAATACCCGTGCCCCAATTTCTGTGCCGGTAGGTATCGAAACGCTGGGACGCATTATGGATGTTCTGGGCAACCCTATTGATGAGTGCGGACCCATTGGTGAAAAGGAGCGCGCTTCAATACACCGTAAGGCACCTGCTTACGAAGAGCTATCTGCTTCGGATGAATTGCTCGAAACTGGCATTAAAGTGATCGATCTGGTTTGTCCTTTCGCCAAAGGCGGTAAGGTTGGATTGTTCGGTGGTGCCGGGGTTGGTAAAACCGTGAACATGATGGAATTAATTAACAATATCGCTACAGAGCACTCTGGATTGTCTGTGTTTGCCGGTGTTGGAGAGCGTACTCGAGAAGGTAACGACTTCTACTACGAGATGCAGGAGTCGAAAGTTGTTGATGTAGAAAATTTCAGCAATTCGAAAGTGGCCATGGTGTATGGCCAGATGAATGAGCCTCCGGGAAACCGTTTGCGCGTTGCGCTGACTGGCCTGACTATGGCCGAGAAGTTTCGTGATGAAGGCCGTGACGTTTTGTTCTTCGTCGACAACATCTATCGGTATACGCTAGCGGGAACTGAAGTTTCTGCACTGTTGGGTCGTATGCCTTCTGCGGTGGGCTACCAGCCTACTCTCGCCGAAGAGATGGGTGTATTGCAGGAGCGTATTACCTCAACCAAGGTTGGTTCCATTACGTCTATCCAGGCGGTATATGTACCCGCGGATGACTTGACGGATCCCTCTCCAGCAACAACGTTTGCTCACCTGGATTCTACTGTTGTATTGAGCCGGGACATTGCCGCAAAAGGTATTTATCCAGCGGTTGATCCATTGGATTCAACGTCACGCCAGCTAGACCCACTGATTATCGGTACAGAGCATTATGATGTTGCCCGTGGCGTGCAGTCAGTATTGCAGCGATATAAAGAGCTGAAAGACATTATTGCGATCCTGGGTATGGATGAACTCTCCGAAGAAGATAAACAGACAGTGGGTCGCGCGCGTAAAATCGAGCGCTTTCTGTCTCAGCCTTTCCACGTGGCGGAAATTTTCACCGGTTCACCGGGTAAGTATGTTTCTCTTAAAGATACTATTTCTGGCTTTCAGGGTATTCTCGCAGGCGAATATGACCACATGCCAGAGCAGGCGTTTTACATGGTTGGCAGCATAGAAGAGGCTGTTGAAAAAGCGAATAACCTGTAACGCTGAAATTTATAAGAGGCCCTGATATATGGCTATGACAATACACTGCGACATCGTAAGTGCGGAAGAAGAAATATTTTCCGGATTGATCGAAATGCTGGTAGCGAGTGGCGAGATTGGTGAGCTGGGTGTGAGTTACGGTCACGCACCACTACTCACTTCACTGGTTCCTGGTCCTGTACGTGTTGTAACCCAGAGTGGTGACGAAGAAATATTCTACGTTTCCGGCGGCTTTCTGGAGGTACAACCGGGCGTTGTCTCTATTCTCGCCGACACAGCCTTGCGTGCTGATGATATGGATGAAGCTGCCGCTGAAGAAGCGCGCAAAGAAGCTGAACAAGCGCTCGCCAACCAGTCCGGTGAGTTTGATTACGGTAGGGCTTCTGCACGACTTGCTGAAGCATCTGCCCAATTGGCTACACTGCGTAAAATGCGTAACCGTTCAGGGCGCGGCTAGAAAAAGCGCTCCTTCACGTTAGCAATTTAAAAAGCCTCGACACGTTCGGGGCTTTTTTGTGTCTGGGCCCCGAAAATACCCCAATACTGTTCGCTGCTTCTACTTTTGTGACAAAAGACATTGTTTTGGTTAAAACGATGGTTAATATGAGTCAATCTCAGATTTTTTGCTGAAACAGCGACGGAACATTACATTCTGCTGCTACTAAAGAGTCACCGATTATGAATTTAGACGTTATTATCCTCGCGGCGGGTCAGGGCACCCGCATGAAATCGAGTTTGCCGAAAGTTTTGCACCCGGTGGCGGGTGTGCCGATGCTTGAACACGTGATTAAGACTGCGCAGACACTTAACCCCGACAACATTCACGTAGTGGTGGGTCACGGCTCTGAACAGGTTCAGACTTCTTTGGCAGCGTATCCGATAAATTGGGTATTGCAAAAAGAGCAAAAGGGAACTGGTCATGCGGTTCTGCAAGTCGTTCCAGAACTGATGGACGATGGCGTCGTATTGATAATGTACGGTGATGTCCCTCTAATAGAGGCCAGCACACTTAAGGACCTTGTTGCGAGGGCGAAACAGGCTCCCGCATTACTCACCGCACGCCTTGCGGATGCACACGGTTACGGTCGTATCTTGCGAGATGAGAACAACGCTTTGACTGGTGTGGTCGAAGAGAAAGACGCGAATGAAACCCAACGCCAAATTTGCGAAATCAACACAGGGGTCCTGGCGGCACCGGCGGTCAGCTTGCGAGAGTATTTGCCTCGGGTCAAAAATGAGAATAGCCAGGGTGAATATTATCTTCCGGATATTCTTGATTTAGCGGTGCGTTCAGGAAATATTGTCGAAACAGTGGAAACAAAATCTGAACTTGAAATACTGGGCGTGAATGACCGGGTACAGCTAAATCAGGTAGAGCGGGAATATCAGCGCAGGAGCGCGGAGCAATTAATGCGCGATGGCACTTCCGTAGCCGATGCGGGGCGGGTTGATATTCGCGGTAGCCTGGTTTGTGGCCGGGATGTCAGTATCGATATCAATGCTGTTTTCGAGGGGAATGTGGTTTTGGGCGATGGAGTAAGCATCGGACCAAATTGTGTTCTTATTAATGTAACAGTTGCAGATGGAACCAAAATTCACGCCATGAGCCATCTGGACGAAGCCGTTATTGGCGAGAATTGTTCTGTTGGTCCCTACGCGAGACTGCGCCCCGGCACTGTCATGGCGGCGGGTGCTCGCGTGGGAAATTTTGTTGAAACAAAAAAGGCGGATATTGGTGCCGGTAGTAAAGTGAATCACTTGAGTTACATTGGTGATTGTGAAATGGGTGCCGGTGTGAATATTGGAGCGGGTACTATTACCTGTAATTACGACGGCGCCAATAAATTCAAAACTGAATTGGGCGACGGTGTTTTTGTCGGTTCAAATAGTACCCTGGTAGCCCCATTGACTATCGCGGAGAATGGATTCACTGCCGCCGGATCTACTATTACAAAAGGCGTAGGCAAGGACGAACTGGCCGTAACGAGGGCCAAGCAACGTAATGTAACAGGGTGGCAGCGACCACAAAAAGAAAACAAAAAGGCCTGAATATGTGTGGAATAGTGGCAGCAGCAGCTCGGCGAGAGGTTTCGGAAATTCTTCTGGAGGGTCTGCGCCGATTGGAATACCGGGGCTATGATTCCTCGGGCATGGCTCTTATAGACAATGAAAATAATCTTTTGCTCCACAAGCAATTGGGCAAAGTAGAGGAGCTGGAAAAAGCTCAGAGTATGAATCCGCACTATGGTTGCACCGGAATTGCGCACACTCGTTGGGCAACTCACGGGGAGCCTTCGGCTGCGAATGCACACCCCCATATTTCAGGTCAGCGTTTGGCGCTTGTCCATAACGGAATTATTGAGAATCACACGGAACTGCGACAGGAACTCCAGGAAGCCGGCTATGAGTTTATGTCTGCTACCGACAGTGAGGTGGTTGTTCATATGCTACACAGCTACCTGACACAAGGCGATTCGCTTGTAGATGCGATGAAAAAAACGGTTGTCAGATTAGAGGGCGCTTATGCTCTGGCGGCGGTAGACATTGAAAACCCTGAGCAAATTGTCGCGACACGTGAAGGCAGTCCTTTGGTGATTGGGGTGGGTATTGGAGAGAATTTTTTGGCTTCAGACCAACTGGCCCTGCGTCAGGTTACAGATCGATTTATCTATCTTGAAGAAGGTGATCTAGCACATATTACCGCATCATCCCTAACGATATTTGATGTCGACGGCAACGAAGTTGTGCGTCCGCAGACTCGTCTATCAGATACCGTAGAGTCGGTAGATAAAGGCAATTTTGCTCACTATATGTTGAAAGAAATTTACGAGCAGCCCAAGGCTCTGGCCGCCACGTTCGGTTCCGCATCTGCTACAGGTATTGATGAAGCACGTTTTGGCAGTAATGCTAGCGCTATTTTCGATAAGGTGGAGGCAATACAGATCGTTGCCTGTGGCACCAGTTACCACTCTGGAATGGTAGCGCGTTACTGGCTTGAAGAGTTGGCTGGTATTCCCTGTCAGGTTGAGGTCGCCTCAGAGTTTCGCTACCGCAAGCGAGTACAACATCCAGGTAGTTTACTGATAACAGTGTCCCAGTCTGGAGAAACTGCAGATACGCTGGCGGCGCTGAGAAATATCGAAGAGGGTGAGTTTGTTGGCAGTCTGGTAATTGCGAATGTTGATAACAGCTCTCTGGTTCGGGAAAGTGATTTAGTCTTTCTGACCAAGGCGGGTACTGAAATTGGCGTTGCCTCCACGAAAGCATTTACCACACAGTTAGTGGCCTTCTTAATGCTCACGCTAGCATTGGGTAGCCGCAAGTTGCTCAGTGATGAAAAGCAGCGACAGCTTATCAACGAACTTCATAAGCTGCCGGAGTATGTTCAGCAAACTTTGGAGTTGGATTCTTCGATTGAGAGCCTTTCGCACGCCTTTATTCCAAAAGATCATGCGTTATTTTTGGGTCGCGGTATTCAATACCCAATTGCTATGGAGGGAGCGCTCAAGCTCAAGGAGATATCCTATATTCACGCGGAGGCCTATCCTGCAGGCGAACTTAAACACGGGCCGCTTGCCCTTGTTGATGCTGATATGCCGGTAGTAGCGGTCGCCCCTAACGGTGACCTTTTGGAAAAGTTGAAGTCGAACCTTGAAGAGGTACGCTCCAGGGGTGGTGAACTATACGTGTTTGCTGATCGCGATGCGAAATTTGTCAGTGAGCCCAGAGTTAACGTGTTGCCAATGCCGCACTGCCCGGATTCTCTAAAGCCGATAGTCTATACCGTAGCCCTGCAGCTGCTGTCGTATCATGTAGCTGTTCAGAAGGGTACCGACGTCGACAAGCCACGTAATTTGGCTAAATCCGTTACTGTTGAGTGAGCTTGTTTGCGGTACTTAAAGTCGTCCACATAATTTGCGCGTTGTTATCTATTGTTGGTTTTTCGATTCGCGGATATTGGATTGCTACCGACAATCCGCTTCAGCGCCATAGAGTAAGCAAAACACTACCGCATATTATTGATACGGGTTTGCTTGGCAGTGCTATCGCTATGCTGGTGATCTGGCGTATCTCACCTTTTGAACTATCCTGGCTGACGGTAAAAATAGCGGCGCTGTTGGTTTACATCGCGCTGGGAATGGTAGCCATGCGTTTTGGTAAAACAAAAAAAATACGCATGACGGCTTGGTCAGCAGCTATGCTGACCGCACTGTTTATAGTCTCTGTGGCCTTTGGTAAAACCCCCGCGGGCTTTTTCGCCTTGTTATAAGCCCAGTGTCGTCTTAGCTTGGATTAGCGGCTTTGTACTCACGAATTTCCGTGTTGAACTGGCCGGCAACTTCCTCTTCTTTTGAAACTGCGTTGTTATAGTCATTTACCGCTTTGTCGTATACAGCGGTTGCAGCAGCCTTTTCTTCATCTGTGCCCTCTTTAGCCGCCGCCTCGGCCTCATTGAACGCTTTTTCCAGACAGCCCATATAAGCAATATTGGCGGCCTGAAATTTTTTCACAGTAGTTTGACCGGCGATCATATCTTCCATTGTGGAGCTTGCACCCTGAGGTAGAGTTGGAGCGTCAGGCACCGCACATTCGGCCATGCTCACCGAGCTGCCCACTAATAACGCCAGAGTTGTCAGTATTTTGATCTTCATCGTCGTTTCCTTAGGTGTTTAAAATGTAAAAGATAGCAGGCCAATAACAACCTGCCAAATGTCTTTTTAGTCATCGTGCTGCCGGCTTATTGCTCCCCTATCCACAATTTAGGTAACTTGTATTGTTTTTCTAGTGAGCGAGCAACCTCTTGCGCCTGTGCTTTATCTTTGAGGTCGATAACGCGCACTCGATAATAGGTATCACCATTTTTTTCAGCTGGCGCGACAACCACTCGGCCGCTGTCTGGTTTCAGCCGGTTCAGCCAGGAATTGGCCGTCTCAACGCTGCCGTATGAGCTGAAGTTTACAAACCAGTTGCCGGTACTTGTTGGCGCTGCGGTTGCGGAGGAAGGTGTTGCAGCGGTAGCGATTGCTGCGGGTTCAGGTGTAGCTTTGGGTTTGGATGGCGCGGGCTTTGGCGCCGCTCGTTTTTTTACTTTGGCGGCAGACCTGGCTGCTACTGCTTCTTGTTCGGCAACGTCGGATTGAATTTTAAAGAGCTGCATTTCCAGTCCGCTGGCTGTGTCCTGTAACGAACGTATTTCCAATTGAAGCGTGTCGATAGTGCTTCGCAGTTTACTGTTTTCTTCTTCCAGTATGGCTTGAGCTTGCCGGCTCGCTGCCATCTCGCCGCTGTCAGCGGAGGTTGCAGCTGCGGCTTGCAGTGAGCGAATCTCCTCTTGCATAGACGCGCGCTGTTGCATGACACCATAACCGCCTGCTCCGAGCATAAGCAGCGCGATTACAGCTACTGCTATTAACCCCAGCGGCCAGGGACCGGGGTTGTCTGTCTGCCATTTATCGGCGGTTCGCTCTGTAGATTCCAGCCCTGGTCTGGGAATAGATTCCGTTTCCTGTGCCAGCTCGGGTTTTAACTCGTCGATTGCCCATATTTCATCCTCTTGCGGTTCTTGCGTGGGCTGGAACTCCTGCTCCTGTGTTGTCAGTGCTTCAGGGTCCATGTCGTAGTCGAGAGTATCCTCTTCATATTCCGCGCTATAGAGGGAATTTTCGAAGGAGTTTTCCCCTGAGTCTTCGTAGGTGCTTTCGGGTGTTTCTTCATCTTCGAAGTCCTCGAAGTCTTCGAAAACGGGTTCAAGGCCTCGAGAATTATCGCCGAGAGAGTCTCGATCAAAGCCGGATTGCGTCTCGTCATCAGGTTCCGGTTTCGGGAACTTGTCATTACTATCTTTGTGATTCATAGCCCTGCCCAGGGTTGTCCATGAGTATTTATAGAAATATTACCAGAGGCTGAAAGCAAATGCTCAACCCGATGTTCTTAGGGATTGAAGTCCTTTGCGAAGTTTAATGAGATGTCGATCTACCTTCGCCCCCTTCATCTTGGAAACACCCACCGCCAAGACATCAATAACCGCTAAATGGGCGATTCTGGAGGGCAAAGGGCTGTAACTATCTGCCTTGGCCTGTTCCACATCAATGGGTATGGGGATATTACAATTTTCTATAATCGGGGTTTTGTCTGGGGCCAGACCGATGACTATCGCACCGGCCTCACGAACGTGGTCCATGGCCTCAAGCAGGGCTGTGGTGCGCCCGGACTGTGAAATTGCTACAACGACATCGCCTGGTGTTAATGACATGGCAGACATCGCCTGTATATGGGGGTCTGAATGTGCGGCGCTGGCTATCTGTAGTCGAAAAAATTTATGCTGAGCGTCGATGGCCACCGGGCTTGACGCACCAAAACCATAAAATTCTACCCTATTGGCGTTACACAGCGCATCCACGGCCACTTCTATCGCGTCCAGATCCAGGGTGTTGCGAACCCTGCCGAGGGTTTCCATGGTGGCCTCGAAAACTTTATAGGTGTAGTCCCTGGCGGTGTCCAGTTCACTCAGTGAAAAGGGTATCTGCGAGGGGTTTTGTGCGGTGCTTTGGGCAAGAGCGAGTTTGAAATTTTGAAACCCTTCACAGCCGATTGCTCGGCAAAATCGCACCACAGTAGGCTCGCTGACATCTGCGGCAGCCGCCAGGTCGACGATTCTCATGTGAATGACTTGTGTGGGCTTGGCTAATACCAGCTCGGCGACTTTTCTTTCAGATCGACGCAATTGGTCAAGCTGATCGCCAATTTCTTTAAGTATGGGTCTGGTAATGAGGGACAAAGCTGGCCGCCTCGCTCGAATAGAATCAATTTATTATACATTTGTCGTCGCCTAAGGTCAGTGGTTCGTGAGGCGCGGGCTAATATTGGGTAGAATACCACCCATGGACGTATCTGATATTCTCTCCCCCTTAAATGATGCTCAACGCGACGCAGTAGCCGCCGATAGCGATAACTTACTGGTTCTTGCGGGCGCTGGAAGTGGCAAAACGCGTGTTTTGGTGCATCGTATTGCCTGGTTAATTCGCGCTCTGGAGTTTTCCCCGCATTCCATTCTTGCGGTGACTTTTACCAATAAGGCTGCCAAAGAAATGCGTAATCGCATCGAGGAGATGTTGCACATCCCCTCTCACGGCCTTTGGGTTGGCACTTTCCATGGCCTGGCACATCGATTATTAAAGGCCCACTGGCGTGAGGCGGGTCTGCCCCAGAACTTTCAAATACTTGATAGTGACGACCAGTTGCGAGTGGTCAAGCGGGTGTGCAAAGAGCTGGAACTCGACGATGGGCTGTGGCCGCCAAAGCAGGCCCAGTGGTATATCAACTCTCAAAAGGATGAGGGGCTCAGGGCCAAGCATATCGACGCGTCGCCAGGTGATCTCCATACCCAGACCATGTTACGGATTTATCGCGGTTACGAGAGTGCCTGCGAGCGGGCGGGTATGGTCGATTTTGCCGAATTATTGCTGCGCGCACATGAGCTTTGGTTGCAAAACCCGACTGTGTTAAGCCATTACCAAGGGCGCTTTCGACAGATTCTTGTCGATGAGTTTCAAGACACTAATACCATTCAGTACGCCTGGTTACGGGTACTCTCTGGCGGCAATATACCCGTAGTGGCGGTGGGTGACGACGATCAGTCTATCTATGGTTGGCGCGGTGCAAAAATCGAGAATATTCAACGATTTAGCGAAGATTTTATCGGAGTTCAAACGGTCCGCCTCGAGCAAAACTACCGCTCCACCAAAACGATTCTGCAGGCAGCCAACGGGGTGATTGGCAACAATTTTGGCAGACTGGGTAAGGAGTTATGGACTGCGGGAGATTCGGGTGAGCCAATTTGCCTGTATGCCGGTTTTAATGAGCAGGACGAAGCCCGTTTTATCGTTGAGCAAACCCAGGACTGGACCGCGCAGGGTAACAATCGATCTTCAGTCGCCATTTTATATCGCTCCAATGCGCAATCGAGAATACTGGAAGAGGCTTTGATTCGCTCTGGCACTCCCTATCGGATATATGGCGGACAGCGATTCTATGAGCGACTGGAGATACGCAATGCCCTGGCTTATTTGCGCCTGCTGATAAATCGAGATGCGGATGCGGCCGTAGAGCGCGTTATCAATACACCGCCACGGGGTATCGGTAGCAAGACTCTGGACTGTGTGCGCGATTGTGCACGAAGCAGGGAATTGCCCATGTGGCAGGCGATGTTGTTAGTTATCGAAGAAAAACAGCTCCCCGCTCGCGCGACATCTGCTCTGCAAGGCTTTGTAGATCTGGTGGATGACCTCGACGCCGGAACACAGGCCCTGTCACTGGAGGAACTGGTCGATCACACTGTGCAAGCCGGCGGGCTTATCGACTACTACCAGAAAGAAAAAGGCGAAAAAGGGCAGGCAAGAGTGGAAAACCTGGAAGAGCTTGTCACTGCGGCCAGACAGTTTTCTCCGGAGGGTGACGAGCTTACCCCCCTGGAGCAGTTTCTCGACAGCGCTGCGCTTGATGCTGGAGATGCCCAGGCCGATGAGCACGAAGACAGTGTGCAGCTTATGACGCTTCATTCCGCCAAAGGCCTGGAGTTTCCTCTGGTCTTCTTGGCGGGCATGGAAGAAAACCTGTTCCCCCACCGCATGTCTTTGGAAGAACCCGGTAGGCTGGAGGAAGAACGCAGGCTTTGTTACGTCGGAATCACGCGGGCTATGGAAAAACTCATCATTACTTATGCTGAAACGAGGCGCATGTACGGCAGCGAGAGTTTCAATGCACCGTCGCGTTTTATCCGGGAAATTCCCGCTGAGTTATTGCGGGAGGTGCGATTACACACGGCGATATCGCGGCCGGTGAGTACCTTGAGCCAGGTGGAAGTGCCCGATACGGGTATTAACCTGGGTCAGCGAGTCTACCACCAGATTTTTGGTGAAGGTGTTGTATTAAATTTTGAGGGCCGTGGGGGTAACGCCAGGGTTGAAGTGAACTTTGACGCTGAAGGCACTAAGTGGCTGGTGGTGCAATATGCAAAACTGCAAGTTATCTAACAGGATAGGATTATTATGACAGCATCAGGCGAACGCCGTTATGCACCGTTGATTATATTGCTTCTGGTTGCTGCTCTGGTGAGTGTGATTAGCCTGTGGGCGACACAGAAGGCGACCGTGGGAAAACTGGCGGGTGCGACAGGCCAGTTTCAAATAGACACCCAGCAACAAAAATACCATTGGAAGATTGTTACAACCTGGCCGAAAAATTTTCCGGGCCTGGGTACCGCTGCGGAAAATTTTTCCCGAATGATAGATGAAATGAGTAACGGCCGCTTGACGGCCAGGGTGTATGGCGCCGGTGAAATAGTCCCGGCCTTCGAAGTCTTTGATGCGGTATCTCAGGGCGTCGCCGATGCGGGTCACGGGGCTGCTTATTACTGGAAGGGCAAGGTGCCATCATCAGTCTTTTTCACCGCGGTACCCTTTGGGCTTACGGCCCAGGAAATTAATGGCTGGCTGCACCACGGTGGCGGTTTGGAGCTGTGGAGAGAAGCTTACGCGCCATCCAACCTGATCCCTATGGCCGGCGGTAATACCGGTGTGCAGATGGCGGGCTGGTTTAACAAGGAGATTAATTCCATCGAGGACATGAAAGGCCTGAAAATGCGGATCCCGGGCCTTGCCGGGGAGGTGTTTGCGGCGGTGGGCGGATCACCTATTCGTATACCCGGTGGCGAACTGTATACCTCACTGCAAACCGGTGTTATCGATGCTGCGGAGTGGGTAGGCCCTTATAACGATCTGGCACTGGGTTTACATGAGGTAGCTGAATATTACTACTATCCCGGCTGGCACGAGCCAGGAGCTATGCTTGAGTTTATTGTGAACAAGCAGTCTTTCGAAGCGCTGCCCGCTGATCTGCAAGCTGTTGTGACCAATGCATCACGGGCGGCGAACCAGGAGATGCTCGATGAGTACACCGCTCGCAATAATGCAGCATTGCGACAACTTATCGACAAACACGGCGTGAAATTGAGGCGACTGCCCGACGATGTAATGCTGGCATTGTGGCGCGCCAGCGAAGAAGTCATGGCCAAGTTGATTGAAGATGACCCAATGGCGGCCAAGGTCTACGCGTCTTATAAACCGTTTTATGATGGCGTTCGCTCGTATCACCATATCTCGGAACAAGCTTATATTAATGGCAGAGACAAAGTTCTCGATAGTGTGGAAAACTAGCACTATAGTGCTCAGCAACGTCGAACAGGATCAGAAAATGCAATGGAACGTATATTTATCAGGCGAAATACACTCTGACTGGCGTCAGCGTCTAATTGAGGGTTGCGAGAAAGAGGCTTTGCCAGTGGTATTTACTTCGGCTGTTACGAATCATGAAGACAGTGACAGCGCCGGGGATATACTCGGCGCTGAACAGAGCAGTTTTTGGAGGGACCATAAATCTTCCAAGGTAAACGCGATTCGTACTAGAACCTTGATAGAAAAATGCGATATTGCGGTGGTCAGATTTGGTGACAAATACAAACAGTGGAACGCCGCTTTCGACGCCGGATATTGTGCCGCGCTTGGCAAGCCATTCATTACTTTGCACAACGAAGATATTATCCATCCGCTCAAGGAAGTGGATGCAGCGGCCATGGCCTGGGCGGTCGAGCCAGAGCAGGTGGTTGGGATACTCAAATACGTTATAACCGGTTAATCGCTTTCATCATGGAAAAAAGAATATGAATGCCGAAGGTTTGGCCAAAGAATGGTCAGTATTACAAACACAATGTGACAGCTATGAAAAATATTCGCTGCTGATCAAATTATTGAGCATAGGGCTGGTGGCGGTTGCCTATTTTCAAGGCATGTTAAGTCTATTTTTGTCTGTGTTACTGCTGATATTGTGGTTTCAAGATGCGATCTGGAAAACATTTCAATCGCGTACCGAGTCTCGTATATTACATTTGGAAGGTTTATTGGCAATGAATCCCCCGGATGAAAGCGAGGAAGGTCGTGCCTATCAGTTTAATAGTTTTTATGCGAAAAACCGCCCGAATACGATAGGCCTTATTAAGGAATATTTACGCCATGCACTGCGACCAACCGTGGCATTTCCATACCTTGTTTTGCTGCTAATGGTGTTGGCATGGCTTTTCCGGTGGGTTTTTATTTAACTCCTCTCTTGGGCGTGAGTCTGAGCTTTGATATTTCGCGTACGCCCATTATTGTCAATTGCAACAAACACAAATTCGCCTTCGGTTACTTTAATGGGCTCACCGTCATGACGGGAGTTTATCCAGACTTCGACAATCACTCTAACCGAACTGCCGCCTATGTCGAGCACGTCTGCGTAACAGGTCACTACTGCGCCCAGGTGAACAGGTGTCAAAAAAGCCATACCGTTGACAGCAACAGTAGCAACCCGGCCGCGCGCCACTTCGGCTGCGGTGACGGCGCCAGCCATATCCATTTGCGATAACAGCCAGCCCCCATGGATATCGCCGTTGGCGTTGGTATCTTTGGGCATCGCGACGGTTTGCAGAGCGAGATCGCCCTGAGGCGCGGGAACTGAGTCGATATCTTTCATGTGAAGAGACCTTGAATGACGGTTGCTGTAAAGCCCTGTTTCCTATTTCTTGAGTAAGGAGGGAAGCCAGGTGGCCATCTCAGGCCATACCCACAATGCCACCAGTACTCCTAACTGAATGAGTATAAATGGAATGACGCCCGCGTAGATAGCACTGGTTGGTAAAGAGCTGGGAGCCACGCCTCGCAAATAGAAAAGCGCGAAGCCAAAGGGTGGTGTCAAAAATGAAGTTTGCAGGTTGAGGGCGATCATGATGCCAAGCCAAATGGGGTCAACGCCCATAGTTAGGAGAATAGGCCCCACAATGGGTACCACCACGAAGGTTATTTCAATAAAGTCCAGTATGAACCCCAGTAGGAAAATGGTTAACATAACCACCAGGGTCGCCCCCACCACACCACCGGGCAATTGTTCGAAGAAGTGGTGAATCAGCTCCTCTCCTCCGAAGCCGCGAAACACCAGCGAAAATACCGCCGCGCCAATCAGAATCATGAACACCATGCAGGTGACCTTCAGGGTGCTGGTCACCACCTCGCGTAGTCTTTCCCTGTTCATCTGCTGCTTGGCGAAAGCGAGTATCAGCGCGCCAACAGCGCCGACACCCGCAGCCTCGGTTGGGGTTGCTGCCCCTTTCATTATTGAGCCAAGCACAACGGCGATTAAAATCAGGGGCGGGATGAGGCTGCCAAACAGTTCTTTCTGACTGACCCGCTCGGTGGTTGCAGCTGGCGCGGCCTCAGGCTTTAGCCAGGCGTAAAACAGCAGGTAGGCAATATACAAAGCAACCAATAACAAACCGGGAATGACAGCCCCGACAAATAAATCACCCACAGATACGGTTTTGGGAGTGAAGATATTCATGTTCAGCTGAGCGCGTTGGTAGGCATTAGAGATAACATCTCCAAGTAGTACCAGTGCTATAGATGGCGGAATAATCTGGCCCAGAGTGCCGGTGGCACAAATGGTGCCCGCGGCCAGGGAAGGGCTATAGCCGCTGCGTAGCATGCTTGGCAGGGACAAAAGCCCCATTGTGACGACTGTTGCTCCGACAATTCCGGTGCTCGCTGCCAATAACATGCCCACTAGAACGACTGAAATGCCCAGTCCAGCTCTGAGGCCGCCAAATAATTTTGCCATGGCAGTCAGTAGTTCTTCCGCCACTTTGGATTTTTCCAGTACCACCCCCATCAGGATGAACAGTGGTACGGCAATCAGTGTTGCGTTATTGATAGTGCCAAACAATCGTCCCGGTAGGGCTGATAAAAAAGCAGGGTCAAATTGACCAAATAATATACCACCGGCGGCAAATGCCAGAGCGGTGCCAGCGAGCGTAAACGCCACCGGATAACCCAGCAGTAGAAAACCGCATACTGCGAGAAACAGATAAATGGATATAACACCATCCATTAGCTGTGGTCCTCCACCAAAAACAGGGCGTTGCGCAATGTTTCCGCGGTGCCTTGCAACAAAAGGTTTAGCGCCATGACTGGCAGTAGTGTTTTCAATAAAAATACCGCTGGAATTCCACCAGGTTCCGGTGATGTTTCCCGGATGGCCCATGACTCGACGACGTAATTCCAGCTAACTCCGAAAATAAAAAGGCACAGGGGTAGTAGGAAGACTATGCCCCCGAGGCTATTTACCCATGCCCGGGTTCGATTGCTGAACCGTTGGTAGAAAATATCGACGCGCACATGGCCTTCAGTTTTGAGTGTATAGGCAGCTCCGAGCATGAACAGCGTGCCATGCATGTAGATTACTGCTTCCTGGGAGGTAATGGAGCCGATGTTAAACCCATAGCGCAATACAACAATTAATGCAGTTAGAGCGGCCATCAGCAGGCTTAGCCAGGCCAGAAGTTTTCCGCTGTAATCCGTGAATGCGTCGATAGAGCGCACAACTGCGTGCAAGGTAGACATTTCTTTATAGTCTTTTTGATTATCTGACAGGAGAGTATCATAGGGTGCTAATTGGGGTGAAAAAGTAATTCCACTGAACCCTTTTGATCTGGATTTTAATACATGCTCACAGTAATTTCCCCAGCCAAAACCCTGGATTTTGAAACGCCACCGACAACACGAAAATCTACCGTACCGCAATTGCTGGATCGCTCGGCTGAATTGGTCGAGGACATGCGCTCGCTAGACCCCAATGATATCCGGACGCTGATGGGCGTGAGTGAAAATATTGCCCAGCTGAACCATGAGCGGTTTATGAATTGGAATCGGCCCTTTAGCCTGGACAACGCGAAACAGTCAATATTGGCTTTTAAGGGCGATGTTTACACGGGTTTGGACGCCGAAACCTTGAGTACTTCACAGCTTACCTTCGCTCAGTCTCACCTGCGCATACTGTCGGGTCTCTATGGCATTTTGCGGCCGCTGGACCTGATGCAAGCCTATCGCCTTGAAATGGGAATCAAATTCGCCAACCGGGGCGGTAAAAATCTTTACGAATTTTGGGGAGATCAAATTACCCTAGGCCTCAACGCTCAGCTAAAGAAGCTAAAGTCGGACGTATTGGTGAATCTGGCCTCCAATGAGTATTTTAAGTCGGTCAAAGCCGGGCAATTACATGCGGAAATAATTACCCCGGTTTTTAGAGATTTGAAATCGGGTAAATACAAGATAATCAGTTTCTATGCGAAGAAAGCCCGGGGCCAGATGTCTCGTTTTATTATCGAAAATGGCATTGAGGACCCCGCAAAACTCAAGGCCTTCGATACGGATGGTTATTCCTACAACAGTGCACAGTCGAGCGCGCGCGAACTGGTTTTCACCCGCGACAATGCTCCAGGTCAGAAGTGATGAGCCCGCAAGGGCGGGTGCTACCCTTTTCCCAGGCTTGCGAAAATAACAAAACTGCGATTCTTGAGAAGCTGTCCGATATTTTCGCGGACCGAAAAACGGTTTTGGAATTCGGCAGCGGCACTGGGCAGCACGCCACCTGGTTCGCTCAGGCCATGCCCTGGTTGAATTGGCAGCCGACAGATATTGCCAGCAACCTACCGGCCTTATTCCCTCGATGTGCAGCTTATACCGGCAGTAATCTCTTGGCTGCGGAGCCGCTGGATGTTACCCGCAGACCTTGGCCTGTGCCTGTACCATCGGCTGTATATACAGCCAATAGCCTGCATATTATGTCTTTTGCCGCTGTACAGGACCTGTTTAAGGCCATGGGTGAAATGGCTGAGAATGACACAGTGTTGGTGGTTTACGGCCCGTTCAATTACGGAGGAACATACACTAGTGACAGTAATGCACGCTTCGATCAATGGTTGTATCAACAACACCCCCTGAGTGCCATTCGAGATTTTGAGCGGGTGGACGAACTTGCCAACAACGCCGGGTTCGCTATCGAAGCGGACCACGCAATGCCTGCAAATAATCGTCTGCTGGTGTGGCGGAAGTCAGCCTGAGGCAGGCTCTGTTTTGAAAGGTAGTAACTGTGCGGCCTGTATCATATAACGATCTGTCTGATCTTGTTCCTGGTGGGTAAAGTCGCCCACCGCCTCAGAGAGCCTTGGGTCTGCTATCCAATGATTGGAGTAGGTTTTCACCGGGCGAAACCCTCGTTGTATCTTGTGTTCTCCCTGGGCTCCGGGATCAAAGCGCTTCAGGCCATTGGCTATGCAGTATTCGATGCCCTGGTAATAACACGCTTCGAAGTGCAGACAATCGTATTCATGCTCCGCTCCCCAGTAGCGTCCAAACAGAGTATCGGCACTGCGGAAATATAGCGCCCCGGCCACGGGTCGACCCTCAAGATAGGCCAATACCATAATAACCTGCTCTCCCATGCCCGCGGCTGTCTCGGTAAAAAAGTCGCGATTGAGGTAGCCTCCATGACCGCTGCGTTTGGCGTAGGTAAGTTGGTAAAAATGGTGAAATTGTTGCCAATGCTGCTCAGTTATTTCTCCGCCACTTAGCGTTTGCAGGGTAATTCCCTGTTCTGTTACGCGTTTGCGTTCGCGCCTTAAGTTCTTTCGTTTGCGGGAGCTGAATGTATCCAGAAAATCCTCAAAGGTGGTAAAGCCTTCATTGAACCAGTGAAATTGTGTTGCCACGCGCAAATGTGTGCCCAGGTCGGTCAGGGCGCTGGCTACAGACTCGCTGGGAAATAACAGGTGCCAGGAGGAGATATCCTGGCGCTGGGCAAATTGCCGTACGCCGGATAGCATCGCAGTGTAGATACTTTTGCTGTCCTGGCCGTCCGCCATTAAAATTCTTGGCCCTGTGGCGGGGGTAAAAGGCACAGCGCACACTAACTTTGGATAGTAGTTTAGACCAACCCGTTGCCAGGCATCTGCCCATGCCCAGTCAAACACATACTCGCCGTAGGAGTGAGATTTCAGGTACAAGGGCATGGCAGCGATGGCCACCTGGTTTTTGCGTAATACCGCGTGACACGGCTGCCATCCTGACTCGGCATCCGTGCAGCCCGTTTTTTCCAGTCCCCATAAAAAATGATGCCGTGTGAAGGGGTAGTCACTACCAGCCAGGCTATCCCATTCCTGTGCGGAAATATCGGCGATGCTCGATAGGAATTCTACCGAGAAGTCAGAGGCGTCTTTAGGGTTACTCACTGGCTATCAACCGCCGCTGCCCACCGGTGTGTTACCGAATTGATAGTGCAGGGCAATACCGGCGAAAACGGCCAGACCCACCCAGTTATTGTGTTTAAAGGCCTTGAGGCAAGCCGCAGGATCACGGCCTTTTATCAGTAGCTGGTGATAGCCAAACAATCCCGCTACGGCAACTAAAGAACAGTTGTAGTACAGACCCAATTCAAAGCGCAGGCCGGCAAGGAATAGGGCGACAAGGCACAGGCCCTGAAGAGTGGCGATCGCTATCCGATCTGACTCGCCAAACAAGATTGCTGTGGACTTGATCCCCATTTTAAGATCATCGTCCCGATCTACCATGGCATATTTTGTATCGTATACAACGGTCCACAACAAATTACCGATGTACAACAGCCAAAGGGCGGGGGGCAATTCGCCTAATTGCGCGGCAAAAGCCATGGGTATACCCCAGGAAAATGCGGCTCCGAGCACAATTTGGGGCAGGTTGGTATAGCGCTTCATAAAAGGGTAAATAGAAGCCAGCAGCACCGCTATCAGTGATAAGACTATGGTAAGTGTGTTAGTGAATAAAACCAGAATAAAAGCAATCAGGCACAAGGCAGCGGCGAAGAAGAGCGCCTCATTAACCGTCACAACACCTGTTACCAGTGGTCTGTTCTGGGTTCGCTCCACGCCGCCATCAACATGGCGATCCGCAAGATCATTGACGATGCAGCCGACTGAGCGCATCAGGAATGTACCGGAGATAAATATCACCAATATGCCGAGGTCTGGCACGCCCTGGGCGGCAATCCATAGTGCCCACAATGTAGGCCACAGGAGCAGCAAGGTGCCAATCGGCCTATCGAAACGGATGAGCTGTAATAAGGCGTTTATTTTGGACGTAGAGGGCATTGATAATCCGATTGCTTACAGAGCCTGCCAAGCTTACTTCTTTGCAGCGTAATTTGCAGCGCTTACCTTGCCACGTTGGGTTCTGTGCACCGGTGCCATATTGGACCAGGGTGTAAAATTGCGCAAAAATACCTCGCTAACCATGAGCGATTTGCCAGCTATATTGAACCGTGAGCGGCGCCCCCATGCCGATTCTTTTTGGCGCAGAGCTGTGGGCAGGTAATCACAGTCACCGGCCAGCTCAGAAAGCTCAAAGGGGCTGCGATGCATACCGGGATGTTTGAACAAGATGGCTCCCAGTGGCTTATTCTGCAGGCCCCGCAAATGACCCAGGCTGCCAGTGAGGCACGACAGTGGAAAAACACTGCGGGCATACACCACGGCTTCTGAGGACCCCCCCAATAAGGCAACTTCCCGAATGAGTGCCAGTTCCCGGGCCGGTAAGCCCAATAATCGGCGTTCAGAAGGAAGAGGCACCTGCCAGCCCTGATACAACCGTTGTACCGCGAATTGCCCGGCGCTGGCAGCTATAAGTCGGCTGGTAAGAGAGCCATCGTCTAGCAGCCAGTAGCGGATTTGCTGGGGCAGTTGGCCTGCTGTAAAGCGTTGAACCGGGTGCCATACTGGTTCGTGTTTTATACGGTGGGCGTGGTGCGGTTGTGACACTGGCTACCTGTCTGCGTGAAGGGCAGAGGCGAGAATGCTTGATAGGCCGCGCTGTTGCAAGCATGGAACTGGTATATTTTGGCAGCCTGCCACTCCCAGAAAACCCTTGCACATTTTTCATACAGTTTTATAGTGTGGCGTCCTGAAATTTATACATTAAGCCCGTCCATCTTACCAATCTGGCGGTACTTTGGTGGGCTTGAGCAAGAATCGAGAGTGAGTGTTGTCATGAGCAAGTGGGAATGTATTGTCTGCGGTCTGGTTTACGATGAAAAAGAAGGTTGGCCTGACGACGGTATTGCGCCGGGAACCAAGTGGGAAGATGTTCCCGAAGATTGGTTGTGCCCAGATTGTGGTGTTGGTAAAGAGGACTTTGAGCTCATTGAAGAAGCTGTTGTTGATGATATTCCTCATCACGAAGAGCCAGTGGTCGACAAGGTTCACCCCCCGGTCGTGATATTGGGTACGGGCCTGGCGGGATACGGACTGGCTAAAGAATTTCGCAAGCATGACACCGAAACCCCGTTGATTCTTATTACCTCGGACGATGGCCGGTCATACTCCAAACCCATGTTGTCTACCGGTTATACCAAGAACACCAGCACCAATGATCTGGCGCAGCTGGACGCCGGCAGTATGGGCAAGGCGCTAAAGGCCAGTGTCTGGACCATGACCAAGGTCAATGAGATAGATACTGCCGCCCAGTTAATCAAGGTGGGTGATTCAGAAACCGCTATTCACTACGGTAAATTAGTGCTGGCTATCGGTGCCGATGTTATTCGTCCGCCCATCGCCGGCGATGGTCTTGAGAGGGTCTACTCGGTAAACGATTTGCTGGACTACGACGATTTTCGTACAGCCGTGAAGAAAAACGACGTGAAAAAGGTCTGTATTATTGGTGGTGGTCTTATCGGTTGTGAGTTTACCAATGACCTTATAAACGGGGGTTTTGAGGTTGAAACCGTCGATCCACTTGCCTACTGCATTCCAACCTTGCTACCAGAGGCAGCGGGCAAAGCGGTGCAGTCTGCCCTTGAAGGAAAAGGCGCCAAGTTTCATTTTGGCCCGCTGGTAACCGAAGTAAATAATCGAGAAAACGGTGTCACGGTGACCTTGAATAATGGCGAGACCATCGATGCCGATATGGTGGTTTCGGCAGTGGGTGTCCGACCGCAAATAGAACTCGCTAAGGCCTCGGGAATCGAGACCAACAGGGGCATTGTGACCAACCGGTTGCTTGAAACGAATGCGCCGAATGTTTACGCTCTGGGAGATTGCGCGGAAGTCGCCGGACATGTGCTGGTATATGTAGCGCCCTTGATGGCCGCCGCCAGGGCGCTTGGTAAAACCCTGGCCGGTGAGCCGACACAGGTGAGTTATCCTGCTATGCCGGTTAGCATCAAGACACCTGCTTGTCCGGTGGTAGTTTCTCCACCAGCCATCAATGCCCAAGGGCAGTGGACGATTGATGCACAGGGCAACAATGTTAAGGCTGAGTTTCGCAACAGCGCTGGTGACTTGTTAGGCTTTGCCCTCACCGGTGATGCCACCAAGGCGAAAATGGCCTTGCAGAAAGAACTGCCGGCCATTCTGGATTGATCAGAACCGGCCCGGTATGTTCGGGCCGAACCCCTGCCAGAGGGATAGTTTATCGTGCAGCTTGTTGAACAGCACATTCGCTCATGGCTGGAGTCTTTTGTTGTGGGCCTCAATCTGTGTCCGTTTGCCGCGGGTGTATTGGATTCACCCGAGCTCCGTATTACCGTTTCAAATGCGCAAGCAGCGGATGATGTGCGCATGGAGTTTCTGCGCGAGCTGGAGGTACTGGTCAGGTCTTCGGAGGAAGAAGTGGCCACACTCTTGCTGGTGTTTCCCGATGCACTTGGCGAATTTGAAGATTATCTGGATTTTTTAGACGAGGCGCAGGCACTTGTGGTGGCGGCCGGTCTCGATGGCCTGGTGCAACTTGCCAGTTTTCATCCCCGGTACCAGTTTGAAGGCGAGGAGCCTGAGTCTCCCTCGAACTACAGCAACCGTTCCCCCTATCCGGTACTTCACCTGCTTCGGGAAAACATGTTAACCAGAGTACTCGAAGGGTTTCCTGAGCCCGAGCTAATTCCCAAGCGGAATATCCGTACTTTGAACGACCTTGGCCTGCCTGCAGTAGAGCAGCGCTGGCGAGCACTGTTGTTACCGCGCCAGGATTAAACCCTGGCAAATTCCTGAGTATTGCCTGTCCAGCGTGTTATCAACTTATCTTCAAATTGTGGATAGTGTTCTCGTGTAAGTTGCGCCAATTCCTGAACAAGATCCAGCAGGTGGTCGTGGGCGGGGAGTTCCGCTACGCGAAATGTCATTAAACCCGTTTGGCGTGTGCCCAACACTTCTCCGGGGCCGCGTAACTCCAGGTCTTTTTCCGCGATATAGAAGCCATCATTACTTTTTCGTAGTGCCTGCAGTCGCGCCTTGCCGTTCAGGGAAAGCGGGCTCTGATATAGAAGAACACAGTGGCTGGCCGCAGAGCCCCGGCCAACTCGGCCTCTAAGCTGGTGTAGCTGCGCCAGGCCCAGTCGCTCCGGGTTTTCTATGATCATTAAACTGGCCTTGGGTACGTCTACCCCCACTTCAATCACCGTGGTGGCGACGAGAAGAGAGAGATCGCCTCTTTTGAACGCTGCCATTACCGCGTGCTTTTCCGCGGATTTGAGGCGGCCGTGCACCAGGCCAATCTTCAGGTCTGGCAGTTGCGCTGTCAGTTCCGCTGCCGTGGCCTCGGCTGCCTGTGCTTGCAGGCTCTCGCTCTCTTCAATGAGGGTGCAAACCCAGTAAGCCTGGCGGCCCTTTTCGCAGGCAGTGGCAACTCTTTCGACAATTTTTTGACGTCGGCTACTGTCTATTAATACTGTTTCCACGGGTTTTCGTCCCGGCGGTAATTCATCGATGATCGAACAATCAAGATCGGCATATGCGACCATCGATAATGTTCTGGGTATCGGCGTCGCGGTCATGATCAATTGATGGGGTCTACCAGTCGAACTGTCGGCTTTCTCGGTGAGGGACAATCTTTGGTGCACGCCAAATCGATGTTGCTCATCCACAATCACCAGGCCTAGCTGTGAGAAAGCTACATCGGCCTGGAAAAGGGCGTGGGTACCAATGATCAACGATGCACTGCCACTTTCGATGTTGGATAAAGTAGCGGCGCGTTTTTTTCCCTTTAGCCGGCCGGTTAGCCATTCCAGAGTGATACCCAGGGGTTCGAACCAGTTGGAAAAATTCAGCCAGTGCTGCTCTGCGAGGATTTCTGTAGGTGCCATCAGGGCCACCTGATAACCATTGCTGATGGCTTGCAGGGAGGCGCAGGCTGCTACCAGTGTTTTCCCTGAGCCGACATCGCCCTGTAGCAAACGGAGCATGGGATAGGGCCTGGCCATGTCATCGCTGATCTCCTGGCTTACCCGGGTTTGTGCGCCAGTTGGGGAAAATGGCAGCGCTCCAAGAAAGTTATCCAGCGCGAGACTGTTAACGGCTAGAGGTGGTGCGCCGTCACGTTGATGTTTGGCTCGCAGGCGGTACAAAGACAGGTTGTGTGCTACCAGTTCTTCCAGCGCCAGACGCAATTGGGCGGGATGTTGCCCATCTCTGAGTAACTCCTGCGGTGCATCCGGCGGTGGTGCGTGCAGGTATTGCAGTGCCTGCGCCAATCCATAGGGGTATGTGTTATTTTTTGGCAACAAGTCTTCTACCTGAGCGCGTTTTAGCCACGCTGTGGCTTGCTCACACAATTTACGCCACTGGTTTTGGGAAATGCCTGCCGTGGTGGGGTATATAGGCGTGAGGCTTTCCTCTACGGTGGTCTCGCCCTCGCTAATTTGTTGATATTCCGGGTGGTACATTTCCAGCCCGGCACTGCCGCGACGAATTTGGCCAAAACAGCGCAATTTTGTACCCGGCAGCAGGTTATTTTTTTGCGCCGCACTGAAGTGAAAGAAGCGCAATGAAATCAATCCACTGCCATCTTGCATTCTAACCACCAGGCTTCGCCGTCTGCCAAAAACAACGTCTGCGAGCCTGACTTCGCCTTCGAGAACGACATCATCGCCCTCTCTGGCGGCGGCAATGGGGGTTACCCGGGTGCGATCCTGATAGCGTAGGGGCAGGTGAAACAAGAGGTCTTCAACCTTATGCACTCCACATTCGGCGAGCTTTTCGGCCAGTTTAGGGCCCACGCCACGTAATTCTCGGACCGGTAAGCCGGCTATGCCTGACACGTTCGTTTAGGCCTTGAGAGCTTCGGCTAGCACGTCGATAGCTTTGTGTCGCGGATAGCTCGCGCGCCAGGCCAGTGCTATGGTGCGCGTTGGCGCAGGATCCGCAAAGGAGCGGGCGAGCAGTGTTTTTCCCTCATCGTGGCCCAGATTTGCCGCGGAGGCGGGAATCACTGTTATTCCCAGGCCAGAGGCAACCATATGTTTGAGTGTTTCCAGGGAACTACCTTCGATAATGGTGCGACTACCGTTGTGATCGTTGCCCATGGCCTCCCTCAAGCCGGGACAGGCCTCAAGTACCTGATCCCGAAAACAGTGTCCTGCACCCATAAGTAGTACCTGGTGCTGGGCGAGATCAGCTGGATCTATTTTTTTTGATTTTGCCAGTGGATGTTCCGGTGGCATCAGCACGACAAACGGTTCATCAAATATCGCGCGAGTGACCACATCGGGTTCGTTGAAGGGCAGCGCTATGAATATTGCATCGAGCTCGCCACTGGTTAGTTTGTGGCGAAGGCTTGCGGTGTAACTTTCTTCAATGTACAAGGGCATTTGCGGTGCGATTTGTTGTAATTTGCTCACGAGACGCGGGAACAGGTATGGCCCAACGGTGTAAATCGCTCCAACCGGCAGAACGGTGCCAAGAGGATCTTTGCCCTGTTGAGCCAGGGCGATCAGATTTTTGCTTTCACCCAGTACAGTTCGGGCCTGATCCACCACTTTTTTACCAATCGGTGTGGTAGTGACCTGCGCCCTGGAACGCTCAAACAATGCCACACCAAGCTCTTGTTCGAGCTTTTTAATGGCGATGCTCAGAGTGGGTTGGCTGACATTGCACTGCTGCGCAGCTTTGCGGAAATGTCTGGTTTCGCTGAGCGCCACAACGTAGCGCAATTCTGTGAGTGTCATAGTGATATTCTTAATTGATCCCGACACCTAGTGTAACCAGTGAGAGATTCTATAATGAAGCCAAATTCGCTCCTAATTATCGGTTGTGGTGATCTGGGTGTTCGCACGGGCAAATTACTGCGCCCTTCAGATTATGATCTGGGAGGGGTTTGTCGCGATACTTCCAGGCTACCTGCGGATTTTACACCTTATGCGGCCGATTATTGCGAGGAGGGCAGTCTCACATTTCTTGAGGACTCGGCGCCGGATTATTTGTTGGTGACGCTGAAACCGTCAC
>JBALVT010000110.1:0-13826 GCA_036961345.1 Halioglobus sp.
CAGGAAAGTGGCCCACCGTGCAAGGCATCTGCAGCAGCCCGACAATGGCCCCGCGACTGCCGCACAAGCCGGCAGAGAAAGTACTCAACGGGATGAATCCACTGCAAAGGTGCACTCTGTCGGATATTTTACAGCCCTGCAACTACTGTTCCTGTGGTTGCTGTACTCACCCCATTTAGCGGGCTTTCTGGGACTCATCGCATTTGCGGAAATCGGCGAATTCTTCATGACCGCGCATATTCTGGAGTTTATCGGCGTGGGTTTAGTCATGTACCTGGTTGCCCTGGTCTTACCATTCGCGAGCCTGCTATGGGTGATGGTGATCAAGCTATTGATGGGGGGGCACCTGTACAAGAACAAAGTGACCCCGGGCATCTATCCCAAGTGGAGCAGAATGCACCTGCGGGTCTGGTGCATTGGACGGCTGGAAAACTCGGTACTTGGGCCCCTGGGCACGGTGTTCCGCAGCGCTCCTCTGCTGGCATACGTATTGCGGAGGCTGGGCGCGCAGGTCGGTGACAACCTTCAGTGCGCACATGACGTGGAGTTTGCAGGACCGCTGGATTTACTCTCCGTCGGAGACAGTGTTGCGATTCAAACCGGAGCCTATCTTCATACGACGAGGTGGCTGGGCCAGGAATTGCACATCGGCCCTGTTCGCCTGGAGAGTGGTTGCAAAATTGGCATGCGGGCCGCCATTGCCAATGATGTGACAGTGGGGCGCGGCTCCTGGATTAATCCGTTTACACCCATCCTGGAGGACGTAGGTGAGCATGAGATGTGGGAGGGCGCCCCGGCACGCCTCAGCGGCCAGTGTGTGGCGCTGAAGCGAACCGCCAAAATCTGTGAACCCACGCAGCCCGCCTGGTTCATGGAAGCGCTCAATATCACAATGCAGGTTTTTCTGGACTTCTGGCTTTTCATTGTGCCCACCGCGGTCGTTAGCTGGTTTGCCGCCACGTTCATACCTGTAGCGGATACAGTCGTCGCCAGTGATTATTTTAAAGTGATCCCTCTGCCGGAGATTGTCTGGAATATGAGTCTGTACGCCTTCGTCACTACCTGGGCTGCTGTCGTCTTGATTTCGGTGCTTCTGTGCCTTTTTCTTCGCTTTACGCCGGCCTCGCCGGGAATCTATTCCTCTCGAGGACTCAGGGGCTACCTGCTGCTGTACCGAATGAAAAAAATGAACCAGGTCCAGAGACAATGGACATGGACCATCACCGGGCAGTATCTGCGCGCACTCGCCGGTGTGCGCTTTCCACGTTTGGGCGCCTCAGAGTGCGACCTCATGCTCAACCTTGTTCCAGAGCTTGCCAGCGCCGACTCGCAGGTCTTCTGGTCCAATGGCAGTTTTACCAATATGCTCGACCACGGCGCGGAGCACATCAAGCTTGGCCAACTGGACATGCCCCGGAATTTCTTCAGCGGTACTAACTGCGTGGCGGAGTCCGGGCAGTTCCCATCCAACTTCCTGTTGGGCGTGTCTACACCGGGAAATGACATCCAATTCCGGCGTCAAATGAGGGCTAGACCGGGTGAACCCATCACGGTGGCGGGAAACCCGCCCATTCGGTTTGCGAGTGCAAAATTTGACGAAGAGAATGAATCCCAGGCTCTTCCCAGCTTCGCCCTTTTCCTGACCAGGGTCTTCCTGAATGACATCTTCAGCATTGGCTTTTTGCCTATGGCGGGCATGCTGGTCTATGTGATTCTTTTCACCATTTTGCTGCGCCTGGACGGGCACCTGGTATTGAGCGCCTTCTTTGCGTTGATGCTCGCAGAAACCATCCTGGTCTTGCTGTGCGCCGCGATCAAAAAGCTTCTGGTCGGCAGCGTTTGGGGGACAGAGCACTCAACGCCGTTCTGGTCCTGGCGGCACTTCAGTTACTTTTTTGCCCAGGACTGCTTCTTTGCCTGGTGCAAGAGACCCTTGAGAATGACTGCTGGAACGGTGCTCTCCAATACTATTCTGCGAAGAATGGGCTGTGAGATTGGCAGGCGCACCTTAGTCACCTCTCCCATGCAGGCCTCTGACTGGAACGCTGTGAGCTGTGGTAACGATTGCATGATCAACGGTATTCTTCAATTGCACACTTTCGAGAATATGACGCTGAAAGTTAAGCGAACCGAAATACGGGACGGCAGCACAATTAATGTGGGGGCGACGATAATGGGCGGAGCGGTGATCGAAGCTGATGCCACGATCCTGCCCTTGAGCCTGGTTCTGAAAGAAATGCATCTTTGTGCCGCAGGCACCTACCAGGGCAGCCCCGTTGAGCAACAATGATCCCAGGCGATAGCCATGGCATAAGAGACTTTTTTGAGGATCTCTCTCGCGATATCACGCCGGTGCCGGTGCGTCACGCGGCTCATGTTTTGTATGCTCCGGTATCGAAAGATCCGGAGGTTACAAAGCGATGTGCATCGGTTCTGTCATGGGCCGAGCAGCAACGAGCTGAACGTTTTCGTTTATCCGCTGACAGGTCATTGTTTATACAGCGGCGGGCCTTTCGGCGCTTCTGCGGCGCACTGTCCCTCGGATCATCGCAACTGTTATCCCGGATCGTTTTCGAGGAAACAGAAAAAGGCCGCCCCTATCTTAGTGATCGCTCGGACTTGTGGTTCAGCTTTTCGTCCTGCAGTCTGGGTTTTCTGGGCGCCTGGTCGTCGAGGTGCGAAATTGGCGTCGACATCGAAGATCGAACGCGAAACCCGGGGGCAATAGAACTCGCCCGACAGTATTTTTCGGTGGCCGAGGTAAGCGCTATTGAATCACGTGGTGATTTGAACTCCGTCGAGCCCTTCTTTAAATTCTGGACTCTCAAGGAAGCCGCGCTGAAATCCATCGGGGAAGGGTTGCCCTTTGGTCTCAATGCTTTCGAATTCGAGTTGGACCCGCATTTGCGTATCGTACAGGCACCCTCTGGCTATGGAGGGTCGGAAAAATTTAGTGCCCACGTGATTGATGGATTGAAGGCTTGCACCGCCATGGTGGTCCGAAACTTTGACGACTGATTAGTAGATATATCCAAATTTCTGTTCTATTCTGTAAGCGGTTCACATAAGAATTCCACACATGGAGCACAAAAAATGAAAACATTTAGCAAGTCACTATTAATTTCACTGTTTATGGTCGTTGCTGCACCGGCTTTTTCCGATTCAGGAAAAGCAATACAGATCTTTGAATGCGAGTTCAATGGTGATGCGGATGCGGCTCAACTGCTTGAAGTAACCGCTGCCTGGCTAAAAGCCGCGAAGAAGACTAAAGGTGGCAAAGACATTGATGTCGGTATCAGATTCCCGATTGCCGAGGGCGGAGATGCCGGTGGCGATTTCAGGTTCGTAATAGTCTTGCCTGATTTCGCAACATGGGGTCAATTCACGGATGCTTACGAAGGTTCAGAGGTTGAGGGTGTAGACGAGCAACTTTATGAAATCGCAGATTGCGGCGAGAGCACCATCTGGGAAGGGATGATCTTCAGGTAGCCTGTATATAATCAGACTGAAAGGCTGCCAGATTCGGCAGCCTTTTTTTATGCACGACCGAATCGTACGCGGTTACTAGCGGCGTAAAGGCTGGAGCTTCAAATACGTCAGACTGCGCCACAACCATTCAGTGGGTCCAAACCTGAATCTGGCCGACCACCAGCTGCAAAATATCAGCAGAGTCGCAAAAAAAATAACGGCATAGAAGGTGGTGACCACCGGACCCAGCAGGAAAAGCTGGCCAAAACCCCATCCGTAAAACAGCGTGGTAAACATCAAGGTACTGGCCAGGTATACCGTCAGTGCCATTCTCCCCAGGTTCTGTACGGGCCGCAATGTGGTTTGCCAGCCCGGTTTTTGCGTCAGCAAAACGATACCCGCGCCATAACCCAGTGCCAGCGCCGTCGAGCCATAGGCGAAAAGTATATCGCCGAGAAACCGTACCCCGTTTGATGCAGTGGTGCTGGTAAAAGCGTCGTAACCGTATTTCTGGCTCAGGGACCATTCAGCGAGTGCACTTGCAGCCCCAATGCCAACACCCCAGGCAAACACTCTGCGAATCAGTGGGAGATGATGCGTGGCATTATGGAGAATTCGGGTTCGGCCCACGTACAGGCCTAACAGAAACATGGAAAAGATTGCGAGACTCGATTCGGGGCTATTCAGATTTGACCAGATACTTGGCGGAATGGCGAAAGCATTCTCTCGAAAAACATCCATCGGGGAACCGAGATAGGGATGATCCACTCTCAGTTCGGATAGCGGCAGTGAATCTTCCCAATTGGCGGCTATATCATCGTCGCTTTCGGTGCCTATCAGATTGCCCAATGGGAATGCCGCCAGCAGTATAAACGCGAGAGTGAGAAGCGTCCGGGGCTGGGCATTGCGGAATGCTAAAAGGATCAGTCCCAGCATTGCGTATTCCATCAGAATGTCACCGTCAAAGAACAGAGCGTGTGCCATGCCAAGGAAAAACAGGATGGTCAGCCGTCTGAAGTAAGACCACAAAGACCTGCCCTCGTGTGACATTACGCTGGCCAATTGCAGTGCGAAGCCAAAACCAAATAACATAGAGAACAAGCGCAAAGACTTGGTTTCGAATAGCGCATGTGTCCATGTACTCAAAGAACGATCCGCAAAACCAGTCCACTCGGGAGCGTCAGCCCCAAAGTTGTACATGTTGACCAGTAAAACGCCAAAAAGAGCGAAGCCACGAACTACATCAACACACTGGAGGCGAGTATTCGGATCAGTTGGTCCAAGCTGTTCCAGGGCAGGCATGCGGGTCATAAGCATGGCAACATCTTCAGGGATTTCCCAGTTGATTTTTTGTATATGCCTCCAATCTATATTCTGGAGAGACGACTATTAGTGCCAGTATAAAGGTACCGCCGGATAAAAGGAGGCTAAACTTCCTACGTATAAGGCGATACCAATTCTAGGGGGCATACCAAATCGGTGACGACCATGCTCGCTCTGCAATCGTGGCTGGCACGTTATCCAATAAGGGTAGGCCCGCGCGCACTGAGTCATATGTTGTCCAGCGAGGCGTTGGGATTTCAAGAACCCGCGCGTAGTACAAAGTCTCTACCGATGGGTCGAATTCGGGGTCTTGCCATACGGTGGCCAATTGGGCATCGCCTATCGTGTTCAGGTAGGTGGCCGTCTTCAGATCCACGGTATTGCCCACGGAAGGAAGCTTGCCATCCTGACCGGGCTTGCGCTCACCAGACCAGACTACATCGAATACCTTGTCGTGCGTTTCACCGCGTGCATCCACCCAGCCCTTGATAATCTGGATACGATCCAGATTGGCCCCCAGTGCGTCTTTGCTTGCCACGACCAGGAGGCGAGGCGCGCCAGCTCCTTTGGCAGCAGGCTTCATGTCAGAGCCCATGGGGACTCCATGTTCATAGGCCTGAACCAGCATGTCCGGCCGGGTATACAAGTCTGTGGCGTAGTTCCAGCCGGCAAATAATCTCACGGCAATGCGTGAACCACTGGTGGCAAAGGTTTCGCGATTGTAAATGGAATCCCAGATTGCCTCGCGCGTGTTACTGGTGGCCCATGCACCCGTGAGTGAACCAGGTGTTTGCTCGCTCGATGCAATCCATCCACCGACCTCGCTGGTCTGGCGGCGTTTCGGTGTGGCATCTTCCAAACCGTGACCGCCGTCAAAATTGTCTTCATCGGTGTCACCCATCAATCCATTGTGGCTGTCAGTACCACCGACAAATCCCATTTTGTAAGGATTCACGCCCAGCTCCTGTTTATGTGCCAGACCCTTGACCACACCGTAGCGAACATAATTCTCTTTTGCCGGAATACGGCCACTAAATTTGGCAATTGAGTCGGCATTTTCGTAATCGGCAAACTCATCTGCTCGCCAGAAGTTACGATGGACCTCGGAATTGCCCTTAATTTGCATGACTTCGATGGCGCGCTCGAAATGCGCCCGTAACTTGGCGTATGCCCCGTCTATGGGTGCTCCTGCAGAATTTGTTTCGGCAAACATCATGCCCTTACTGGCGTTGGAGTTATGCGGAATTGCGATAGACTGCACACCGGCCTTTTCCTGTTGCTCCAGCCACGCCCACAATTTCTCCTCCGTACCGGCATCGTAGCGACTCATGGGAAATGCGGGTACGGTGCTGTCGCGGAATAATATATTGCGGTGCAAGTTGCCGCCATTGCGGACGTAGGTCCATTCAAAGGCGATCAAGGTGGAGAACAAACCGGGCTGATTATGTTGTTCCGCTGCAGCTATGACGCTTTTCCAGCCGCTCTTGACGACCGCTTCTCCGGGGAAAAATTCCGTGCGCTTGGGGGTGGCGCTGCGACTATTCTGAATGACATATTTCATAAACCAGCGGCGCCGCTCATCGGGATCCGAGAGGCCTATTAACTGTTGTAAAATAGGATTGTCATGCCCGGGAACACCCGGATTGAGGGCCGCATACATCTCGCCCAAATATTCTACGTGATCCGTTACCGCAGCGAAGTCGAGGGGGCGGCGCATGCGGTGAGGCTGCCCGTTCACTATTACCGTCTCGCCTTTCGCGGCCCGATAGGCATCGGAAGGCGTTTGGCGGGTGCCGCCGAGGAAGGCGTCCAGCGAGTAAGCCGTGTGCACGTGGGTTTCGCCAAAGTAAACATTTCGCATTGGATTCTCGGCGGGAGTCTCAGCGACGGCGTTGAATGCAGCGCTAAATAGGAGAGCAGTGCGCAGGAAACGAAAAGCTGTGTACATCATTTAATTCCTTCAAATTCAAGACTCGGACGAATACCAGACTGGCGATCTATAGACGCGATTGTGCAAACTGAACGAGTGATTACGTGCTACTTTTCTTCTTCATGGAGGCTATCTCCAAGAGCGTTGTTCACGCAAGGAGTTTAGTCTAAAAACGCTACTTCGCCTCCACAGCCCCCGGCTGAGTATTTCCCCTTGCCTAATATCGTGTGACTAAAAGTGAGCTGTGCTAGAGTTGCCGGGAGCAAATATAAAGTTCGAATCCTATGAGTCATCCCAGAATAACATTCATTATTAATGGCACCACGTACAGCCTGTGTGCCAGCGAAACCCAGGCAATGGGAAATATCCCCGCGGCGGATCGGGGGCAGCTCATCGCCTTACTAGAAGCGCTGAAAGCTCAGGAGATCTCCTCTCAAGAGCCCGTTGAAAAAGCGGTGAACTATGCAGCGCAGTCGGCGTCAGCAGCGACTTTCAATACCGCGCCAGTGGGGCAAATTCAGCAGCAACCAAAGCTGGAACGTATAGGAACGGGCGACGTCGATGCACTGATGGCTAGACTGGTGATGGAGGAGAACCAGCAGAAAAAACAGGGTCTGACGAAGCAGGGTATTTATAAGGGCCTGGCTGGTTTTCTCGCGTTGGTAGTGCTGTTGGTTATGATTTTATAGCGCGAACATCTATTTGCCAAAGTCATCGAAATTGGTCCAGTTGTTGCGGCGTTCTTTCTTTTGCCTGCGGTTCTCGTTACCGGTTGTATCATATAGGTCTGTCTTCATCGAATAATTGTTCCGCCGGTCTTCGTCGACGTCGCGTCGATCTGAGTAGTGAACATACTTGCAAGCGCAACTTGACTGGTCACATTCCGGAAGGGGCAGCAACGGCGCTTGCCCGGAAAGGTATCGGGTTTTTTCCAGGTTTTTGGCCGCATCGCAGGCATTAGCGCAGAGTTTTATAGCAATGCCGGGGTAGCTCTTCCCTGTATTGTCGGCCGCTGCGCTTGTTTTACGGGATTTGGCTATCCTGGCCTGTTTCTTGGCCTGTTTCTTGGCCTGTTTTTTGGGCTTTTTATCGGATGGTTTAGACTTGAAGTACAGCGCCAGTACGACAAATACGAGAACAATAATTACAGCAATTTTCATTCGGGCCCCTAATGGCACTAATTAAAGTGGGTACTAACATATGGTTTGTAGATAATAGTTAAAACCGCGGTTCTACTCAACTTCTGGTCTAATTTGGTGAACGAGCAATCTGGCGTTGGCTGGCTTTGTGTGAAGGGGTGAGATGCATTCTACACAAAAGATCGAGTGGACCTGCCTAACTTTGCCGGCTGGGTCAGCGAAGTTGGGGGGTTGAGCAGAGGTGATCAATTGATTAGTGGATGCTATTAATAGGAGCATATTGCGTCAATAGGGGGTCTTGATAAATGGCGAGGAGCTTAACGCAGTGCACCGCGCGCAAAAACTATCGCTTCCCCTTAGTCGCCGGACGGGAGCTAAGAACCAGCAAAGCCGTCAGTGGCAGCCAAAAAACGACATAACCCCCGGATGGCGAGGTGATGAGTTTCTGTACATCCGTCATCATGGCGAGAAAGAAAAATAGTAGCGTGGCTATAGCCAGTTGTTCATTGGGCCTGGCGCGATATGCTCTCCACAGGACAAACACAGCAATGATGGTAACCAGCAAAAAGCCTATGATGCCCGAGCGGGTAAACATATCCAGAAAAAGATTGTGGGCGTGGGGAGCCATCTTGTTTTCGCCATATGGCATATCCAGAGGCGTGCCATTGCCAACGCCCAGCCAAAAGTTGTTCTGGATAAGCTCGAGCGATTTTTGCCATATTTCATCGCGAAAACTGGCGCCTCGCTGGGTTAAAACGTCCAGTTGCTGGTAGGAAACCCCCGCCGAAAGACCCAGTGCCAAGAGGGCATGTACCGGTTTTTTGTACCAGAAAATAGAAATCACCAGAAAAACCAGCACATAACTTATGAGTGGCCCTCGCGAGTATGTCATCAGCACGTAAAGTGCGCAGGGTGCAAGGGCCAGAGCGTATATCATCCACCGCCGGCTATTTGCTTGCTGATAGGCACGTACCAGTGCGTAAGTGGCAAAGCAGCCGAAATAGTGTGCTGCATGCAGGGGCCTGTTAAATACGGATTCATTGCCCAGGCGCCAGTTTTTACTACTGGTATCGTCGAAGAAGATGCTGCCGAGTTTAATGCTGGCGGCGATGGCGACCAGAAAAAGTGCCAGATCCAGATACCGCACAAGGCCCTGACGGTGGGTTGCAACAGTATGTGCAACCGCTATTACAAATACAAAGGTCGTTAAAGACCGGCGAAGAAATCCTGAAAAATTCTCGGGGTTATCAGACCAAAGTGTTGCCGTTGACCAGTACAACATGGGTACGGTCAGTAAAAAAACGTAGGGATAGTCTTTAAACAGAGCGATCAGGTGTATTTTCCTCGCCAAAATCATGGCCAGGGCGGGCACCACTACCAACGCGTAAAAAACGGGTTTCATGGTCTGGTCTTGTCCCAGAAAAGCCGGAATGGCAATGGCCAGAGCTAACAAAAATGCAAAGATGTTATCAGTTTGAGAGGATGTATCAGTCACAAGTGGTATTCTGAATGGGCTACGGGGTTGCTGGTATCAAGTGCACAGCATAGCAAGCAATTGCCAGCCATGAAAAGCGAGTGGAATTTACCTCACCCGGACTTGTTTTGCCAATAGTTTCCAAGGAAAATCGTGCGCTGATCCCGTTTCGCCATCAGCCGTTGGCCGCATGTGGATGGGTTGCAGTGTATTTTCGTTTTCAGGAGTAAGAAACATAAAGACCATATTGCATATTTTCAGGACCTACACACGGGATCAGTCACTGCCAAATGACATCGTCCTGTCCTGTAATGGTACGTTTAGGAATGTAGTGTGTTATTTGATCGGCCAGGATGATGGTAACAACCGTATGACCGGAGTGGCAGATGAGGTGATATATCTCAACCTCGGTAGAAAAGCTGCCAGTTGGAGCAACTCCGCCAGTGTGGGGGCCGTGAGCGGCATTATCGACAATCGTGGTGTAGATATTGTGGCCTGTCATATGTGGCGTGCCATACCGATAGGTGTTTTCGCCAGCGGCCGGTCACAACGAAAACCCAAAACAGTGGGTGTGTTTCACGGTGTTAAACAGCGCGTCAACCCCCGGGTCAAACTACTGTATTACTTTCTGATGCGCCGCATGGACAGAATTGTCAGCGTTTCTGAAGGTGGGCTTGAGGATATTCAGGCGCTGTTTTGGAAAGTTGATCCGAACAAGCTGGTGGCGGTGCCAAACGGCCTGGATTTTGCGGGCTTTGAATCTGCCAGGGCTGGCGATCGCAAAGAGCTGTTTGGCGAAGGTTTCGAAAATCGGCGTATTGTCATAACCGTTTCGAGACTGGCGGACAAAAAAAACCTCGAACGTTTTTTATTGGCATTTAGCCAGGTGCACCGCGAATACCCCGATATCGGGCTTGTCATTGTTGGCACGGGGCCCAAACGAGCCAGGCTGGAAGCAGTGGTAGCGGAACAGGGTTTGTCTGATGCTGTCATTTTCCTGGGCTATCGTGAGGATATTCCCACTTTGCTGAAAAGCGCTGATTTGTATGCCATTCCCTCATTGCGTGAGGGCCTGCCCAGAAGTCTGGTGGAGGCAATGGCAGTAGGAAAACCGGTTTTGGCCTCGAGAATTAACGGCCATAAAGAAGTGGTTACTGATTTGGAGCATGGCGCGCTGGTCGACCCCTGGGATGTGGACGACATGTCTGCAGGGCTTAAGTACTTGATGGGACTGGATGAAAAGGCCCTGCAAAGTCTCGGTGAAGCGGCGCGAGAGCAGGCGCTGAATAACTTTAATCGCGAAGTGATGATGGCGAAGTATTTAAGCCTGTTTACCGAATTGGTCTAACGATGAAAATATTTAATGGGGCCTGTTTGGCACTTTTTTCGCTGCTGCTGGCGGGTTGTTTTCACACGCAGCTTAAAGGATCGGTGGGCGACGCCACGCTTACAATTTCGCCTCTTCGTAACCCGGATGCGGTGTTGGCAAGTTCCCGTTCTTTTTTACCTGAGGACCTTGTCGAAGCCTGGGGAGCGGAATTCTGGGACGAACAATCGACGCTGATTCAATTGGCATTTGTCGGTATCGCTACAGTGTCTTCAGACGGATTGGACCCGCAGGCACTTTACGTAGTCACCGCCAGCGGCGGACAGGATTTCGATCCCCTTTTAAAACTGGCCTTGAGTGATAGCCCGGTGAATGTGCAGGGGAATTGGCATGCGATTATCAGTGGTCAGCGCATTCTCGATGGCAATTTGAAGGTATCGGCGCTCACCGAAGCACTTTACCGGCAGTTTCAACCACGCTTAAATGAATGGACTGACACCCAGGTGCAAGCGCGTCTGGATGCATCGGCCACACTTGTGGTAGAGGATGTTGATGGCAGCGGTGAAGTCGATTACGACGATGTTTTACGCTGGAACCGTATGCTCGATGGGTCGGCTTACCTGGGTAAGATATCTACCCTGGATGCGCTCTCTACAGCCATTACTGCAGGTCAGTCGGTCGAAATGCTTGAGGAAAAGGCCAGTAAGGTTCTGGGTAAAACAAAGGTATTACTGGAATTTGATGTCGGTGAGGTTGTGGTAGAAACCTTGAATTGGAAGGCGCCGATTACTGCGGCCAATTTCCTGGCTTATGTGCGAGACGGTTTTTACGATCAAATACTGGTGCACCGGGCGATTGACGGATTCATGATTCAAATGGGTTTTATCGAAGTTTCCGGAACCGATGAAGAAGGTAGGCTTCAATGGGAACGCAAAACGCCCAACGGCCCTATCGTGAATGAATCCAGCAATGGACTTGCCAATAATCGTGGCACACTTTCTATGGCGCGCAGTGGCAATCCCGACAGCGCCAGCTCGCAGTTTTTCATTAATCAGGTCGCCAATGCTTCCCTGGACTATAACTCCTTCCAAAGCCCCGATGGTTATGCGGTATTTGCTCGTGTTCGGTTGGGCATAGAAATAGTTGATGAAATCGCAGCCGAGCCTACCACGTCAGTCAGTGGCATCGGCAATGATGTGCCCGCCCGTGGTGTGATATTGATATCGGCGCGACTGTTGTAGTGCCCAGATATAATAGGCAGCCAACCCGTATTGTCGGGCGATCTCATTGAGCAATCCGTTGTGCCACTGCGGCAATAACAGCGATTATGAAAACTGCTGCGGCCCTTTTATCAGCGGTGAGTCCATAGCGCCTACCGCAGAACTATTGATGCGTTCCCGCTATAGCGCATTTGTTGAATGCAATGAGGCTTATCTGCTGGCGAGTTGGCATGCGGATACCCGGCCTTCACGGGTTCGCTTTGATCCCGGTCAACGTTGGTTGGGTTTGAATATTAAGGCTACTGAAGCAGGGGGCGAGTCAGATAAATCGGGCACGGTGGAGTTTGTTGCGCGCTACAAGGTGGCCGGTAAGGGCCACCGCTTACGAGAAAAAAGTCGTTTTGAAAAAATCGATGGGCGTTGGTTTTACCGCGATGGCGAACATCTCTAATAAGCGACCTTTTGGCATCGCGCGTTGGTTTTCTTACGGGGTATACCAAATTGGTGAGGTATATGCGCGGTCCTGAATACTCATTTTCACCGAGTCAGGAAATTCGTCGCCGAACAGCTTGGCGTCATAGGCCTGCCAGCTGGGTGTTGGAATTTCCAGAACGCGGGCGTAGTAAAAGGCCCGTTGGGCTGGGTCGAAATCCGGGTCAGTCCACACGGTACTTAATTGCGCGGCACCTATGTCGTTGCGATAGGAGGTTTGTTCAACGTTAACGGTATTGCCTACGGGTCTAACCTTGCCCTTGGGGGTCGGGACGCGACCATCTGACAGGGCGACATTATAGATCTGTTCCTGGGTCTCACCGGCCTTATTAAGCCACCCCTTGATAATTTGAATACGGTCGAGATTGGCACCATCCGGGTCTTTGCTGGCGGCGAGCATGAATGTAGGGGACTGTGTGCCAAGCCTTTGCGGGAGATCGCTGCCCATCGGCACGCCTTTGTTGTAGCCTATACGCGCCATATTCGACTGATAGACATCCTCTGGTGCATAGTTCCAACCCCCGAACATTCTCACTACAATGCGCGAACCTGTGGTGGAATAAACTTCCCTGCGCTCCATAGCGTCAAAGAGTGCCTGGCGAGTATTTTCCTGAGCCCATACCCCAGCCAGTCCAGAGGCTAGCTCTTCATAGGCAACCAATGATAGCGCGTCGTCAGTCCGGGACTTAACCACGTGTTCTTTCCAGCGCCCGGGTGCCGGTTCGCTCTGGCTGAATTTTCCATAGTAGTTTTCCTCACGCGTTGCCGCCAAACCCGTGTGTGAGTCTGATGCGCCTATCATGCCGAACTTGAACGGGTTGGCGCCGATTTTTGCCTCAAACTTGAGTCCGTTTTTCAAAGCCGAGCGGCCGTATTCATATTCCAGCATGGCGTTGGTTTTGGCTTCCTGACCGCCGATATCTCCGCGGTCCCAGGTACCAAAGTCGGCGAATTCGTCATCTGGCGATAACCAGGGATGAGCCTCACCGTCTCCTTTGATTTGGGTGACTTCGGTGAGCGGTTCCCACTTCGCGCGTCGCGTCGCGTAATGGAGGTCCATGGGCTCGCCATTTTGGCGCAGCGGCGCGAACATCAAACCATTACTGAGATTGCCGTTGTGTGGAATGGCAAATACTTCTCCGCCGGTGGTTTTTTCATAGTCTTCCAAAAAGGACCACAGGTCCTCCGGATCTGAGGAATCAAATGAAGAGAAGGGGATGATTTGTCCGGCCTTGCTGGCATCGTCTTTGAATATCACCACCCGATGGAGGTTTTTGGCATTTTTGGTCGTTGTCCATTCGTAGCCGATCAGGGCTGTGAAGTATCCCGGGTTATTGAATTTATCGGCGGTGCTGACTTGCCGCTGCCAGATAGTGTTATTGATGGTCGGTTCGTTAAGAGGGTCCTTGCCCGGCAGCATGCCGTCCATCGCCCACATGTAGAATCCGGCGTA
>JBALVT010000111.1:0-13813 GCA_036961345.1 Halioglobus sp.
ATGTTGTCCTATTACATCCTCAAGACCATCCGCGAACCGCTGTTGCTCAGCCTTGAAGCTGCCTCAGCGAAAAGCTATGCCTACGCGGTAACGGCTTTGCTCCTGCTTTTGTTGGTGCCTGTGTACGGACTGGTCTTTCGCCACACCAGCAAGAGACAACTGACCCGCTATATTACGGGTTTCTTTTTATTCAATCTGCTGGCCTTTTATGTTTTGGGTCGTGCCGGCATCAACATAGGTTTTGTCTATTACGTCTGGGTAGGCATATTCAGTGTGATGATCACGGCCCAGTTCTGGGGTTTTGCCGCCGATAGTTACAATGTTAAAAGTGGTCAGCGCCTGTTTCCCCTTATCATGGTAGGTGCGACCCTGGGTGGACTGGCCGCGCCTGCCCTGAGTGCCCTCCTGTTCACACGCATCGGTCCCTGGCCCCTGATGTTGGTCGCCATGGGTTTGCTGGCAATGACCATCCCCCTGGTGGGTTGGGGGCAAAATGCCATACCTCAAGGGTCGCGTGGGCATCAAACCGCTGCCGATGAGCCAGAACACGGTGGCTTCTGGAGCGGGATTTCCCTGGTGTTCAATGATCGCTACCTGTTTTTGCTGGCGGTACTGGTTGTCCTGTTGAATTGGGTTAACACCACCGGTGAGTATATTCTCGCGGAATTGGTTGTGCGCTACGCTGATAACCTGGTCGCCGGCGACCCCAAGCTCATCAAATCTGACATTATCGCGACGTTTTACGGCTCGTTTTTTTCAGTCGTCAATTTACTCGCCCTGCTGTTGCAGGTATTTGTTGTCGCCAGGGTTATCCGCTGGATCGGTGTCAGGGGGGCGATACTTGTGCTACCTGTCATCGCTTTTTTTGGCTATGGCATGGTGGTGTTCATTCCCATTTTCAGCATTATCAAGTTGGTAAAGATACTCGAAAACTCCACCGATTACTCCTTGATGAATACCGCGCGCCACGCGCTTTACCTGCCCTTGAGTCCTGCCAAGAAATACGAGGGAAAAACCACTATCGAGGCATTTTTCTGGCGCTTTGGTGACCTGGCACAAGCCGGTGCGATCTATATTGGCCTGAACTGGTTTCACTTTGATGTTGGTGACTTTGCCATCATCAATATGGTTTTGGCGCTGATTTGGCTGGGTGTAGCGTTTGCGCTCTCCCGGCACTACCATGAACGGGAGCAAGCTGCGGGTGGAAACCTTCCACCACAGCTCGTGCATCATATCGAGGACTACGTGATCGAATCAGGACAAACATTTTCCTTCGAATTGCCAGCGGCTACGTTTGTTGACCCCGATGAGGGTGATGTGCTGAACTTTACAGCGTGTCTGGACAACCATCAGGCGCTACCGGAATGGCTGCTCTTCAATTCGGAAGTCCTGGCGTTCCACGGCCTGGCGCCTCTCGAGGCGGGTGCTGTTGTCGATGTCATTTTGCGCGCCACGGATTATGATGGCGCCTGGGCGGAAGGCAGGATGCATATCAAGATACAATAGTGGTCACCGCAGGTGGCATGGATCAACGATCAGCGGGAGAACAGTTATGCGTAATCTGATTGGCATGGGTTTGCTGTTAAGTTCAGTGGCCTCTATGGGCGCCGATGGCACCACTTCCCAGAGGATGGAAGATGGCCACAGGGTCTATATGGAGGCCTGTGCCAGCTGCCATGATAGCGGGGTAGACGGCGCACCCATCACAGGCCAGACAAAACAGTGGTCGGATCGCTCCCACCTGTGGGAGGCGGTATTGTTTGAACACGCCAACGCGGGTTATCTGAGCATGCCTGGCAAAGGAGGCAAGCAGGAGTTGAGTGAATACGATGTCGATGCAGCCGCTGAGTATATGTTAAACGTATCCCACCCAGATCTTCCTGAGGATTGAGTAAACTCTGCCCTAGAGCGATTTACCCTTACGCAAAATGTCGATCCAGGGGTAAAGCAAAGTGACAGCAATAGCAGTTCCGGCTCCGGCTTTGCTGTGCGGCCATATGATTATGGCCGTTGCAAAACCCAGCGTCGCCGTGATTACGGAGCCTATAATCACGCCACGCAGACGGGCACGAAATATTTCTTGTCCCTGCTGTATCGCCAAATACACCAATGGCCCGCCTATATGCATTGGCAGAAAAAACACAAAGGCGATTGCCCACACGGCCCAGTCCGTTTCCTTCATCGCTCAAGTGCCCCGGCAATAACCCCTCTTGTCATATCACGCAATGTATCCACGTCCATCCCGGCAACCACCTCACTGGTGATGGGTGCATGAAAAATCATCTGTGCACGTCCGGGTCGCAAGCCCATGCCAATCACGTCGACGCGCGACGGTACGAGATACATAAGCCCTCTCCCCCAAGCTTGGCCAAACCAACGGCTGGCATAGCGCGGGCTAAAGGGTGCAACAAGCGCCACTCCCCCGAAGCACATAGCGGTCCAAAGCAGCAGCCAGGGTATGTAAATAAAATATCGATACAATCTATAGAAGATCATGAATGGTCCAGTATAGGCCGGTTCGAATAGCGTATTTAGGACTAGAGTGCACCCGCTAAACTATTTAGCTGGTCGGCAAACGGATCTTCATCGGCATTTCGATGCCAAGTGTACTCCGCGCCATTGGCAATCCCGTCCGCCATTTCCTGCCCAAACAGCCTGGCTATGATTGCCAGCGCCATATCTGTACCCGCTGAGACACCTGAGGATGTTACCACTGGTCCATCATCCACCCACCTCGCGCGCTCCTGCCAATCCACTTTATCGGAGCTGGATGTCGCCAGGGAAAAAAACTGCTTGTTTGATGTCGCCTTGTGGCCGTCGAGAACACCCGCCTTGGCAAGCAGGGCCGAGCCAGAACACACCGAGGCTGTTATCTTTGCGGTTGCCGCTCGGCTTGCGAGAAAATCCAGCATAAGCGGATTTTCGAGTTCCGGTATGGTGCCCAAACCGCCGGGCAAAAGCAGTAAATCCAGTGCCGGTGCATCATCAAAACTGTAATCCGCATTCACCGTAGGCATTTTTGCGCCCGACATGGAGCCTGCCAATATCGGACCTGCTCGCTGCGCAATCATGACCACCTCCAGTTCTTCCGGAGGCAATGCTGTAAACATCTCAAGGGGGCCAAACAAATCGAGAAGTTCAAAACCCTCGTACAAAATTGCGCCCAATATTAGTTTCGCCATGCTGTAGTCCTCTGTTTAATATCTCTCACTATTCAATTACCTGGCTACGCCATTGCTGCGGTGCCCAGTCAATCATCTGTTGGGCATCAAGCGGAAGAATAAATCCCGCTTCTACAGCTGACTCGGCTGCCTGTGTAACAGCATCAACATAGCCCGCCTCATCAATATAGCGAGTTACAAGCTGGTCGGCGCTGAACAATATAGTCGTGCCAAACAAGCCACAAAAGCTTTCTCCCACCTGTCCCAGACCAGACAGTACTGCCACTGGGGCATCCACATAGGGGGTGCGGATACCGCCCAGCACATTGCCCAGATCATCGAGCACAAAGCTGGACAGGTCGTCAGACACCTGCAGCAATTCGCCGGTTGGCGGCTCTGAGCCATCTTTGATCCAACGGTTCACTGCATCCAGCGCGGCGTTGAACACGTAGTGCGCGTGACCGGAGTTCATGGGAAAGGAACACTGGATGAAGCCCTGTACGGTGCTCACCTCCACAACGGCGGCGAACGAGGGGTCAACCCCGGTATCCTGCCATCCGCCTGAGGTGGAGTAGGCATCGCCATGGGCCGTGCCGGCCACCTCCCACAGCCTCAGCAGTTCCGTGTCGTCCTGGCGGATAGTGACAGAGTTCAGCGTTCCTCGAAGCAGGTCCGTTTCGGTCTGGAACGTCAGCACGGGCACGTTGAGATCAGTGCGAATTAGAACTTCGGGAGGCGTTTCGATCGTAACCTGCGGGTCCTGGGAAAGGGCCGACGAATACTCACCCCTACTGTGCACGATGTACCCGTCAAAGGGGTTATAAAGCGGATGAATCGCATTGACATAGGTCGTCATTCTGAAGGCAGACTGGGATTCGCCTGCCCCTATCAGGACCTCCTCCGCCAGACCATTGAGCATATCTATATTGCCTGGGTTGCGAAGAGCCTCGGCTACCTGCGAAAAAATATCGTAAGAGAAGCTGTCTCCCGGGTGCACCAATGCCTCGTAGCGCTCTTCATTCACCGCCTTGAGGTGGAAGGGAGCCAGTGCCGGTTCTCGTCCATAGATTCCGACATACTGCGCCGTCACCCCGACCCAGACGTAGCCCTCGCGGATGATTTCCACGTGAGCATTGTCCCACTCCGGCGTGACATCGAAGCCGGCACTGACATTCATCCATTCGACTAGAACCGTGCCGTTGAAGTCGGTGGCATCCACCGGCCGGCGGACCAGCACTCGGGTGGTGTAAGCGGCAGTTTCGCCCGCTTCGACATCCCAGGCACCATCGCGCAGTAGCTCACCGGTATTGGTAAATGCGCTCGCCGTTCCCGCAATGAAATATTCCTGCTGCTCGTAGCCCACGCTCTCCAGGTCAAACAGGCCGAAATTCAGCGGCTCGCCAATATCGGGCGGCAGGCTAATCTGCGTACTGCCTATCGGCAGGAAATTCGGCACAGCGGGCACCGGAACCTCACTGATTTTGTGATTCGTACCATCACTACAACCCATCAAAAAAGTCACAACAAAATACAGCCCTGCGGCAAAAATAGAGCGCCCTGATAGTTTCGTCAAAAAGTTTCTACCTGTTCCAGTTTATTTTTTTGGCCGCGAGCAGTGTAGCACTACCTTATCCATAGGCAATGCCTGGGTCTAATGGTCTGACGATAAGTTTTGAAAGATCGCTGCGGTATCTTTATCGGAGGGGTAAAATGCCTCTATGCGGAGCTCTTCAGTAGTAATATCCTGGGGAGTTCCGAACGTGGTGATAACCGAAAAGAGACTCAGGTTCAAACCATTGACAGAAATTTCCAGTGGCAAAACCGGCATCAAGTGCGACCTGCTCTCTCCCACCTCGGCAACTGGGCCGGCCAGGGCAATGATTTTTTCAAATTTTTCCTGCATTCTCGGATCGCCTGAAGCCAGAGCCTCACGTTTTAAACGCCGAATGAATTCAGGTGCGGCGGCCTCCCAATTGGCGATATAGGGGCGCAGCCCCTGGGGGTGTAGTGTTAAGAGCGCAAGATTGTGCTCTCCATCATCACCGATCGAACGCCATACGGCCTCGCTATCTCCCGCCAGGGAAAACATAAGGTCAGCGCCGCGATTCTTCATTCGCACATTCCACAGTCGATCCACCACAACCGCAGGCATCGGATCGTGGTGATCCAGGATAGTGCGTATAACATCAAATACTGCCGACATGGCCGGCTCATCAAGTGCCTTTTCCGTATAGACGTTGGCAAACCCCGCGGTTTGCAAAAAGGTATTGCGCTCGCGCAGTGGTATCTCCATAGCCTCGGAAAGCCTAATAACCATTTCTCTGCTGGGTTTGCTACGACCGGTTTCCAGCCAGCTTACATGGCGTTGAGACACGTTAGCCGCAAGAGCTAATTCCAGTTGGGACAGTTTTCTATACCGTCGCCAGGAGCGGAAATAGTCATTAAATTCAACATCTTGTAAATTTCCAATCGATTGCATAGACACCGCCACTTCCAATTCAAAGAACATTCAAACAAGTCAGCGGCGCAGTTTCAATAACCTGTGAGGTAATTGATACGTAGCCGGTGTGCCATCAGTATTACACCAGTGAGCCGGATCACGGCAACCTGTAGCAAGACAAAAAATTAATCAACACCCGGAGAAAATACCATGCGACTACTTTCAATTTTTCTGCTTGTCCCCTTCGGCATACTCACTGTGTATGCGCTTGTTGATGTCGGTTATATCGGCATTTTTGATTATCATCGGCACAGTTCTGCTGGCTGGCAGGTCTTTAGCGATCTGGTCATAGCACTGGTTCTGGTCAGCTGCTGGATCGTCAGTGACGCACGGGCCAACAATCGTTCGCCCTGGCCATGGCTTCTTATCACTCTGTTTTTGGGTTCTATCGGCCCATTACTGTATCTGGCATTCAAGCCCAAGGAAAATGCCGAGATGTCCCAGGCCCTCGCCCAGTAGCCGCTGCCGCTGGGGACGACGGGTAAAAACCCGGTCGTCCCCGATAGCTTGTTAAATACAAAGCTCCCGCCGCGGGAAGTCTTGTTCCAGCCCTGGTGAATTAGTCAAAAGTATTAAGGCAAAGCTCAGGGTTTTGGATATCATGTCAATTCAATTGCGACCATCACCGGAGTATGACATGAGTAAATTTGCGGGCAGAACCTACGTAGTTACCGGAGGCGCAAGCGGGATTGGCGAGGCGACGGTTCGCGCAATCCTCGCTGAAGACGGCCAGGTGGTCATTGCCGATTTGCAAAGCGAGCCAGGTGAGGCGTTATCAGAAGAGCTGGGCCCCAATGCCCGTTTTATTCAAACCGATGTAACAAACGAACAAGACATTATTGACGCAATCGCTCTGGCGCAAAGTGCCTTTGGCCCATTGAGCGGTATGGTCAATAACGCAGGTATTATCGGTGCCATAGGCTCCATTTTGGAGATCGACGCCAAGGCATTCGACCACACCATGTCAATTTTGTCCCGAGCCGTATTCCTGGGGGTCAAACATGCTGCACGGGCAATGAAACCCAACGGCTCAGGCGCGATTGTTTCCCTTGCCAGCACCGCTGGTATCACAGGAGGGCTGGGGCCACATGTCTATACCATGGCGAAACACGGCGTAGTCGGGCTTACCAAGTCGGCAGCCAGTGAATTGAGTGGCTATGGCATACGCATCAACGCTATTGCACCCGGTGGCACCGTGACCGCAATGACTGCCGCCCTGGCCGGCGGTGACCGAGATCTGGTCGAGAAAAATATCGCTGAAACATCGCCATTGGGAATCGCCTGTCAGGCCGAGGACATCGCCAACGCTATTGTATTTGCGCTGAGCGACGAAGCGCGATATATGACCGGGCAGACGCTGGTTATTGATGCAGGCCAGACCACCAGCGATTTACAGTGCGAATTCCACCAGAGTGAGTCAGAGGTTCTGCTGCACGCAGGAATGCGCGAAAAAGGCTAGATTCTACGACTGTTTGCGCCGGGCCTCCCGGTCGTAAACAGCGTCATCCAACCGCCCGCCCAGTAGAGAATCGGGCGCGAGCTGAAAATACGGGTCATTGCTGGGTTCGGTGCGGCTCCAATCTACCCGCTCTGAACGGTAGGCCATTTTCCACACACCCTCGCGCTTCAGGTACCGATCCAGATAGCGCCCGGCAATGACGACGTCGTCAAATCCGGATTCTGTGGGCACTTTATGGTAGGCATTAAAGTAAACCTCACCAAAGGCCTCATCCCCTTCAATATCGATAAGAACATTGCCGATCATATGCTGATTCGCTTTATGCTCTTTAAGCGCATTGACAGCGAACTCGATAAACACGGCCGGATCGCCATTGATAAACCCATATTCACAATAGGCATCATCAAAAAAAACCGAGTGCAACAATTCGGCATCGGTTCTGTCCAGCCCGCGCATATAAGTACATGACAATTCGTAAATGGCCTGCTTCGCCAGCAGGTTTTCCAGTGCCTGATCCATACCTAGTCTCTCGTTGTTTAACTCAAAGTTTCAGAAATGCGCTCAAGGGGTCCTGCGCCGCATGTTTTCCCTTTTGCAGCGCGGCAAAGGCTTCTCCGGCTCGCTCATCGCGCACAGCTTGGTTGCGACTCCAATCCATCACCACACTACGGTGCAGTATTTTCCACACGCCGTCGCGACATTCCAGTTTATCCAGATAGCGCCCGGAAAAGACCATTTCCTCCTCGGCACCACGCAATAAATGATAGGCCGTTACATAAGATTCAGCCTTTGCGGAACCGCCGGATATCTCAACCAGCGTGTTGCCCAGTTTGTGCTGAGTTAACTCGTAACTGGCAGGCAAAGCCTCAACCACCAAGGTACAAAAGGTGTGTGCATTGCCCTTAAAATTACCATAGTCGACTTCTGACTCCGGCCAATAGCAGGACGCCAAAACCTCGACATCAAGCCTGTCCAGGCCCCTACTGTGCGTATAGATGACTCTCTCTATGGCGAGCTGGTCTAGCAACTCGTCGGCCTTGGGCACTGTCCCGGTTGTTGTCAACATCTGTAATCGTCTCCTGTGGACCCAATCTCAAGTGTACCGCGTCTACCCAAATCGCCAATAGGTCAAAAGTTGGTTGTCCTAACTAACGACGAAACAGTATATTTGAAAGACTTAATGCCCAAGCCATTACCGGGTCACAATTACAGGTAGGTATATGACACAGACAACGCTCGACCCCGGAAGCGCTCGCGCACCGGGCCCCAGTATTGCCGATACACTGCGCACCGATGCGATACCGGCGCCAGCACCGCTACTGGAAACCAATTACAGCTTTTTGGGCAACACAGATCTGGACCCGCAGCGCTATACCAGCAAGGATTATTTTCAGCTGGAGATGGACAAGGTATGGACTAAAAACTGGCAGTGGGCGTGCCGGGAAGAACACCTGCAGGATGTGGGCGACAACCATGTATACGATATAGGCGACTTCTCGGTCATTATAGTCAGGGTCGATGAATCGACTGTGAAGGCTTATCTGAACAGTTGCACACACCGAGGCACTCGTTTGTTAGGGGCTACCGGTAGCGGATACAGCCAGGCTTTCACCTGCCCTTTCCACGGCTGGTCATGGGAGCTGAGTGGTTCGCTGCGCCATGTACCCGGACGTTGGGACTTCCCACATATCTCAGATGAAACACACTCCCTGAAAGAAGTCAGTTGCGAGAGCTGGGGCGGCTTTATTTTTATCAACATCGATCCAAACGCTGCTCCGCTAGCGGAATCTATGGATGTTATACCGGAGCATTTCTCCCATTTCCCTCTGCATCAAAGGCGTATCAAGTTACACGTAGAGAAAATCCTGCCCGCCAATTGGAAAGCGGCACAGGAGGCCTTCATGGAGGCCTATCACAACTTTGAAACCCATGACTCCCCCAACGGGGCCAATGCACAATACGATGTTTTTGGCAGTTATGTGAGTCGTTTTATCCATAATATTGGCAATTACAGTCCGCAGTCGCTGTCGGACTACCCCGGTGATAAATGGCGAGATCCACCCTTAACAGAACAAGAACTGCTGTCCATGCTCGCCGTTGAACAACGGCCGCTGAAAGACGGAGAAACCGCCAGGGCGGTGGCGGCCGCAAGTATGCGAAAAAATCTTGGGGCAGAACTCGACGTCGATTTCTCGCAAACATCCGATAGCATAATGCTCGACTCAATCGAATATCATATGTTCCCCAATATGTTCTTTTTTCCCGGCGTACTGGTACCCATGGTGTATCGATTCAGGCCGCTGGGCAATGACGTAGACAAATGCATCTTCGACCTGATGATTCTGGAGCCTATCCCCGAAGGTGCCGACCACCCGGAGCCGCCAGAACCCATTCGGCTCGAAATTGAACAGTCTTATACGGAAGTAGAGGAACTGGGCTGGCTGGGAAAGGTTTACGACGAAGACACCGGCAACCTGCAACTGCAGCAACAGGGTTTTAAAATCGCCCGCAAAGGCATCACCCTGGGAAATTACCAGGAAGCCAGGATTCGACGCGTGCATATGACGCTTGACGAAATGATGGAAAAATAGGCCCCATACCCGATTATGACAAATGCCAATTACGAATTCGCCGCACATGTAAAGGACCTCCCGGTTGGGAAAACAAAATGTATCGTCGCTTCCGACAAGGAAATTTTGCTTTGTCACATTGCGGAGGGGTTTTTCGCGGTCGATAATTTGTGCAGCCACGCCGCTGAACGTCTCAGTGCAGGAAAGCTAAAAGGCCATAAGATACTATGCCCACTGCACGGTGCCGCATTTGATGTGCGCGATGGTTGTGCGTTGAGCCGCCCCGCTACACTGCCGTTGCGAAGCTACGGCGTACGTGTGGAAGGCGATGATATCCTGATAAATACCGACCCTTAAAAGGAACACGCAATTGCCTCAGACAACTATCCCTGGAAGCTTTCCGGGCGAGATTTCAGCCCAAAGCCCCCGCCAGACCAAACTGGAAAAACACCATTTCACCGATACCGATTTTATGGCCCGGGAGTGGGAAAAAGTCTGGACTCGAACATGGCTTTTTGCAGGATTGGAATCAGATCTGGAAGACGCCGGCGATTACTTTATCTACGAACTGGGTAGAGAATCCATCGTGGTGATGCGCAATAATCATGGCGATATTTCTGCCTTTTACAACGCCTGCCAACACCGGGGCAACAGAATATTTACCAACGAATCGGGCTCAGTAAACGACGTGGTATGCCCCTATCACGGTTGGCGTTATGAAACTGACGGTACCCTCAAGGAGGTGCCCGACCGGGAGCGATTCAGCGAGGAGATAACTGCGCAGCAGCGGTCACTAAAACCAGTCCGGCACGAAGTCTGGTCAGGCTTCGTCTGGATCAACATGGATATGAATGCACCGCCTCTATCTGCGTATCTGGGCTCACTGATGACAGATCTGGAACCCTACCAATTCGAAAAGCGAGTGCTAACCAAACACCAGACCGTATTGCTGGATGCCAACTGGAAAACCGTTAAAGACAACTTCCTGGAGCAATACCATGTGGATTTTATCCACCCCCAACATGCCAGTATGGTGGATTGCTGCAACTCCACGAATTTTTTGTGGCCCTATGGCCATTCCAGCACCAAAGTCGAAGGGTTTACCACTAACCCCCGCTACCCAATGCCCGAACAGGTGCCTGACTATATGCGCCCATTGCTGGAAGGCCTGCAATTAAATCCCGCAGACTTTCAGGGCAGGGTTGGAGACATACGAAAAGCGGTCCAGGCCAGGAAACGCGAATTGGCGCAACAGTTTTCCTGCGGTTATGACTTACTGGATGACGAGCAGTTAACCGATGTCTGGCAATACGATTTTTTCCCGAATCTGTTTATGACTATTCAGGCCGAAGAGCTTTCTATCTATGGCCCGAGGCCTCACCCTTCAGATCCCAATAAGTGTTTCTTCGACAAGTGGACACTGCAGCTACCCAGCGAATCCTGTAGTGACCCTAAGACCGGTATTGTCCTGCACCCCGGGCTTGAAACCTCAAAGCATGATGAGCGACCGGAACACGACATTTTTGACCGCGATGCCGTTCTCAACGGTGAGCACAGCTTAACCATTACTTTCGATCAGGACATTAATTACCTCCCCGATATGCAAGCTGGCATGCATTCACGCGGTTTTGATCACGCACTGCTCAATCAGGACGAAGCCCGAATACAGCACTTTCACGACTGGCTGGCAAACTGGCTCGAGTCAGTACCCGAAGCACTGAAGCAGAACTAAAAAATCTACAAGCTGGCATTACGCAAAGCAGCAATTCTGGTGTCCAACGGCGGGTGGGTCATAAACAGTGCCGACATGGCCTGCTTGCCGCTAATACCAAAGGCCGTCAACTGCCCCTCAAGTTGGCTGTCCTGCTGATTACCCTTGAGCCTTTCCAAGGCCGCGATCATTTTCTGCTTGCCCGCCAGAGCGGCCCCTCCCTCATCGGCACGGTACTCACGCTGACGTGAAAACCACATGACAATAACACTGGCGAGAATGCCAAATACAAACTGGAAAAACATTACGGTCATAAAGTATACAAAACGGTTATCACTGCCCCGGCTAATGGCACTGGCCGCAATGCGGGCGAAGAAAAACACAAAGGTATTCAACACCCCCTGAATCAAGGTCAGCGTGACCATATCACCATTGGCGATATGGCTGACCTCGTGCCCCAGTACAGCTTCGGCCTCATCGCGTGTCATACTCCCAAGCAAGCCTGAACTAACGGCCACCAGAGCATTGTTCTTGTTCATGCCGGTGGCAAATGCATTAATCTCGGGGGAGTTGTAAATCGCAACCTCTGGCATGCCAATACCGGCCTGTTCAGCCTGCTTTTTGACCGTATCGACCAACCAGGTTTCTTCGGCGCCGCGGGGTGTTTCGATTACCACCGCTCCCACGCTTCGCTTGGCGATCCACTTTGATATTGCCAGGGAAATAAACGAACCGCCCATTCCGAAAACGGCCGAAACAACCAATAAGCCCGATGTACTCTGACTATCGATTCCCAGAGCGGGTAACGCGAAGGTAAGAACCACCCCCAAAACCATCAATATGGCGAAGTTGGTCGCTAGAAAAAGAAAAATGCGCTTCATGATAACTGCCCTTTGAAAATCCATTGCCCGCAGCACCACCTTTGGCACCGACTATAACTATCAATATAAGGCCAAATTGTTAAAAATAAAGGGGCAGAAGGTGTTTCTTTCCTGTGAGAGCGCCACCGCGAAAGCCATGGCACCTACGATGATTAACGCCGGAACTAACCGGCTAGATAACCAACCAATTTGCGACGGGCAAACTCCGGCAACCATTTGTCCAACAATGCCCACAGCTTGGTTGAGGTGCCAAGCACATAGCCCACACGGCTGCCATCAACCGCTATTTGTATTGCCTTGGCGACGTAATCAGGCTGCATACCCGATCCGAGCTTCTGCGAGGTTTGAGCACTCACCACGTTACCCATCGCGGTGTTCACAACCGGCGGTTTAACGCAGGTGACCCGAATATCATGAGCCGCCCATTCAATATTCAAGGCCTCGGTTAAGCCCCTCACATAAAACTTGGATGCACTGTAAACCGCAAGATTGGGAATACCATATATACTGGAGGCAGAGCACAGATTAACCATCACAGCCCCCGGGGTTGCCTTCAGCAAAGGGAACGCTGCCTGGGCAACATGAGTAAACCCCTTAACATTCACATCGGTAATCAAGTCGTGAGCCTGCGGGGAAATCTCCTCAAATTTTCCGGCGGAGAGAACCCCTGCATTATTCAACAGCACATTCATAGCGCCCTTGGTATTTTCAGCAAAGTGGCTTATGGCGGCCTCGATAGAAGCCCGATCAATAACATCGCAATGTGCAGCACAAGCATTGGGGAAATCACCTGATTCCAAAAGCGCATTGAGCCCATCGATATTGATATCGTACAAGCCGACATACCAACCCTGGGATGCAAAATGCCTGGCGGTAGCCAGCCCGATACCCTGCGCTGCACCGGTAATAAAAATTGTTTTCATTGTGCTGTTATCCTTATTGTTTTACCGCCTAAGACTTGAATGAGACTAGGCCGCCTTCGCTTCCAATGCAACCTCTGCACAGACCGGACTTACCCGGAAGTCTTCAAGCTTTGGCACGCTCAGTTCACTCACCCACTGATTCCACGAATAGGGCCACATGGCCAAATCTCCATCCGCGTCCATGTACCAACTCTGGCAACCACCAACCCATACAGTTTTACTCATCCCCGCCTGCAGGTATTGATTGTACGCTACCTTTGCCTGCTCGGTAGCTTCAATGGATTCCAGTTCACCTGCACGCCAATGATCAATTAATTTGAGCACATATTCCGACTGAACTTCACTCATGGCAATCACTGAATAATTGCCAATGGGAGTATTCGGTCCCAGCATCAGGAAAAAGTTGGGAAAGCCAGGCAGACACACAGAGCGATAGGCCTGCACCTTCTTCTCCCAGGCTTTATCAATGGTTACACCGTCTCTGCCGGTAAGATTCATCGGCCGCATAAATTCAAAAGGATGAAACCCCGTCGCCATTACCACAACATCCAATTCGTGCTCTACGCCATCTTTAGTCATCACGCCTTTTTCTGTAATACGTTCTATAT
>JBALVT010000112.1:0-13651 GCA_036961345.1 Halioglobus sp.
ACTCCCGGGAGAAGTCTCGACGTTGCTCCAGCAGGGTCACCCGTATGCCCCGGTGTGCAAGCAGGTGCCCCAGTGCAGCGCCGGCAGGTCCTGCACCCACGATCAAAACATGATTCATTTGCACGCCCGGCGGAAGATTTTCATTCCCGCCAATGAAAGCGCTTGCACAGTAAGCATAGATAAAAGCATAGTCGTCACAGGTGGAAGCTACAACTATCCTGACACAGGTGGGGTCGGCCCTGGCTCGGAGTTCGGTTTCATAAACCCGTTACCCTTCTTCAACTTACCGCAACCCAGCTCGATATAACCCACCACAGATCTCGGCATAAGCTCGGTCTCAACTCCCCCCCCCCTGTGCCCCCCTTTCAGCGCTACTCCCTCAATATATCTGCCCGTAAATTTTTGGAGGTCTGGATAAAGCGGCACTGAAATATGCCCGTCCTATCCAATCTCTGCCAGAGCTGCTCCAGAGTGGCAATCTCTCGATCACTGACACCTGAGTAATACACTGGCTATGGGGTGGGTAACTGCCACACTAGGGGACAGAGACAACGAGCAGGTACCTCATTAGGACTAATACCATCGGGGATGCTGCAGGGCAATCTCGGCAATATCAACGCCCAATGTGCTAATGGTACTCATGTCGATTTCCCGTTCCAGGTCAGGTCCTACAGACTGAATCTAGTCTGAAGGCTGCCACCGCGCTAGCGGCGAGGGTGGGGATGGTTCATTACATTAGTACCGATCCAAGTATTAACCGGCGATACCGCGAAAATCCCATGCAAAAAAGGCAAGCAAGCCATATATAATGACGATCTGTGTCGCATGGACTTTCGGCTGTCGCGACAGAAAACCTATCAGCAATACCAGAAGCGCCAAGCCCTTGATCGCGTTTTGCAAAACAAACACAGAATGATCCAGCATGATGAATTCATTGATCGATAACAACGCGATCACTAGCGCCAATAACGCGTGTAACCAGCCGTAGCGGGTGTAGTAATAGTCGCGGAGGTCAAAATCCCTCTCCTGGGACATATCAGGAAATGCAATGACGCTCGCGATATATAGGAGGGCTGGAACCATAAGAAATGACAGAAATTGATAGAAATTCCAGGTCTCTATAGCTCGATATTCCCACGCGCCGAACCACATAAGAATGTGCGACAGTAGAATCAGCAATACCCAGGCAGTATGAATCCAGTAAACACGGATCACTTTCTCAGCCTGTAGGATCTGACCAACCGCCATCAGTATCTGGCCCATGCCAATACCGACGATGATGGAATACAACACCATCAGAAAATCGAAGCTGTCGCTAATTGGCTCTGCCTCCTCTAAAAAATATCTGAGTATAAACACTATTCACAATCGGAGTAACCCTTGGCGCTCTTTAGGCGAATTGACCCACATATTTACCGGACGGTATCGGACAGAGCTGTACCCGTTAGTCCAGGACTTCAGTTACCACTATCGACAAACGCTCAAGATTTTCTCGTTGTACTGATAACCAGTCCTTCTCAGACCTATTGGCCGCAGGGTCTACCACTACAAACGCCAACCCAAGAGCTGCCATCCTGGTGGCAATGACCGGGTTGGGTTCGCCCTCCCATATGAACAACGAAGATTCACCTATGCTTCGCGATAGCTTTTGCCACTGCTCATCGGATGGCATGGCGTTAGGCTCCCAGTGCAGCGACTGACCGGGTAACCGGTAGCGATGTTTAAAATACTGGTAGACCGGGTGTGAATAGATAATGTCGCGTCCTGCCAGTTGCTTGGCCTGCTCGCGGTAGGCCCGGTCCAGTGCATCCAGTTCACTATCCAGTTGCTGCAGGTTTTTATTGACTGACTCCTTATGTGCGGGCCAGCGCTGTTGCAACGCAGCGGCAATCGAGCCAGCCTGCAACCGCGCCAGCGACAAATCCATCCAGGTGGTGAAGGCATAGTTACCGTGGGCATGTTCTCCTCCAGGCCCATGACTGTGAGTCACCTGTTCCTCCTGCGGTATCCAGTGCTTTTTCGCCGCCTCGCCGGTGACCACCAGTTTGCTCGAGGAAATGGATACCTCATCCAGCCAGTAGGAGTATCCCGCGCCATTCAGTAGCACCAGGTCTGCGCCCTGCAGTTGTAACACGTCTTCCACTGTAGGCCGCCACGAGGCTGGATCGGCGTCGGCCGGTGCCAGCAGGCGTATCTCAAACTCATTGCCAATCAGGCGCCGGGTGAAGTACAGCAAGGGATTATTTACCGCGACGATATAGGGCATGTTATCTTCACGCTGTATCCCGGACGGCTTATCATTCCCGCAAGCAGCCACTATCATGGCCCCTAGGATGAGTGTACACACTGCCGAAGCTCGCATTTATATTATGCCCTCAACTCAGGAGTAATTGTTGCAACAATGCCATCCCATATCGCTGGGTCAAGGCAATCAACAGCGACGACAGCAACACCGTTAATAGCAACACGAAAATTACCTCGGTGGCCATCAGGGTCTGTACCTGCATACGACTGGCCCCAATACGCGCCAGGGTAAAACGTTCACTCCTGCGCAGTTGCAAGGAGAGATAAAACACCAACATCGCCACAGTAGCTGTGGCGACCGCAACAATGGCGATACCCACCACGATATAATCGCGAACGGTAAACACTGTATCCAGCAGTTCGCCGATGACCCGCGCGCTGCGCACGATTTGCACATCGTCGCGTTCTTCCAGGTAGTGGCCCAGTAACAGCGCTGAGGACTTTTCGTCCCGTGGAACTGGAATAATCGCAGAGATTGGGTTGGCGGCATTGTCACCATGAAAGTGGAAGCTATCGAGATTGTCGGGCGTAATCTCGTTAAACTGCCTCACTGAAGCGTTGGCAACAATATTGTCGCCCTGGCGTTTAAGAATCTGCCCCATGGCTTTCTTATTGTTCAGGTCCTGGTGGCCGTGGCCCAGGCCCTGTATTACCCAGGTGGTTTTGATGTCCACAAACACCGTCTCATCGTCGGGGCTGAAACTGGGAGCGAGTACGCCGACTACTGGCATCTTCAGGGGATAGACGCCAGCCAGGTCGAACACGCTTTCCGGTGAAGAGATTACATAATCCCCGACTCCCAGTCCCATAGTGTCTGCTATCTTCGCGCCGATCACCGCCTCACCCAGGAGTGCGAGTGAACGGCCTTTGGCTAGATGCAGGTCACGGTAGTCGAAATAGTCATGACTGGTACCAACGATGGGGTAGTTCTGGACGCGGAAACGGTAGTACAGGGGAATGGCGCTTGCGTACCCGGTCGCCTCGACGGTTTTTAGTTCGGCGTATGACAGGGTGTTGGGCGCTTTCGTCCTAAAATACAGGCTCCCCAGAGATAACTCCAGAGGACTTCCACGTGCGCCAATCAACAACGGAGTGCTATCGGCCCGATCCAGTAACTGCACCGCGGTTTGGTCTACGATGCTCTGGATGGCAATAGGCAGCCAGCTGACCAGAGTGATGGCAAAGGTCAATACCAGCAGTTTAACCCTGTGGTGGCGGACATACTACAGGCTCAGGTAAAGCAGATCTCTCATGCGACATCCACCCTCTCAGTGAGTAGCGTTGCCATGTCGACTACACGATCGAAGAAGGGTAACAGGGAGAGGTCATGGGTCACGGTGAGCAGGATGCGGTCGTGCGCTTTGCACACAGCGATCAGTTGATCCAGCACGGCCTGCTTGTTGGCGGGGTCCAGGTTTCCCGTGGGTTCGTCCGCCAACACCAGATCCGGATCGAGCAGCAGTGCACGGCAGGCCGCCACGCGTTGGCGCTCTCCCTGAGACAGGGCGGTAATGGGCCGGCGCCATTTGTCGTCGAGGCCAAGTTGCTCAGCAATTGCCCGGGCTTGTTGTTCCAACGCTGGTGTTATCGTCACCCCGGGAGCCAGTCGGGCCTGCAGCAGAATGTTATCGCGTACATCCAGGTAATCGAGCAATTCAAAAGACTGGAAAATCATGCCCACGCCCGACAGTCGCTGCCGGCGCCGCTGTTGGCTTCCCAGGGCCGTGAGGTCATGCGCCCCAAGCCGGATTCTCCCACGCTCTGGCGTAAGAATACCGGCTATCAGGTTTAGCAGAGTGGTTTTACCGGAGCCGCTGGGGCCTACTAGTGCAACACTCTCACCCTGCTCTATTCCAAGGTGGCCAATGGACAGGGAAAACCGCCGGTCACCGTAGGCAAAATGCACATCTTCCAGTATCAAGGACATAGCTACAGTCGCTCCTCCTGCAACACGGTCATTTCTTGCAGTTTCCACTGTTGTTCATCCACCACGACTGTAATTAGCGCCAGGTAGCGATTGCTGCGCTTGTGGATATGGCCCCAGTGGCCAACCGAACCGTGCACAGTCCAGTCCGCCTCCACCGTGAAACTGTCTCGCGTATCATTCGGCTTGATCTGCACATTCTCCAGCACTACATCCTTCACTTTGGCCTCGGCGCCACCCTGGTTGGCCAACACCAGGCTGCGCTTGGTCTCCAGGAAGATGTCAGTCAACAGCTCGCCGCTGACCGAGCGTTCCAGTTTGTCGTAGATGTCACTCTCCTGTCGGTAGTCAAAAGCGCGATAGATATTGTGTAGCAAGTCTCCAACAATAACTCCTGCACGGTCCTGCTCCGGCTGATTGTTAGCCCCCAGCTGCGCTGCTGCAACACTGGCGGCGACGAATAGTACTGACAGGCAGGCGGGCACAGTCAGGGAACGACGCCCCCGCGCTCTGGTCAACAACCAGAGGATGGCCGCGATAGACAGTATTGCGAGCAAGGGTAACAGCCGCTCCAGTGCCTGCCGCCATGATTCCACCGGTGCTTCCACAGCATTGAGAGTGGGTACTATGGGGTTCTTCAGGTAGTTGGTCCATTCCAGTTGCCGCCAGTTCGGTTCCAGGAAACTGGGCAGTGGGCCGGCCTGATCCACCGCGGATACCGGAATACGTTGGATGCGCTCGTCCCAAAGATCCCAATCCATGACTACAGTTTGCGGCAGTCCATCGCGCGGGTAGACGAATATGGCGCCTATAATGGCCGCATCCAGGTCCAGTGGCTCGGGTGGGTCGATTACTCTTGAACTGGTAAGAGTCCGCTCCAGGAAATTAACGCTGTCGAGTAAGCCCTGTACCACTTCACCATTGATTGTTACCGCGTGGTGTTGGGTGAGGAAATCGCCCACCTTCTGTTTGATGTCTCCTTGCATATCCACAGGAATATCGGCCCTCCCCTCCAATCCCAGGTCCACCCAGCGCTGTAAATCTTTTGGACGAATGATGATTTCCTTGCGGACCTCGAAATCTTCAACGTAGATGAACCCGCTCATTGGCGCTGAGTACTGGCGGGCCAGGTTGCGCGTATTGAAAGAGGAGTACCAGGGATCCTCCCAGTCAAGGGTGAGCTGGTAACCGGAGGCGAGATAACGGTAATCATTGACAGCCACACCGTTGTGATACACCACGAAACCAATATCCCCCGCTGCTGGTGCTATCAGCTGTAACTTCCCTGGGGGTGCACCTTCGTCAAAGGGGTAGTAAAGCTCTGCCTGGATAACGTCAGGGGCGTCAGTTTGTACTGGGAGCGGCGTACCGTTGATGGAATCCCGCAAGACACGCTTTGCCGGCCCGATGCCTGTAACATAGCCGCTTAGCGGTTCCCCGTTTACCAGTATGGCCAGGTCTGCCTCGAAGAACTGCTTGAGACGCCCCTCAAGCGGCGCACTGCCATAGCCCATTTTCTCGAAAATTGCATCGGGCATTAAGTTGCGAAATGCAGTAAGAGAGTCCAGCCCGATCTCCAGTTCCAGCCGTACACCTGACTCCTCAACGTAGTACTGGGCGATGGATGATGCGTCCACCGCCTGACTTCGAACCAGGGCATCTCCCCTCGCCAGGAAGCAGACGAGCATCAGTAAAACCGGCATCGCATGCACGAATATCTTCAAGATTATCTCGCTCAATGGTCGGATGGCAGAGTTAAAGATTATGCTACTTATAACAGCTATGACTTAAGTCGTAAAAAACTTCAGCCGCTCTTCCAGCAAGGCGATCAGGTCCTTCTGGCTGAGCCCGCTGTGAACATTGTGTTCCATGCTGTGCAGTACTACAAAGGCATGAACCCGCATTCGCAGCTGATCGCCCTCGAACCCCAGTTCTTCGAACAGGCTCGTTATCACCCGGGCTCGGTAAATATCTACTTCGCGAACCTGGCTCGCAAGATACGGGTAGCTAATTGCCAGATTGCGGAAATTTGTGTCCATACCCCCCTGACCATTTTCGACAATCATGTGTATGGCTGTCCGAAGCTTGTCACGGGGGGGAAGCTTGAGCCCGGCCAGGGCCTCCCCGACGATATACGTATAGTCCTGGGCCCACTTTTCGGTCAGCGCCTGTAGAAATTTCTGGTAGCTACCAAAATGCCAGTAGAAACTACCTCTTGTGACCCCCAGCGTGGCAGTTATCCGCTCTATTTTCAAAGCTCCCGGGCCGCGCTTTTCCAAAACTGCCATGCTGAGCGCCAGCCATTTTTCTTTGCTTAGGCGGGCAGAGCCTTTTTTGGAAGTGGGGCTGGAGGGTTTTGACGGGGGCGGTGCCATCGGAATTATTGATCTCGATTAATTAAGGGGCTCGATTGTGGCACGTAATTCGATAGCTTGGAAACTAGAAATACCATACTAAACTGTGCTGAACTGAACTGAACTGAACTAAACAGTGCGGCACTTTACAGTACCACATTTTATGGTATGGTTTAACTCTATAACTCGCTGCGAGGGAAGTGAAGATGAGATTGCTAGCAGTAATGCTTCTGTGTTTTTTAACTACCATCAGCCTGCAGGTATTCGCTGCCGGCGGGGTCGTCAAATCCCCCACCGGGGTGGCACCTGACCGCTACGTCTACTACCCCGGCACCGAAGCGCTCGACAAGGATGAGATTCGGCTGACCGCCTGCGGCACCGGCATGCCGGCGGCACGACACAACCAGGCCGCTACTTGCTTTCTGATGGAATTCGGAAACGGTGACAAGCTAATTTTCGATATTGGCACCGGCTCGGCGACTAATCTCGCCGCCTATATGATTCCCTACGAGTTCCTGAGCAAGATAATGCTAACCCACCTTCATACAGATCACATGGGTGACCTGGACGCCATATGGGCGGGTGGCTGGACAGCGGGACGTCCGGGCGGTTTGGAGATATGGGGCCCCAAGGGGCTGCACCCCGAGCTCGGAACAAAGGCCGCTATGGAGGGGTTTCTGAAGTTCGTTGCGTGGGACAGGGAAACGCGCTCTTACCAGATTACGCCCAAGCCCGGCGAAATCATCGTTCACGAATTCGATTACACCAAAGAGAACCTAAAGATCTATGACAATGATGGCGTTGTGGTCCGCATCTTTCCCGCTATTCACACGGGTGATGGGCCGGTGAGTTACGTTGTTGAATACCGTGGAATGAAAGTTGTGGTCGGGGGGGACACCGCACCCAACAAGTGGTTTATCAAGCACGGGGCCAAGGCCGACCTGGTAATACATGAGGCGTTCATGGTGCCTGGGGATTTTGTCGAATTGTACAACCAGCCCCCGCAACTTGCATGGCGTGCCTGTTGTGCGTTCCATACCTCGGGCCAGGCATTTGGCAAGATCATGAGCACCATTGCACCAAAACATGCGGTGGCCTACCACTTCCTGAACGAAGAGGCGACCCGTTATCACGTGTATGAGGCGATCCGCGAAACTTATGACGGCCCGCTGTCCATGGCTATCGACAATATGGTGTGGAATATAACGCCCGAGGGTGTTCGTGAGCGGATGGCGGTGATTACCGAGGATGCCTGGCCTGTTCCCGGCCCCTCTCGTCAGAGCCCGCCGGAACGTGGACGCCGACCGGTATTCAGCGATTTCACGAATGCTGGTTACTGGGCGCCAGCCTATGAGGTACAAAACGAAGCGTTGGATAGCTACATGGAGAAATACAATCTGCAGGATCAGGACTGGCGACCCGGCATGATGAAGATGATAAAAGGAAAAGAGAAGTAGGCCACTGACCCAAATTGATTTCGAACAGCGAGGCATAATATGAGAAATAAGAGAAGTGGTGTTGCACTGGCTTGGGTACTGGGACTCCTGATTTTGATGCAGCAATCCCCGGGGCTAGTTGCGCAAGAAATGGGACCTCCTGATGCCAACCCTGTAGACGCGGAGGATGGAGACCAGGACAGCAGCAACTACGAGCAGTGCCAAAAGTACCGAGCTGACCCCGATGCCGACCTCGGCGATGTTTTGCGCGCAGGTTGCGAACCGACTCTCGCGCAGATGTCGGCGCTGATGGACAACCCCCTTGGCAATGTGGCGATGATGTTCAATCAGGTGGACGCCTACAAGATGGAGGAACCAATCAGCGGCCACACCGAGAACCAGTTCAACTATATGATGCTGTTCCAGTTTCCCAAGAAACTCAACGATAACTGGAACCTGATCAACCGGGTGGTGCTAAACGTACCCAGCATGCCTCTGGACCAGGGCAAGATCGACGACTTCCTGGACGGCGATGTCAGCCTTGGTCCCGGTGAGAATCCCGCTATCCCACCGGACCAGCCTTTCTTGCCAGTCCAATTGTTCGATGGTCGGGAGACCGGCTTTGGTGATACCTACTATGTAGCCCTGTTCGCCCCCAGCGAACCGATAACCCTGAGCAACGGCGCTAAACTTCTCTTGGGCGGTGGCTTCGACATTGGTATGGACACGGCCAGCGAGAATGTCCTGGGTACCGGCAAGTGGTCTGCCGGCCCTTCTGCCCTCGCGGTGTATATGGGCGAAAAGTTCAAAGCTGGGGCCCTGGTGCAACATTACTGGGACTTTGCCGGCGACGATGACCGCGATGATGTGAACATGACAAATATCCAGTATTTGTACTACTGGAGCCTTGACGATGTGACATCGATCGGTGCCGGACCAAATTTCTTGATCAACTGGGAACAGGACAAGGACAACCGTTACACCCTGCCAGTGGGCATCGGCATCAACCGTACCTTCCAGTTTGGCAAAATACCGGTCAGAATGGGTTTTGAGTACTTCAAGACTGTAGTCAGCCCGGACGCGGTACCCGCCAGTGACTGGAGCGTGCGGTTCTATATCATTCCGGCTGCACCGTCGGCGCTGTTCGGTTGGATGCAATAGACAAGGAGATTATTGTTATGTCGATAAAACCATTGGTAACAGTTTTTTTTGCTTTTGCGATAATTATTGCCACACCCGCGGTCTGGGCGGATAAGCAAATTAAAACCAGTGACTTCTCCGGCTGGATGGAGGGTTATGACACGTTCACGTTTAGTAAAGAGCGCAACGCGTTTCTGTTCTTCAACGAGGAAAAACGAGGACGCTACCACAAACTCCTGCTGGACAGCGTTGTAATCTACAGCCTGGATGCAGAGCAAAACCCGGTAGTAGCCGAAAAAGCGGCAGCATATTTAAAGCAGGGCATGCGTGACCTTCTGGCGCGCAAAGGCCTCGCGGCTAGCGAACCGGGGCCGGGCACAGCGCGCTTGAAACTCGCCATCACCGGTGTGGAAAAGCCCACGGAAAGCCTGAAAGCCTACCACGCGCTGCCAGTAGCCGGCATCTTCCGTGGCGCACAAGCGGCCAGCGGCAAGGCTGCCACTTATATCGATACCCGGTTTGAAGGAGATGTGACCGACAGCGTCTCCGGCGAGCGTGTGATGGCGATTGTTGCCAAGGGCATTCTGGAAACCGACAAGCGCAGCGGCGATGAGCTTAGCTTCGAAGACGTCCAACCCACTCTCGATCTGTGGCTGGAGCGCTACGACAAGACCCTGGATGAATTCATGGCCAAGCAGTAAGGGGCCATCAACTCGCCCAGGGAGATAGCACAGCGGTTGGCTAAACCATCACTGTCAGGTGTATCCAGTGTTTTCCCTGCGCAAAATACTTAATTCAAGCAGTATTATCGCCCTGTTGGCAGGCAGCCCGGGCGTTTTTGCACAAACGCCAGATCAAGCTGAGCCGGAACCGGAATCACAGCTTGCCCTCGGTCTGGATACCAACTCGACCAACGAGATGCACGACGACACCACTTTGCTGCGCGATGTCTCCACCCTGGAGGACAAGACCGGCCTGGTATTCTTCGATGCCCTGCGTATCTGGGTGGGTGGTGCAGTACAGTACGACTATTACAACTTCGACGGCATATACAATCACGCCGGAGAAGGGGAGCGGCGCGAGGGTGGCAGCATGCGTCGCCTGGAGGGCACCCTGCGCTCAAGCCTGTACGATTGGGGTGAGATCAAGGCCCAGTACGACTTCGATGCCGGTGTCTTCCGCGATCTGTACCTGCGCTGGGTCTCGAAGCGGCAGCATACCCCGCTGACCATCACCGTGGGCAACCAGACAGAGCCGATGGGCCTGGACCAGTTGCTGGGCAACAAGTTCGAGATCGCCCAAGAGAGCTCCGCCCCCTCCCACGCCTTCGGCACCTGGCGCAGCCTGGGGATACGCCTGCACAGGGCCTTCCAGGTGGATAAAGCCGATCGCCCGCTGGACGCCTTCGATGACGCGGCAGCCTTTGTCACCACGTCTTTCGGGCTGTACACACAGGATCTCGAAGACAACCATGACACCGACCGGGCGGTAACCGGTCGTGTCACCGCCGGCAGGGAGCGGGACGGCGTAGGCATTCATGCGGGCCTCTCTGCCTCCTACCGTGAGGGGGAATTCAACCGCGTGAGCTTCCGGCCGGAAGTCCAGCAGGCGGATCGCATCACACTGGCAAGCCCCCAGGCCAGTACCCAGGGCATCGTAGGGCTGGAGAGCGCTTACAACAGGGGACCATTCCACCTGCAGGCAGAGGCCTATTACAGCGAATACCGGGGTAAGATCGATGGCTACGGGGGTGGCGGCTATCTCTTGGCGGGGTGGTTCATCACCGGGGAGAGTCGGGGCTACAATCCCCGCTGGGGCGTCCTCGCCCCGCATTCACCGACAGCTAAAGTTTCCGCGGAAATGTTTGCCAGGGTGAGCCACACCCGGGGGGATGACGACCTCACCGGCTGGAATGATTACATGTCGGTCACTCTGGGGGGGAACCTGTGGTATCGCAAGTTCCGCGGTAGTATCAACATCGTGTACGGCGATAGCCGAGATCCCATCGGCACGGAAGACGACGGCCTGGCGGTTAACGTGCGGGCCCAGTACCTGTTCTAGGCAGAGGAATTCAAGTCATGTCGAACCAGAATACATCCTGCAGTACCGGCGCGGCGCCGAGCACCGTGGTGGCCGCCGCCAAGACTACGGGACGCAAGCGTGATACGCGCGCTGCGGGACTCAGCTCAGAACCTGAGGTTCAGGCCTAGAGCCGGGCCCTGCTGGTCGGCGTCGAAGCCGTAGTTGTCCAGGCCAAGCTCGCCGTTATCGTACGTGGTATCCATAAAGCGATAGCCCACAAAGAACGACCCCCAACTCCGGAACCGGTAGTCAAAGATGCCGGTGGCCTGTAACGTCTTGTTATCACTATCCTGGTAACCGTAGTCCGCTCTGGCCAGGAAACTCCAGCGTTCGGACAGTTTTCTGGTTACCCGGAACCCACCAAAACCGTGCCACCAGTCGTCGCCCCCGGAAATCTCATCGGGGATTGGGAGTACGCCCGGGGCAATGTCCGGCTTATCGATATTCACATCAATTTTCTGATCAAAATAACGTACACCACCCAGCACCTCCCACCGGGTTGAACCCGAATCGGAAAATGCGTAGGCAACGCCGAACTCCCCCATTACGTCCCGAAAATTGATGTCCACCGTGACAGCGAAGGGGCCAAATTGCGCATCAGTAGATGGATCGAGTTTGGCATAATTGTACTCGGCAAAAAGCGTGAGCGGGCCTTGTTTGGCCTCGGCGTGTATGGCAAATGCGGCCTCGAGGTTTTCCAGAATGTCGTCTGCAAATTCGAGAGACAACGGGGCCTCCATCCCACCAACTGTCGACGTGCCATCAATATTCTTGGCCCAGAGATACATTGGCGCAACGGAGTATTCCCAACCGCCGGGGTTCTCTGCCACTACCGGGGCGGAGACGCTGCCCAGCAGAACCGCTGTTCCAAGAATCGCCCCGCGCAAAGACCCAGACGCATTGCTCATACAGTTTCTCCTCATATTTTCCCTGTCAGTCAGACTTCGATGATTTCAGCTGTAACACATATGACTGCCAGTTAAAAACCGGGATTTTCAATCACGTCATATTCGCGTCAAAGACCAAGCATAGCGCAGCTTCCGCAAGATTAATATATCCAACGGGCAAATGACGAATTCGCGAAACACAGACGGGGATTCAATGAACTCCACACCCTTTATGCTAGACTGTTAAGCATGTCTGCAAATTGAGAACGGCGGCTCACTGATGCTGTTCATCGCCAGCCTGGTAGGGGGCTTCATTTCTCGAAACAGCACTGCAGATCGCTGACGGTGCGTGATACCGAGACACCAAAACCTTGCAATACCGCCCGGTAAACTGGTGGCGGTTAACGCGTGGGCCCAGTACCTGTTCTAGGCAGAGGAACTCAAGTCATGACAACCGAAAGCCACAAAAGCACTTCCCAGCGCAGGTGGCGAGCCATACATTTACTCGCTGCCTTTCTGGTGAGCAGTTGTACCAGCATTTACGAACCAGATAACAAGGCGATTACCTTCGTGGATGAAACCTCGGGCTATCGCCGCCTGGCTGTCATGAAATCCCGGACTCCAGGCGACACCATGCTACTGCTGGCCTTCTCAGGAGGCGGAACCCGAGCAGCGGCCCTGTCCTATGGTGTGATGCAGGAACTTCGCGATACCGAGGTGGATGGTAGAGCTGGCCGGATGCGCTTGCTGGACGAGGTCGATGCCATTTCCTCGGTTTCCGGTGGGAGTTTCACGGCCGCCTATTTCGGCGTGTACCGCGAGCAGTTGTTCGAGGACTATGAGGACGTGTTCCTTCGCCAGGGTGTGCAACAGGCGCTCATACGCAAGCTTCTCAGCCCGGGCCACTGGATGCGAAGCGGCTTCTCCGGCTTCGATCGTACCGAGATGGCGGTGGACTACTACGACCGGACCATCTTCAAGGGCGCCACCTTTGCCGACATGGCGAGGCGCGGCCCACCCTTTATCGACATCAATGCGACCGATCTCGCCACCGGTATGCGCTTCACCTTTACCCAGGAATTGTTTGACTTGATTTGTACGGATTTGAATAGTTTTTCCGTGGCGAGGGCAGTAACTGCATCTTCGGCCGTACCGGTGGCCTTCCCCACCGTAGTGCTGAAAAATCATGCCGACCAATGTGATGTCGACAACACTGACGAATGGCGTTTCCTGGAGGGCGCACAACCGACAAGTCGATCCCAGGAGGCGCTGATTGAAGGCATGAAATCCTACCGCGATTTTGAGCATCGCAAGTATATCCATCTGGTAGATGGGGGCATAGCCGATAACCTGGGCTTACGCACCCTGATCGGCCGGTTCGAGTTCCTGGGTGAAGAAGGCATTGGGATGGTGGCCGAGCACGGTGTGAAAAACCTGCTGCTTATCCTCGTGAATGCCGAGGTCAACCCGGAACGGCTGATTGAAAAAACTGCGAATAAACCCTCTGCCGGCGCTACCATGAGT
>JBALVT010000113.1:0-13582 GCA_036961345.1 Halioglobus sp.
GCCAGCTTTGCGCCATTCGCAGGCAGGTAACCGCCCACCAGAAGGAACCGAATACTTGCCAAAAATGCAATTCTGCCCGAGGTATTTCCATGCCGGCTACCGACTGATAGCCGGCCAACAAATCATCGATTTCCCCGAATCCGCCAACGGCCAATTCACTATTACCAAAACGCCATGAATTAACGCACAGCCAGCCGAGATCGCGCACGGGATCGCCAATATGTGCAAGCTCCCAATCGAGCACCGCATTAATACCGGCGGGGGTTACCATCAAGTTGCCATTGCGAAAATCTCCATGGACCAGGGTGGTACGCGAAGCATCGGGTAGATTTTCCAGCAACCAGCGCCAGGTATAGTCAATCATCGGCAGCGGTATATTGAGATCTCGATAGTATTCCCAGGTTGCCTGAATCAATTCATCCGGTGCCACCGTGGGCAGGACTGTTTGCAAATCTGTGCTGCCAATATCCAGATTATGTATACGCGCCAACGTTTCCCCACACTGGTAAGCAAGTTCAGGGCGCAGCGCTGCATAATCCCCGTGCCGAACAATTCGATGGCCCAGGGTTTCCCCGTCCAACCATTGCATAAGAAAGCCCTGCCCGAGTTCATCCGCCTCACACAATACATATCGAACTTCGGGCTCCGGAATACCTGCTGCCGCTGCCAATTCGAACAGCTGCGCCTCCACCGCCGGACCAATGACACCCAGGTTCGAATCTGCCAGCAAAGTGGGCACTGACCGGCGCAATGCGAATTGCTCTTCGCCACGATCGGTATCGATACGTATTCGGTAGGTTTCCTGACTCGCGCCAGCGGTTAACTTCTGGCAGGAAGTCAATTTCACGAATCCAGCGATCTCTCTGGCGAGTAGTTTCCCAAGACTATTTTCTATTGATTCGCTCAAATGGATCCGCCCCTTTTTCAATGCATGAGTTACACCCCGATCCGGATTTTCGAAGAATACGGACCGCACAATAAGAGCCGAATGATAGCTGAGATCTTAAGTGTTTCGTTAGCGTTTTTGGCGCTTCATGCCTTGTACAATTTAGCAATGGTCTACCCGTGCGCCTGAACCAGCTGTAAAATCTAAAAGTTATACCGCGCCTGCAACGCCAGCGTACGCGGTCTACTAAAGCTGCCTATGGTCGTGGTGCCTTCGGGAACAACATTGCCGCCGAAAAACGGATAGTCGAAGCCAAATGAAGATTCTTCATCCAGTAAATTGCGACCCATTAACGCCAACTCCCATTGCTCATCGGCACTGACCAATGCGAGGCGCAAGTCAAATAAGGTCAGCGAACTGTCCAGCGAGCGCTCTCCGCGCTGCTGATATTGTTCGTCCCGATAATTGACTGCACCGTCGAGCCGCCACAATAAATCGACTGCGCTCCAGTGATATTCGTAGCGCGCATTAACAGACGCTGCAAGCTCTGGTGCATAGGGTAGTGTAAGATCGTTATCCTTTTCCCGCGCCTCTGCATAAGTGGCGCTGGCCCCCATTGTCAGGCCCTGCGTTACCGCCCACTGTGTTTCAAACTCTATCCCGGTACTTTCTGCAGGAACTGTTTCAGTCAAAAATCCGTCGCCAACAAACGTTGTTACCTGGAAGTCTTTAATTTCGGTGTAGAACAATGAGGCATTAAGAATGGCAGCGCCGCCAGCAAGAGTCGCTTTTAGCCCAAGTTCTATAGTTTCAGCCTCTTCAGTTTCATACTCCGCCTCCTCAGGGACGGCTACGTCAGTCGCAAAACCACCGCTTTTACTGCCCTTTGCCCAGGAAACAAAACCCATCACATTTTGGTTGAGATCGTATTGAACATTGATAGAACCATCGAGGTTATCTTCGCTTCGCTCCAGCGGTGTGGGCGCGACCTCGGGTGACAGCAGGTTCGCCAGTATATCGGCCAATGGCCCTCCGCTTCTCAGGCGGGTATTGGCCCAAACGGCATCCTTTTCTTCGTCTGTGTATCGCAGGCCAATCGTGATACGCCAACGCTCAGCCAGGTATAACGTACCTTGGCCAAACACCGACCATACTTGAGTATCCTGTTCATAGGTTTTAACACCTGCACTGTCGATCGGCAAAACGCCCACGGTAAAAGGCGGTGGAAAAGAGGAATCTGTTACGCCGGCATAGTCGAGCTCACTGTCCAGATAAAACAGGCCTGCCACATAATCGAATATTTCAGTGCTGGGCGAGGCGATGCGAAACTCCTGACTGATCTGCTTATATTCGCTACTAAAACTCGTAGTCAGATAGTCCACAGAAAGAAAGTCTGAATCGGTCAGTCGCTCATTGTCATACTCCGACCAGCCGGTCAGCGATGTAAAAAGGTAATCACCGAAAGTGTGGTCATATTGAATAATTGCTCTTTGTGACTTCTGTTCATCTTCGGCATCACCACTTGAGCCGTAAGAGGTATAGGCATCTTTGGTGCGATCCAAACCGATATTCGCGGTTGGATCCATAGAGGCGATAAACCCGAGTTCATCACGATCTGGCTGAAAGGTATCACCCTTTATTTCGAGATCGTCCCACTGATACATCATCAACAACTGTCCGTCATTTGTGACATTCCATGTGCCGCTCAGACGCAATGTTGTTTGATCTCTTTCAGGCACTTCATTGCCGGTAACACGATTATTGACGTAGCCACTTTCGGCAACCTCGTTAAACGCCAATCGATAGTCGCCAAAGTCCGTGGGTATATCTATCGCGCCGGCTGCGTAGACACTGTCAAACTCCAATTCGTAATCGGCCTGCAAATACCCGCCCAAATCATTGCCCGGTTTTCGAGAGATAACACTAACAGCGCCCAAACTGGTGTTTTTACCCAGTAAGGTGGTCTGTGTTCCCTTAATGACTTCAATGCGTTCCACGTCAAATAACGAGGCCTGAAACTCCCGTATCCGGCCGGCCCATATACCATCGATAAACAGACCCACCGACTGGTCAACACTCTCGCTACCCGATCCCGTTCCAAGACCTCGAATAGTGACCTGGGAAAGATTTTGCGGTGTGTGCTGAATGGTAAGACCGGGCACCGACGCGGCAAGATCGTTGGTATCGCGAATACTGAATGCGTCGAGAATTCTGCCGTCAATAACATTTACCGTCAGGGGGATGTCCTGCACATTTTCAGCGCGCTTCTGCGCGGTAACAATGATCTCTTCCAGCACCAGATTCTGGGCAAAAAGAAGCGGCCCGTGGCTCACAAGAGGAAACGCTATCGCAGCAATACATATTTTTGTCTTTCGCTTCTTCACTATTTTTTTACCACCTCTTTTTTTGAATTATTAGTTGCCGCGCGTTATGTCACTGTTCGATACGGTCAATGAATATCGGCGACGACCAGGCCCGCTCTCCTACCGGCGCAAGACAATCGTCCTGGTAATCAGTGAGGTCCTCGTCACCGTAACAGGGATTCACCTTAATGCAACGCCCCTGCCCATCTCTTTCACAGCGCAGATTATCACCGTTCACGGCATCACTGGCTTGTTGGATCGCGCGCACGTAATACAACGCATCTCGACCCTCATTGTTGTATTCATGATCGGTAAATTCGAAGCTGCAACCCGCAGGATCACCATTACACTGGTGAACCCGCCAGGGGTCCTGTATCAGAGAATCAACCGCTTCATCGGCATGGTTCTGCGGTGTGATTTTTACCACCTCAATACGCTCTATTACTTTACGTTCATCCGAAGGGTTGTAACATTCGTTTCGACACAGACCCTCAAGCCGTTCATCCCCAAGCGCCTTAACACTGTATGTGGGGCAACCCGGCTGCTGCTTGAATGCACCCACTGCTCTAACCTGAAACTGCGGGTTGTGATTTTGCACTACGGCTGTGCCCATGGAAATACGGTCACCTTGATCGGCATTAAGCAAGTCAAACCAAAGTAGTAGGCGGTCACCACTCGTCCCATACACCTGCCTTTGTTTAATCGACGACCAAAGCGACTCACGTGAGCGCCCTCCCGAATGCACTGCGATTAAACCGCCCGTGGAAAAAAACGAGGCAATACGCTCGGTTTCGGCCTTCTGAATGGCATTCATTGTCGCTACATCCACGAGATCGGGAGCGGCTGAGGCCGGTCGTCTATCGGCACCCAAAGGGTTGAATCCCCCTTTTGGAACACCCACCGCCTCTGTCATCTCCCGCCGATCTCTCTCTTTGTACCCGGTACCTGGTCTGGCCGTGTGATTGTCGCTGGAACCAATAAACCCAAAACGAAATCGCTGCGGTGAGGCCTTATTCTCAAAGTTACCCAATGCCAACATGTATTGAGCAGAGCCCATGGGCCGGTAATTAAATGCAGGGATAAAACAATCCCGACATTGCCCGGCGTCCAGCCAGTCGCTCACGCTCACAGCGGGCACCACCAGATGGCCTGCCACTCCGCGCTCAACATAGGCCTGACGAGTAGCCGCAGCTCGCTCTTCACATTCAGCGCCTGAGAGTCCGGCCTCCAGGCAGCGCTGCTGGATAATTTCTCCAGCCCGCCAACACGACGGCAGGTAACTCGCGAAGGGCTCCGGACAGATTATCCCCCCCTGAGGGTCGGCAACAACGGCACGCCAGGGACGGTAGGTCTCTGCACTGCCATGTCCGGAGTATATTTCTACCAGTGTCTGACGATCGGGGTCGTGATTTTCACTCGTAAGCTGCTTGCGCCAGGAAGACCCAGGCGGCGTGTAGTTACCCCAGCTAGTGCCATGGGGAATTACGATGGAATCAACACCCCAATCGTCAAGTTTATTGAATAGCTCGGATGGAGTCGCTGCATCTTCCATACAGTCATGCGGCAATTCACGAACAGGTACGCCCTGCGGACAGGCCGGGGTATCTTCTATTTCCTGATAATACAGGCCGCTGTCCAGGGAACGTTGCTCGGGATATGCAATCGCCAATAACGCCCGCACACTGCGGGGTAAGGTAAGTTTCGAGGAAGGCATTCCTGCAGGCGATCTTGCTGCGATAGGACGCACGGGAATCTCTTCATCCGCCAGGCCCGCCAGAACAACATTTTTGTGACCATAGTGATTGTCCGGCGAATCCCCCATTTGGGTCCACTCCCAGCCTAGAAAGGCCACCACATCGGGATTTTCTGAATCGCCGGCAACAGCATTGCAGCTGCGTATAGAATCCACCGTCTCGCGCCATCGACGGGGGGTCAAGCCTTCTGCATGGTCGTTGATGGACCAAAAGTCCAGACCAGAACAATAGCGGGCGAAATCACAGGCATCACTTTGCGGATGAGCGCCTTCACCGCCGAGCATGGGTAAACTAAAGGCAAAAGCATCGTTAGATACGGTGGTATGTACGTGTAAATCACCAAATAGAATCTGTCCCTGGCGTCCATCGGGGGCATCAACTTGCTGACGCTGTATCTTGGCGCGGAGCGCCGCCGCGGGCACCGGCTGTGGGTTGACCAGCCCCGGGCCCTCGTGACGGCCAAAAACACCAATAGCGACTAAATAAAGCAGCGAAGCCACTAGCGCGATTGTCGCAATGGCCGTCGCCACCAGGCGCTTCACCCATTTCGTCGACATAACTTACTTCCCGCCGTTATAGTCCGGCCACATTTTTATTGTTCCGAATTTTTCATCCTACGATACTGCCATTGCTATTTTTTCCGCCAAAAAACCCATCATTTCTTCGGTCTCGATCCACGGGGCCACTTCAGAGCCAAGCGACGTCAAAAAAAGAACTCTGGAAAAATGAAAACTGTCCGTGGCGTCCAAACCGGCCTTGCACAATACCTCTTGCATGAACGAAAGCATAAGACCATCGGTGACCTCCAACGCCTTCGCCGCCTTATCGCTATAACGCGCCCAATCGCGAATGGCCGCATCCCGCCTTGGGACATTCCTTTCCTCGCTCATGCGTAGCATCATTGCAAGTGGTTCCAGACCCTGTCCATGGGCCGCCCTAATTTGTCCTATCACCAGATCGGGCTGCGTCTGGGACCAGTAGATGATCAGCTGGTCCAGCAAATCTTCCTTGCCGGAAAAATGCGTATAGAAGCTCCCCTTTGTAACCTTGAGTTTGCTGCACAGGGCATCAATTCTCAAACCCTTGGCCCCCACAGCAACCATCTCATCGAGCACCGACTCTATCCAGATTTCCCGGGTCAACCGCCCGCGCCCACTTTTTGTTTTTGCCCGCGAAGCCACTGTTAACATCCCCTCAGAGGGAGTAATACGCCCCAAGTGGGCCTGATCCAATCGCTATCGGCTAGAGACATAGGGCCGGAGACCTATACTTACCCAACGGACGGCGGCAAATGAACAGTTGATTTCGCAAAATCCATAACGTAATGTAAAACATACTAAATAGTATGGTATTACAATTTTTAAATAGCAAGGCCCCATAACTCCAAGAGTCACTATAAAACCAAGACAACATGATTGAGTCGCTACACACAGCACTGGCCCCCTACTACCTGCAGATCAAATTTGTTCACCTGGTGTTTGTGTCCATGTGGCTGTGGAGCACAGCCGTGGCCTTTGTCTATTATGTGGTCCCGGTAATGCAGAACTGGCGCCGTAACCCTCAGGACACACAACTGGCCGCATTGAGAGACTGGGTATTTGAACGATTTGACCAGGGGGTAGCGTTGGAACACACCGCGTTTCCAATGATCATAGTCACGGGACTGCTACTGCTGATTGCCGGCGGATGGACCAGCGAGTCGAGTTGGCTGGTACTGAAGCTGGCCATTTTTGTCGCCATTTTTCTTCCACTGGAAATCTGCGACTATTATATTTCACACCTGAGCAATAAACGTTTGATAAGAGACTCCGGGGACGAGACCGGCTACCAGCAGGCTGTGCTCACGCACTGGTGGTTTTTTCTTCTGACAACACCTGCGATTGTACTATTCCCACTGCTGATTTTTTATCTCGCAATCGTAAAACCGGTATTTTGAGGGCTACCATGATTCCAGAATTCAGCGGCACCCGGCAAAAATACATCAGACTCTCAGCCTGGATGTCAGCCTATAGTATTGCAAGTGTCTATCTACTGTTTGCCCTGACAAAGTATCTGACCGCCGCTGACAGCAGCTATTTTTCCTGGACCGCTCTCGGACTGGTTTGCATGCTGATCATAGCTTATTTTTTTGTACATCTTTATGTTATGAGCCACTATGACGGTACGAATCGATCTGGCTCAGGCTGGAGCAATGTCGCCACCAGCGTTAAATTACCCCAGCGCAAGCGGCCACGGAAATTTGGCTAGTAGCCAGTCCAGGTCGCAAAATACACCGCCTACCAAAGAGGTACCGCACAATGCCAGACTCAACCGCCAAACTCCTACCACTGGGCAATATTCACCACCTGGCATTGCGCTGCCGCGATGCTGAACAAACTCGCTGGTTTTATGAAGACATCCTGGGGCTGAAAATGGCCGCGGCGCTGTCGTTGGAAAAATCCCCGGGGACCGAACAGGACAGGCCGTTCCTGCATCTTTTTATGGAGCTGGGTGACGGCAATTACATGGCCTTTTTCGATGAACCCGACAACGCCAAACCAGAGCACTTTGAACTAAAGGACAGCTATGACATTCACATAGCATTCGAGGTATCGAGCCGCGAAGCCATGATGGCATGGAAGGATAAAATCGCTGCCGCCGGCGATTTCATTTTTGGCCCCATCGATCACGACTTTGTTGAATCTGTCTATTTTTTCGATCCCAATGGTTATGCTCTGGAAATCACCTGTAAAACCCAGGCCCACGACTCCGTCATCGCCCATGAAAAAAGCAATGCGCGCGAGCAATTGGCACAGTGGACAGACAAAACACGGGCCCAGAAAATCGCCCTGTTTGGTGCGCAAAATGTCGATTCGCGCACCAGCGGATTACAAGACCCCAATGCCACAACCAATGCCGCCGAGCAAGAGGACTCCTGATGTTTGTAGATGCCGACAAAGGTATTGTAAGAACCCCCTATCTAATGTTGTTCGAGGAAAAGACCAGCGGTTTCAAGGATGTCTACGGTGGCGTGGACTTCGTGGTATTACGCTCCCACCTGATGCGCCCTGAAAACTCCAGTTCTAAAACTGTCATTCTTTTTATGCATCCTATTGGCGGCGGAGAGTACCTTCCCCTTCCCCTGGCGCTGGCAAAAGCGGGGCACCATGTTATCTACTGCCAGAGCCGTTACCCCAATAACGACACTGCCCTGATCATGGAGAAAGTGGCGGTTGATATGAGCGAATGTATCAAGGATGCAAAGCAGCGCCTGGGATATGAAAAGGTCATTCTGGCCGGCTGGAGCGGCGGTGGCTCGCTGGCGCTTTTTTATCAACGTCAGGCGCAGAACACTACCATTTCGTCCACACCCGCGGGCGACCCACCAAACCTGAAGACCCACGAATTGATCCCCGCCGACGGCATGATGTTACTGGCCGCCCACATAAGTCGAGCTCTAACGCTAACGGAATGGATGGATGCTTCAATTCTGGATGAGACAAACCCGGACATCCGCGATCCGGCTCTGGATCTGTACAGTCCTGACAACCCCAATCAGCCACCGTATACCGAAGAGTTCCAGGAACGCTACAAGGCCGCCCAAATCGCCAGAAATCGCAGAATTACGGCCTGGGTAAAAGAGAAACTGGCCAGCTTGCGTGCACAGGGGCGTAATAATGAAGAGTTTGCGTTTACCGTACACGGCACAATGGCGGCCCCGGTATGGCTGGACAAAACCATTGACCCCAATGACAGGAAACCCGGCACCTGTTTTCTCGGTGATCCAAGAATTGTCAACAATGGGCCCATTGGACTGGCGCGATTTACCACCTTGAGAAGCTGGCTGTCACAATGGAGTTATGATGATTCCAATGCCAATGGCATCGATGATGCGGCGAATATGAATCTGCCCACACTGGTTATAAGCAATTCAGCCGACGATGCCTGTACGCCCAGCCATGCCAAAAGACTGTTCGCAGCGCTCGCCAATCCAAACAAGGAATTTGTTGAAATAGCGGGGGCCACACATTACTACCTCGGTCAGCCCAAGGAGCTACTCAAAGCTGAACAGGTTTGCACCAGATGGTTGCGCGAGCAGGGAATGACCGACGTTTAGCGCGCGCACCTAACCCGGATCAGGCATCAAACCAATCCTTGAAACCCGCCGGTGCCCAGGGGCCTATATGCAGCTGTTCAAGGACCCCGTGACCAACCTCATTGCCACGACGTGCAGTAACCACTTGCTGAATATGAATATTCTCAAGCGCCAGCGGATCAACCTCGTCAACCTTCCAGCTCTCGCCACCGATAGCCAGCTCGCCCTTCCAATGGCCGTGACCCCACTCGGGGTGCTGGTAACCTATGCCTTTCATGCGGTACAGCAAACGCGGCTCCAGTGAAAGTTCGATCTCTTCCCCCGATTTATCATCGTGCATGGTGATCGTGGCGGAGCGCATTTGCCGAGTGCCCGCGGTCATGACAATGTCATGTTTTACATTACCCCGCCAGATCTGTGCTGCAGGATCGATAACACCCGGTATGTCTTCATGATTGCTATAGGCAGGCACAACGGCCTGGTCTGAGTGCCACTGATTCCCTTCGGCATCCTCAAACCACCCGGCCAGCGTACACTCGTTTTCCCAATGAATGGGGGCCCACATGAAGTGCACCGCCTGATAGGCATCCAGAGGTGCACCGCCAGTATAGGCGGCACCCACGGGACGCAGACCCCAGGAGCGATCCTTCAGCCCATAGGTTGTTCTACCGTCCACCTGGAGCACGTTCCCCGCGTACTTGATCACACCGCTCCAATACCCGAACTGATCCAGGCGGGTTGCTTCCATTACCACGTGTCTCTCATTGCCTAAACTTTGAAAGCCCTCCTCGATCACCCCGGTGCGAGGCGTAAAAATGAGGTCGCATTCAATGCCGGTTTCATTGGGCCCTATAATCAGCTGATGCCGCCCCATAGGCTCGAGTATCTTCAGTTCAAAGGGGCCAACAACGGTTTCGGTGGGCTCGTGCGGTGCGCGTCTTGAACCGTGAAACGCATATTGATGGCCGTCTATCACCAGACTAAAACCGCAATCGAGAATTCCCAGATTCGGATAACGGCCCAGACCTACCCCAAAATAGAAACTGCCGTCTTCAGCGTGGCCGTTATACCAGTATCGGTCGTAGGTAAAACGATCACTTGAGGCCGTGTGAAATATCGGTTTGCTGGTCTGGTGGATCGGATAATCATCAAACTTGGATAACATAGGGTTCTCGTCGCCTCACCGGTATAAATAATGTTTCAGCATAGTACATAGCGTGTGATTCAAACAGTCAATATCTCGACCTGAGAGGCTCGCTGCTTTACAGTGCAATTACTTACACCCCAGTCACAGCCAAAGGTAGCCAAGCCCATGGTTTCTATTGCCTCCACGCCTGAACAACTTACCGCAAACTGGTTAACCAGCGCCCTTCGCGAGTCGGGTCACTTAGCCACTGGAAACGTTACCAGTGTTGAACACAAAATTATCGGCACTGGGAAGATGGGCGACAATGCGCGGCTTACGCTGACCTACGATGGCGACTACAAGGCACCCGCCACGCTCATAGCCAAACTACCGGCTACCGACGAAACCGCCAGAGGAATGGCGGGTGCTATGGGCGCTTATTCGAACGAGGTAATGTTTTACCGCCACCTGGCAGATCGCACTGCTATGGCCACTCCGAAAATCTACGCCAGCGAGGTCAATAACGAGGGCACCGACTTTGTTATTCTGATGGAAGATTTGGCACCGGCAGAACCCGGCAGCCAACTGGTAGGTGAGTCTGCGGAGAACACCAGAGCCTCCCTGCGCGAGGCCTCGAAACTGGCGATTGCCTTTTACAGTGATGACAGTATCGGTGAACTTGATTACGTCACCTCCCCTGCTCGCACCGACGGAGGTGCCCAGGGCGCTGCACTAATGGAACAGTGTTGGCCGCAGTTTGTCGACCGCTTCGGCCATGGTTTGTCAGACGAATGCCTCACCTTTGGCGAACGCTACGTTGAACACCACCTTACATTCGCGACCAGATTTACCGGTCCAAAAACACTTATTCATGGCGATTTTCGCTGTGAAAATGTCTTGTACAACGGCTCTTCTGCAACAGTGGTAGATTGGCAGACTGTTGGTGAATCCAGCGCCCTAACCGATGCTGCCTATTTCCTTGGTGGCAGTGTCGACATCGACAAACGCCGGGAGTGGGAAAAGTCGTTTATCGATGAATACGCCGGCTGGCTAGCGGCCGCCGACATAGATTTGAGCGCGAACGAGTGCTGGGAGCAATATCGGGAGTTTTCAATGCACGGCATTGTTATCACCGTGCTGGGCGCTGTATTTACCGCCGCTGAAGAGCGCAGCGACAAAATGTTTCTCTCTATGATCCAGCGCCACCTGCAGCAATGTGTCGACCTGAACTCCGCTGAGTTTCTCGAATAAAGCCGACACGCTCTAGCCGCTAGGGGTGCCCTTGGGCCCTGCGGAAGATTCCAGGCTCTCCTGCTCGCAAGCTGTGCCAACCGGTGCAACCCACTCCAGTGGAGCAAACGGGTAAAAGAGTTTGTCTGCCAGCCGTGGAGCTACTTTGATATCCGCCAAAAGCGTCTGCCAACCCATAATCGTGATGACAAAGGGATTAAAGGTATTGACGTTTTTAGTCAGCCCGTACACTACTGTTTCATTTTCGGGCTCGAAGGTGGCAAACATTCTGTCCCAGATAATAAACAGATTGCCGTAATTTTTATCGATGTACTGAACATTAGTACCATGGTGGACGCGATGATGCGAAGGCGTGTTAAACAGCCACTCCACAGGGCCCAGTTTGCCAATAATTTGAGTATGCCCCCACACTCCCCACAATGTTGCGGCAACACCTGCCACCATGGTGATTGACGGATCCAGCCCAAGCAAAGGCAAACTGAGAAAAAACGGAATCTTCGACAAAGGCCCAAGCCATGCCTGCCGGAAGGCCACCACAAAATTCATTTCTTCGCTCGAATGATGATTCATATGGATCGCCCAGAGTCCCCGGGTGGAATGCGACGCGCGGTGATACCAATAAAATACAAAGTCGATCGCCACAAACGCCAGTAACCACTGCGCCCAAAGAGGCAGGAGCGCACTTATTTCAAACGCGCGAAACTGATAGAGGTAAAAGTAAAACCCCTGGACTGTGCCAATCGTCAGGGCGTTGATAAGAATATTACCAAGTAATAACCCCAGGCTGGCCAAGGTATCAGCTCTTTTGTAATAAGCTCTGTGACGTTTTGCGCCGAGTATCGCCTCCAGCAGAATCAGGGCGAGAATAATCGGTAATGCGACACCGTAGACAGCTTGAGTCGTCACGAGAGTGCACTGACGGAACTTGAACGCAGTGCGCCCACACTCCATAGGTCTATGGCCTGTACCAAGGCTTCCGCGCGATCCAGTTTCACCGCAGTGTGTACCGCAGGCTCGGTGGCATGGCGGATCAAAGCCATTAAACAAGATAGCGCCAGGTCTGGTTTTAAATCTTCGCGAATATCGCCAATCAGATTACTGCGGGAACGCTGTAAAAAGGCCTGATACTCCTGTGCGTAAACCGACTGTGCATCGGGAAAATCTCTCGCGAGCTCGCGCCAGAACTGTGCCGAAAATCGGCTGTGTGTCTGCAGCCAGACCAGAGCAGCATCGGTGATGCGTTGCTGCGGTGCCAGCCCTGTGGCCAAACCTTCCTGTTGGCGCAAAGCGCTGCCATGGGCCCAGCGCTGCATCAGCGCCACCAGAATATCGTTCTTGGAGGCATACAAGCGGTATAACGTCTTTGTACTAATACCCAATTGAGCGACCAGACTCGCCATTGACACCGCTCTGGGGCCACTTTCTGAGCAACGAGCTTCAAAAGCGTCTAATACCTGGTCACGGATTCGCTCGTGCCTGACGTCAATTTCAGTGTTCAAACGCATATTCCATCGATTTTGGAAAATATGAATGCAATTATATTTTCCATGAGAATGTGCGTCAACCAACAAGTCCAGAAAACAAGGTGGCGACCCTCAAAAAACCTACTCTTTTGGTGCGCGACGCATCAAAATAATGCACTCTAGGCGCCCAACTGACGGTGAGTGGAGCTCAAAGCGCTCATTTACCGGGGTCGCCAGGACAAATAGACGATTGGAGTAACCCTTTTTTTTGGCGCGATTATTGCTCTACTACTGAAACTATCGAGACAATGACAACCGCTATTCACATATCTTAGCCGCTTGAATCTTTCACCTAGTTAATCGAGGAAAACAATATGAGTGCAAACGCATCCCGCCAACAGGCAATTAACAACATCACCGGCCGCTCACCACTGGCCGTCAGCCAGACCGAACCACTGGGTAAAATCTGGGCTGAAGACGTTTTTAGTCTGTCGAGAATGGAATGGGCACTGACTAAAACAGCGTTTAAAGTCATTAAGAAAACCATGGAAACCGGCGAACAACTCGACGCTGCAACAGCCGATGTGGTGGCCGCAGCAATGAAAGAATGGGCGGTTTCACGCGGCGCAAAGTTTTTCTCTCATATCTTTTATCCAATGACTAA
>JBALVT010000114.1:0-13457 GCA_036961345.1 Halioglobus sp.
AGAGAATTAAGTGTTTCCAACGTGTTTAAGTAGTTTAACGCAGCTAGTCAGCGATTGTCTGTTATACGAGGGGTCATTTAGAATTCTGAGATAGCCCCTGCTGTTGAATTGCATCAAAACCTAACCTGGTATTTACACGAGAAATTGTCCCGCCAGAACTGGCCCACCTATCTGATCAACATCGGATTTTGGCTTTCCAGGTGGGTCAATCTAAAACGCAAATATCCCGAAAAAACAGCTCAATATTCGGTGCAATTCAACAGTGGGCGAAAAGGATCTACAAAACCAACGATGCGAGCACTAATTGCAGGCTCCGCACGCACTCGTCCTGAGATCCCGATAATTTTCAGCCCTATTATTTTCATACTGTTTAGTACTGTGGATCGTCTCTGGAATCAATTCACGATGAGCAACGCCATCTCGTCTGGACTGAAGATAAACATCAACCACCTCACCGTCCTGATCGACAGCCAGCCAGAGATAATGCTGTTTGCCGTTGATCTGAATGGTCCGGCACACCGGCGAACACTTCATCGAGGAAGAACGTATCTCCATATCCTCGGTGATTTCGTTTCAGGCGCCCAGTATAGATAGCACCGAACTTAATGCACCAGAGTCGAATTGCTTCTCGGCTGAAAGTGATGCGTCGCTCGGCTAAGAGATCTTCAATATCGCGATGGCTGTTACCACGCGCCTCAGATTGAATCTGTATTACATCCAAACAGTATAGCTGATGATATCTGCGGGGCGCGTAACCGCGGGAATCTGTGGCGTTTGTATGTATTCATCCACAGATTCTACCAGTTACGGACTTTTAACCTGGCGGTACCCCATCCAACTATGCAGTCGTAAAACTGCGTAACGTTTCTTTCATCGTAGCCTGTAGCCATGTATCACGAGCGCTTCGATCTATAGAAGATCGTATGTCGTCTATTGAGGCATGGTTTAGGAGACCCTGGTTTAGAAGCTTACTGTGCGTAACGATTTGATCAACACCCCAACCAAGCCAAGGCGGTGTTGTGAGTAGCGCATCACCTAATATTATCCAGGGCACGCCCTCAAGCTTTTTCTCATTCCAGTGCACACGCTCGGCTCTCACTGGGCCAAAGAGGAAGGGGGCTCCTACAACACTGGCCCCCGCGAACAGCTCGGATATCTCGGGTGAGGCTAGCTCAGATAGTAATTCCTGGAAGCTATCTGTGGCCAACATCTCCGTGGGAACAGTGTCGATCTGTAATGTTAGTCGCCAACAATTCTCATCTTCTTTCAACAGAAGAATTCCAGTGCCCTGGTAGCTTCCACGCAACGCTATCTGGTTCTGGGGCAGGTTGACGCCTTTTATCACTGTGGAAACATAGCCGCCGCTGGCAGGGCCTTGATGAAGGTCAACTGGACAGCCTTGAATCTGGCCTACTGCGTTCAAAGACATTCTACTTCTGCCACTTGCATCGAGAACGAAGGCCGCGGAATACCGGCGTTCGTCATATAGTGTAACTTGAACTCCGGTTGGGTCCAGATTTAGCGAGCTTACTCGCCCCGAGACCTGCTTGACGCTATCGGGGAGAGTGCGCAGTAATGCGAGGTCGATACAACGTCGCGAAGGCCGGGGCCGTGTGTCTTCTGTACACAAGCCATCAGGTTTCAGTAGAACCTGACTGCCGCAGGCTGCGCCTTGAGCTTTAAGCTCTTCTTCAAAGCCAGGAATTGAATCACACAGGTCCTCCCAACTTTGTGAGTTTAGAAGGTGCACGTGCTCCCACTGGGGCTTGGCCCCAAACGCTTTGTCAATCAGGACAACACTGAAGCCAGATCTAGCCAGTACCCCAGCCACAATCAGGCCAGCGGTACTACCTCCGATAACGATCGCGCCTGCACAGCAGTCTCGGCTAGCCACGTTCAGAGGGTATTGCAGTTCCTCTCACAGCGATACTTTCGCGGCGTTTCGGATCTGCGGCAACAACTACAAAAAACAGACCATTGGCCCTGTCACGCTCTTTAAAAGTTGTCTGTGCGGCTTTGGCGACAAACTCTTCAACCCCACTGGCTGGATAGAACATATCACCGGGTAGAAACATGTCACCCGGCAGGAACATATCACCGGGAAGAAACATGTCACCCGGAAGAAACATGTCACCCGGAAGAAACACTTCACCCGCTATAGTTTCGCCCCTGCGACCCTTAGTTCTTCCCATTTTAATCGGAAATGGTTTGGACATGAATACATCTTCGGGGCGTCCACCCCGAACATAAACAGCGCAGAGCACAATTTCAGTGCCCACCAATTCAGGATCGATAACATTGATCACAAGTCCCTTGGCCAGAACAGTCATCGCCTCCTCACCCTCTAGCCCCTTGAGCATGCGCGGGTCGTTAACCCGGATCTCCAGACCATTTTCGCCTGCTCCAAAACTAAGGCTAGCTGTTGTGCTGCCGGCGGCCATGACACCTAACCCTATTAGTGCTTCTCGTCGTGTTATTTTACTGCCCATAGCGATTTCCTCTTATTAAGTGGTCTAACCGATATATTTCTGGAAATTTTCGATAATTTAGTTTCCGAAAAGCTTTCCCATTGCCTTATCAAGGACACTGTCTACAGCCTCGTCTGAGGCCTGGTCAATGGCATCATCTGCTTGATCCTCTGCTCGATCCTGTTGCCTTGTTGCCTGATCGTCGGCCTTCCTACCAAAGGCTGATAGAAACCCCGTAACCAAACCCTTTTTCTGTGTTGCTTCTCCTGTCTGCCCGGTCGTGCTTGAAGCGTTAGTTTGGGAAGATTGTGCATTGCTGATTGCATCGGCAATACCAGACATAGCCGATAGGTCTTGGGCCGGAGCAGGTAGCACGAATCTATCGCTACCAATCGTCCTGTCACTAATGGCCGTTACCCACATATCATCGCCGTAGCGCAGTACGCCTTTATCCAGTTTGGCCATCTCTTTTTCCAAGTCATTCGCGCCCTTTGGGTTTTGGCCCATGGCTTTCACCATCGCCGCCGCGAAACCGCTAATTGCTCTGCTCATTTTTATGGCACGGGGGTCATCGGACAACACAAGTTCAGCGGTTTGAACATCCTCTGAGTTGTTATCGATATACTCGAGCTTATAGATTTCACCCTCTATTCCTGCGTTGTTTTCGTGCTTGCCTGTCGCCTCAAGTGACACTATTTCACTGGAGGCTATAGACGGAGCCGTAGCTGCCATATCTCCAAACATTCCCATCATTTCTCCGGCATCTATCACCATCGGTGTACCGCCGGCATCGCTGACAACATACATACCACTATTATTAATGACCATGTAGCTTCCCTGCTGGCCTGTATTAATGCGCAGATTGTCCCCCTCATACTCGAACTTCATCTGATTTCCATCAGAGTTTTTCATGTCTGCTGCACCCGCAAATGCAAGGTTCGCCAGTGTTGAAGAGGCAAAACAAAAGACTAACGACCCTACTAGTTTTTTACATTTCATAATGATTAATCGCCTTAAAGTTTATATTCCATAGCATTCCTACCACCGCTTTTCGGTTGTTCCCAAAGGACGTGGGCTAGTTGTTCCGCTCAAGTTCCGGCGGCTTGAGCTAATACCGTAGGCTCGACAGGAAGGTTTTTCCTGGCCAGGAACCGAATTCCGTAAAAGGCTCCGCCGGCAACAATCAACAAAATCACACCGAGGATTGGCCTGACAGCGATCCATGTGATTGCGATGGTAATTGTCGTTAGCGCCAGGGCCAGAAGAGTCGCTATTGCCCCGGTACCAACGCCCACCACGGTCCCCAAAAACGGAATTACATCAGCAAGCACCTTGAGCGGATTAAGAACCAGGGCAATGCCTACACCCATTAGAATCAGCGCAAGCAGGCGCAGCCCCCAAGTCAACACCGAGTTGTTCGCATGGGCCTGTTTAAACATATTCTCCGAGCTGAGCGTGCCAGACTCGAGCATGGCGATAGAGGTGCCAGTCTTGGTGTGGAATGCCTCCAGAGACTGGTTTACTTGTTGAGCCACCACACTGACTGGACCAGGCAATATCGCAGAATAGCTAATGCGAAGGTCGCCCACTTGCGGCTTATCAGGATTGCCACTAATTAATTCGGAACCATGCTGGACAAGGCCAGCAGGAACATCCAGGTCAGAACCAATGTCAACAGGTTGCCAGTTGTTCAGTTGCTCTACAAGAATGACTGGTAAGTTATAGTCGCCCGCGGTGATCACTGCCGCTGTGATGTCTCTACCCGGATAGCGTATTGATCCCGGATTAGAATGATCGGTTTGGTCTTTGAAGTTATTCGAATCTATCAGTTTGGCTGACCAGGTCAGGTGATAACTGTATTTGGTAACCGTCTCGGTGCCACCGCCGAGTTTCTTTTCTGTCTTTGACTCGCTTTGCTCCTGCCACTGGTACATCTTAACCGAGCGCGCAAGCCGGATGGCGTTTAGCTCTATACCAAATTCTGCATCTTTGAGAATATCCTTGGTGGTCGCTGTAGCCGTGAAATGCACCAGCTTGCCGTCGTTATCCGCTGAAACAGGCACTGCAGGCACGGTCAACACTAATCCTTGCGCCTGCTTCAAACCGACCGTTGTATTGACTGCCCGGTTTTCATTAAAGATGATGATGGGAAATGATAAAATAAACAGCAGCAAGCCAACCAATATACCTTTGAAGGCATTACCTAAGCGGCTAAACCACGACTGCTCACTAACTTCTGTGAAAGAACTGTTGCTCATCCTTGTTTCCCCTGCGTAGAAGACTCACGAACTATACGGCTACAGTCTAGATCGCAAGTATCGGCCGGACAATGAGCACTACCACTCAGCGACTTGAGTACCAGTACTTAGAAGTTCACTTATAGGTAGGGGTCTTCATGCCGAGTGTTCTTGCTAGAGGCATAGAACTGATCAGCCCACTTCATTGATGCCGCGCCGTTACTCAAGCTGTAGAGGCTTGTGTATTCAGCGGCCAAAGGGAAGTAACTAATCAAACATTCGGTACAATGAGATGTGCGTTCTCGCAGGAAAAATTCAATAGCTGATGCGCCCCTCGCAAACCCAACTTACTGCAAATATTACTGCGATGATTTTGGATAGTGCGGTAGCTGACATCGAGCTTCTTCGCTATCTCCTTACTGGTTTTGAACTCCGACACACCGCGCAGAACTAACTGCTCCATATTTGTAAGGCTTTCGACACTAAGTACACTTGCGTCGTCCATATCAGGCAGCAGAGGTTTACTGCGGCCCAGTGATGGACTGATAAAAATCTTTTCATCGAGTACCGCCCGCAGGCAATCAACGACATCAGTCAGTGCGCTGTCCTTAAGCACATAGGCGCGAGCCCCCAGTTCAAAGGCTTTGTTTAGATAGGCATTATCGTCATAACTGGTGATGACAATCACCAGAGGTACTTTGTCTGCACTTCGCGTCATCTCCAGCACCTGCAAACCATCCTTACCCGGCATGGCGATATCGAGTGTCACCACGTCCGGCGATAACTGCTGAATCTGCGCTAAGGCAGCATCGCCAGTATCGGCCTCTGCCACTACTTCTATCCCGGGGACACGAGCAATAATTTGCTTCAGACCTTCGCGAAAAATCGGGTGGTCATCGACGATTATCAGGCGACTATTTTTCATCAGCTATTCCCTTTCCATTACAGACCTATTGTGCTCCTGATGAAGCCAACGGTACTTCAAATTGAATCGTCGTACCTCTCCCAAAAACCGATTCGACATGAAATCGACCACCAAGTATTTGTATCCGAGCAGTACTTTCCTGCAAGCCAAGTGTCTTAGTGCCAGCTGTAGCCACATTAAACCCCACTCCGTTATCAAATAACCTGCACTGAATGCTCTCTTGGGAAGCACGAATACTACACTCAACTGCGGTAGCGCTTGCGTGTTTTAGTATATTATTCAGGCCCTCTTGAATAACACGATAGGCAGTAATTTCCAATTCGGGTTCCAGCTCATCAGGGAGCGAGTCGATATCCAGGTCCCATTTTATTTGCACAGGCTCCAGCGCTCTCTCGAATGTCGCTTCTATAGCGGTGGCAAGGCCAAGACGCTGAAGAATGTGTGGGTGCAAATCATGAGATAGACGACGCACGTCCGACATTATTTCACCACATTGACCAATTTCGTCACCCAGGATTTCATGGTTTTGTTGCGGGGTGATTGAATACTGTTTTTCAAGAGACCCGGCTCGACTTTGCAGGCTGTTTTTCAGCACTAGGACAGCATGCCCTATCGAATCGTGAAGGACCTCAGATATGTTTTGCCGTTCCTTTTCTCGAGCGATTATCAATTGTTTTGAAAATGACTTTTGAGCTTCAAATGCCGTTTGCTCCGCCGCCTGTTTATCACGGGTAAGAATGGTGATTCTGTCAGCGAGGGCCAGCGAAAGCAAAATACCTTCGGCCAGCGTGCCAATCTCCAGAGAGTGGCCTATTACTGTATTGTAAGCTAACAAACCATACGTATAGGAAAAATAAGCAGCCATACATGACAACAAGGCAAACATGCTCAAAGCAAGAAACCGCGCCTGCGTCACGCCAGAAAAATAGCTCACCAGGGATGTCCCTATAAAGTACATTGCCGAAATCAGTAAAAGAAAATGAACGAAACTGGCACTGTATTGGGCGGGTACAACAGGAAGGCTATGGCTGAATACCAAAATTACACCGCAGATAAGCGCCAAAGCAGATATCAGCGTCGATATCCAGTACAGGCGTGGCCGCCACGGCCGTATCTTGAGGAACTGATTAACGAAGCCCACCGCCAAAAAGGTTCCAAGACCGGTGGCCGCCAGCACAAAAGGTGCAGGCTTGCCCTCTGGCCAGAGGTATTCTTCAGCCAGCCCGCTGAGCAATATGACAGAAAAAGTCAGGCACAGAACATACCCGACATAGAACAAGTAGGAGCTGTCCCTGAGCGTGAACCCCAGAAACAGATTGTATAGGCAAAGCACCAACACTGCCCCGATAAACGCCCCATACCATGCGCGCTTGAGCATAAGATATTCCTGCCAACTGTCTTCAGGCCAAACCCACGCCGCAAAATTCATTGGGTGTGTTGTTTCGTTCCTCGCGCGGATCAATATCTCGATAGGCCCGTTGACATCTATTGGAATGGGGAACGCCGCACTAGCGTGTTTGATTGCTCTGCTTACATAGGGATATTGATCACCGGCGTAGTAATGTTTAACTTCACCATCGGAATACCGGAACCAGACGTCAATATAGTTAAATATCTGGCCCGGCAATTCCAGGATGGTCACAGAATGGCCAGGCTGCTGAGCTGGAAGAGACGTTCTCAACCATGCCTCTTTGCCAAAGCGACTTATAGAGGCAGGTGGGTTTAATGGCTTAAAACTGCTCGTTAAATTTTCGTGGAAAATATCTTCGGCGGTGTAAGTATCCCAAGGGGCATACAGCACTTCGAACGTAGCCGTAATATCTCTAGACGGAAGAGCGTTCGCCACCGTTGAAAATCCTAACACGAGAGCAAGAAGAGCCGCAGCGCACGCAGCCAGTTTCCCTTGTAACTTTCGGCTAGCCGTTATGCAATAGCCTGAAATGGTGCTCAGTGTAGAGATAATGTATTACCGTGTTTACTATTTGAACCAACAGGCGTTGCCACCTGCGGACGGCGAAATACTAATTCATAAATGATATCAGAAAATTTGATTTCTTACGGTAATTGGTTTTAACTGGTAGGGATACTCCCGTAAACCAAATAATAAATATTAGACATGGGGATCAATATGAAGAAAATTCCACTCCTGCTCGCCGCTCTGCCGCTGGCCATAAGTGTCCAGGTTCATGCTCAGTCTGGCGACTCCAAGCTGGCACTCGAGGAAATTATCGTTACCGCCAGCAAACGAGAAACCGCTTTGCAGGATACCCCCATTGCGATAACCGCGTTTTCCGCGGACCTCCTGGAAGAGCTCAACGTCAACAGCCCCTTTATGTACGAGGCGCTGGTGCCATCGTTAACCTATCAACAGCAGCCCAACCGACTGTCAATTCGGGGCGTGGGGCGCTTCTCTAATTCTTTGGGCATAAGCCCCGGTGTCGGCATCTATAACGACGGCATTTTTACCGCCGAAGCCACGTCACTCAGCACGCAGCCTATCAATATGACTCGCACGGAAATACTGCGTGGCCCGCAAGGTACGCTATACGGCCGCAATACTACTGGCGGGGCGGTTAATATTATCAGTCGCCGCCCGACAGCAGAGTTTGAGGGTGATTTTCGGGTCAAGGTTGGCGACGAAGGCATGCGCCAGTTTGCGGCTGTGGTCAGTGGTCCAATCACAGACGACCTGCGCTATAAACTGCATATCCTCGACAGCGAGCGCGATGGCCTGCAGCGTAATACCGCCGGCAAGGACCTACGCACCACGGACAACACCTACTACGAGGCCCAGGTAGAGTGGGATATCACGGACAAATTGCACCTGTGGGCCGAGTACGGGCGCCTTGATCAAGATTTTATACCCGGTGCGGGCAGCGATGCCGCCGGGACCCCACGCCCCAGTGAGGACCCCTACGATTGTGTGAATACCTGGTCTGGACTGAGCAAGAGCCCGCAGTACCTGGCTTGTGAAAAAGGCCTGGAAAATGACTCTATTGGTGATCCGCACAGGGTAAACCGTAACTATGCGGGCAAGGCAAAGCTGGAGAACAATAACGCTGTGACCGCCAGGCTGAGCTACGACTTTGAGGGCGCTGAACTGAGCTTTCTGTATGGCCTGGTGGAGTACGACTACAATATCACATCGGATTATGACGGCACTGCAGACCCGGATCCTGTCAACCAGGTTAACCTCGATGTCGAGCAAAACCAGAAACAGAACACCTACGAACTGCAGTTGGTATCCAATTGGGACAAAGACTGGAGCTATATAGCGGGCCTGTACTATTTTACCGATGAAAACGAGCAGCCATTTAGTATTAATGCGCCGAACAATCCCACTTTTGCAGTAAGCTCCGCCGACGCAGTTGGCCTGGACACCTGGGCTAATCCACTGGGAATACTCTATTACCAGAACGGTGAGATAGACAATGAATCCTGGGCCGCCTATGGCGAAGTTGATTTTCCGATCAATGATCAGTGGTCTTTAACACTGGGGGCGCGCTACTCGGAAGACGACTACAAAGGCTTCGAAACCCAGCTGCGCTACTACAATCTCTTTCGTGAATTTGGCGGAGTCGACCTGCCCTATGCCCTGGATGTCAGCGTCGCCCCTTTCGCCGGTGATTCCTCACGCTACGTCGATAGTTTTGACGCGGAATATACGGAAAACTTCAGCAATACCACCGGCAAAATTACCGCCACTTACCGACCGGAAGAAGGGCAGATGTTCTGGGGTACGGTGTCCACCGGTTACAAAATGGGTGGCACCCGCCTGGGGGGCATGGAGCAGTTTTATGCCGCCGCGGCTGGAGCGTCGGATGATGGCCAGTTCGACCAGGAAGAAGTGGTTGCCTACGAACTGGGCTGGAAAGGCTCTTTTATGGACAGCACCCTATTCACCGAGGTGGCTGGTTTTTATTATGACTACGCCGATATGCAGCAGTCCCGCGCCTACCAGACGCCGCCGCCGGGCGCTATCACACTGGATGAAGTGATTAACCTGGATACGGAAATGTACGGCCTGGAAGTGAGTGGTACCTGGCTGGCTACTGACAACTTGCGTGCCATTTTCTCCTACTCCTATAACCATGCTGAAGTTACCTCGGATTCTTATTCCAGCAATTTCACCTACGGCGAGCGCGATGAAAATAACGAGATTATTCCTGAAAATGCAAACGGTAAGCAGTTGATGCTGACACCGGAGAACAAGGCGGCGCTGTCGCTGCACTATTTTTGGCCCACCAGCAGCGGTGAGTTCACTCTCGGCGGCACGGGCTCTTACATGGGCAAACGGTATTTTGACATCGGTGAGCACAATCAGGAAGGCAGCTACACGCGCCTGGATTTACAGGCATCCTGGACCAGCCCTGAGGGTCGCTACAAGGTGCTGGCCCTGATGACCAATGCTACCGACGAAGAGGCTTATAACACCTATGGCTGTAACGCCAATATCGACGGTGTCTATGGAACCGACAGCTTTATTACCCGCTGTGGCGGCAATCCCATAGACCAGCGTCTGTGGGAAGTAGAATTTAGTTTGAAAATCTAAGAACTGTGCCCGTTTAAAAAACTATCTGTCAGGACTGGCGTTTATACTCAGAGCGCGGGTCATCCTGTTTCCCCCGAAGCAATTTCCCCGGTAACGCACCGGTGGCCTTGTTGTTCTCGTAAATAATTTGTCCCGCCTTAATAGTCGCACTGATGCCATCGGCATCCTGCAGGAACCGCTTGCCACCGGCGGGTAAGTCATAGACAACATGGGGCGTATGTAACGCCAGCGCCTCAAAGTCGAGGATATTGATATCCGCCTTCAATCCTTCTGCGAGCAAACCGCGATCTAACAGTGAGTAGAGTTCCGCCGGCTGACGGCATAGCATGTTCACGGCCTCGGCCAGATCAATCATGCCTTTCTCCTTCACCCATTTGGTCAACACGTAAATATTGGCACTGGTATCGCAAATAGACCCAACATGCGCGCCACCATCACCCAGAGCAGACACGGTGTGAGGATGCTTGAGTAGTGTGGGAATGTTCTCGGTGAAGTTCACCGCGGGTATGTAGACCAGGTTGTTGCCATCGTTGCCGAGAAAATAGTCATAAAGCCACTCCTCCGGCTCGCGGCCCTCTCTCTCAGCAATTGCTGCGACACTGCTATTTCGATCAGGCAGGTAATTAATGGGATCTTCCAGGGGATACATTTTGCTGAACTGGCGGTCGAAAATCTCGACAAACACGTGTGGGTTCTCGTTGTCCTCCGAGAGAATTTGCGCTTTCAGTGCGGGATCAGCGAGCGCCTGCTTGCGCGCTTCCCAATTGAGGTCGTCCAGAGCCGCGAACGACGGGCGCCGGTAAAAACTGTGCATGGAGCCGGGAAAACCCATCAGAATACCAATAGGCCGTGACAACACCTGGCCGCGAATATCCAATCCCTGGGCTTGCGCGTTCTCCAGTCGCTCGAGTTGTTGACGCCACTGTCCTGGTTGCCCGGCAGCTGTGTTGCCACCCAATGCACCGCCGACATCAACCAAAGTAAACGTACCCTTGGCGCCGGTCTTGGCACTGGTCTCAGCTAGAATACTGAACTCGTCATCCGCATCAACCCAGTCGGAAATAAACTGGAACACACTCCCCCTCTCTCCGGACAGCGACTCGCCCAATTGCTTCAGTTCATCGCTAGCCGCTTGGTAAGTGGGTATAAAGTCCCCCGTTGCGCTGCGGTGAACCAGCGTTCTCGACGTAGAAAAACCAACCGCGCCCGCCTCCACGCCTTCGCGTATCAGAGCCTGCATTTTCTGTATGTCCTCCTCAGTCGCTGGTTCACGGTTCAGCGCCCGCTCGCCCATGACATACACACGCAGTGGCGCGTGCGGAAATAGAGCGGCGACATCTATATCTATCTCTCTTTCATCAAGGGCATCCAGATACTCGGGAAAGGATTCCCAGTTCCAGGATAACCCCTCGTCCATGATCGAACCCGGAATCTCTTCTACCCCTTCCATCAATTTAATCAGAACATCGTGGTCTTCTTCCCGACAAGGCGCAAAGCCGACCCCGCAGTTACCCATAACAACGGTTGTGGTGCCAAGATTGGAAGAAGGCTTGAGATGGACATCCCAGGTGGCCTGCCCATCATAGTGGGTATGGACATCGACGAAACCCGGGGTGACAATTTTACCCTGTGCATCGATGACCTTATCAGCTCTGCCATCTATATCTGGGGCTATCAATGCGATAACACCATCTTTTACCGCAATATCGCTGTTCTGAACAGCGCTGCCCGAGCCGTCGTAAAGCTCGCCGTTTTTGATGAGAATGTCGTAGTCAGTCATATCTAGCTCCAGGCCAATTTATTCTTGTGCTCAGCATAGTTTATGTTACCTGGTGATGCATGGGGAAATGACTAAACAGGTACCGACAAGATGACTTGGCAGTACCCTCTTGGCCGACCTAACCCTGAGACTTCGGTAGTGTTCGCCCGATACCCGGCGCCCCCCAGATAGAATAAGTTTTGGACTGCAGCTTTGGCTTAACAACTGGCCGCTGACACAACAAGATCCGAGAGCTTCTGGCAGCGCAGGATATTTTCAGCCTCATCCATAATCCCCGCGCTCAAAAAAACAAAGCTCAAGTCCCGCTCGGGATCTACCCAAAACAAAGTGGACCCGGCACCTTCACCGCAGAACGTTCCCGGTGAAGTATTGTGGCCCATGTGAGTAGGAAAAGTACCTTCACCCCGTAGGAAAAATGTCAGGCCAATATAGGCAGGCCAATCCGGCCAGTTATGGATTTCTCGGGCCCAGTCAAAAATATCATTGGATTGCTGCCCGGTATGGTTGCGGGTGGCTTCGCTAACCATTGATTCAGAGAGAATACGAACCTTGTCCAGTTCGCCGCCACGGCGAAGCATTTCACTGAAACGAAATACATCCATAGCGGTTCCCATGGCGCCTGCCGCGGCAAATTCTGCCTCTTCAGTAGCGAGCAAGTTCATAGCACTAAAGGCTTGTGGCTCAAACAGGCCGCCATCACCAAAGCGCGGAACAATCGGTACTCGTCGCCCGGCAAGGTCCGGGCGTACTGACAGGCTGGTGTTATACATAGCCAGGGGCTGTAAAAGCTCATCATTTAATATTTGCCGAAAGGGACGCTGTTGTTTATCAAGACGACAAACCATTTCAGCGAGAATGGCATGGGCAGCGTAGGGGTTATAGCAAACTACCCTGCCGGGTCGACGCTGAAGGCGTTCATCACTCACCGCGCTGACCAGAGCCTGAATATTAACATGCTGACCAGGAACCAGGGCGGCGGGAAGCTCCTCGTTCATGCCGCTCATGTGTGTGAGCAGGTGATAGACGGTAATATTGTTTTTACCTTTAACACCGAACTCAGGGATGATTTGTGCAATTTTGGTTTCCAGGGAAAACTGCCCACGTTCAATCGCCTGAAGCACCACCACGGTGGTTAGCTGTTTAGTAATTGACATCAGGTGGAAGATGTCGTCGAGCTGGGTTTTACGATTATTGGCCAGATCGCTGTGCCCAATAGCTCTGTGCAGGGCAATGTCGCCGTGCTGTGCGACCAGCACTACGGCGCCATCGTATTGTCCATCGGCGACGTCGCCTTCTATAGTATTGACCAGTTCTTCGAGGCCGGCCTGATTAAGAGTGTGCTTAGTCATAATACTTTAGTCCGTGGCGCTTATAGTTTTTGTTCTGCAGCATACGATTGATGCGCTAGCAACAGAATACTACAGGGGTGGGGCAATACGGTATCGCCAAATTCACTCTCCCAGGCCAGATAAATCAGGCTCCTGCGCTCAAGCTA
>JBALVT010000115.1:0-13398 GCA_036961345.1 Halioglobus sp.
TTCCTGACCTTCCCAGATGATTTTACCGGCATCGGGTTTAACTACACCGTAGATGATTTTCATCAAGGTGCTCTTTCCGGCACCATTCTCACCTAACAGGGCATAGATTTTTCCGGGCATGATACGGATATCGACCGCATCATTCGCCAGACAGCTTGGGTATTGTTTGGTGATGCCATTCAGAATGAGCCTGAATTCTTCATTGCCTACATTGTCGGTCACAGGGCGAACCTCACCGTTATCTTATTAGAATCTACTCTTCAGCCAGTGACGGCGAGGTAGTTATTATGTTCGAGTAAACTATACTTCCGGGTACAAAATCGTCCATGGTGCGATACACCTTTTTTGGTCAGCGACCCGGATCCACAAAAAGCGCGTGTCACAAACTTATATAATCTGACACCATTGTCAAGTATTAATTGTCACCAGTGTCAGGATTTTGAGAATTTGGTGTGAATCTTTCTGCCACAAGGCCTTATGGAACTAAGAATGGTTTCTGAAGTGACAAAGCATTATAAAAAACCTTATTGACCGCGACCCCGGTTTACTATAATAATTGTCACCTGTGTCAGATATTCATAATACACGATGCCGCCCGAATGTTTCGATTACTCTAATAACCAGACATTGGAAGCAGGCTTCAACTGATCACGCAATGCGCGGGAGTACAAACCTTGGTACGTTTTCTGCTGAACAACGAACTATGCTCAATTGAAGATATAGATCCGAATACCACCGTGCTGGATTATCTGCGTGAACTCCTAAACAAAGTTGGGACCAAGGAAGGCTGCGCATCCGGGGACTGTGGGGCATGCACGGTGGTGCTGGGTGAACTTGGCGATGACGACATCAGGTACTCTGCCATCAATTCCTGTATTACCCCCATCGGCAATCTGCACGGTAAGCAACTGATTACTGTGGAGGATTTAAAGGCGGAGGGCGTTATGCACCCGGTTCAACAAGCCATGGTTGATTGCCACGGTTCGCAGTGCGGTTTTTGCACCCCTGGTTTTGTCATGTCGATGTTTGCCTACCGGAAAAACCACGGAAAACCCGAAAGAGACTCAATTATCGAGGCACTTGGTGGCAATTTGTGCCGATGTACTGGCTACAAGCCGATAATGGACGCAGCTGTGCAAATGTTTGACCCTGCGGCCCCAGACCAGTTTTCGGCCCGGGAACAAGCCACCGTGACAATGCTTACACAGATCGCAACATCCCAGTCACCGATACACCTCGCTGGCAAAGGCAAGCACTACTACTCTCCTACTTCATCGACCGAATTAGCCAAACTTCTAAGCGCCAACCCGGAGGCAAAAATGGTCGCCGGCGGCACAGATTTATGTTTGGAGATAACGCAATTTCTGCGTGAAATCGACACCTTGATATACACCGGCCGCGTAGAAGAAATGCTCAAAATTACAGAAACAACCGACAGCATCAATATCGGCGCGGCGGTGAACTACAGTGACTGCAAGGATATCCTGTGCCGGGAATACCCGGATCTACACGAGTTAATAGAACGTCTCGGCTCGCGCCAAATTCGTAACCAGGGAACACTGGGGGGCAACGTTGGCAACGCCTCCCCTATTGGCGATATGCCCCCTGTGCTGATTGCGCTGAAGGCACAGCTGATACTGCGCAGCGAATCAGGCTCGCGCACAATAGATGTTGAAGACTATTTTGTCAGTTACAAGGTAACCTCTCAGCAACCGGGAGAGTTCATCGAGTCCATTACAATTCCCAAGGCGAACAAAGACTACCTATTTAAAGCCTACAAAATTAGTAAGAGACTCGAGGACGATATTTCTGCGGTTTGTGGCATCTTTTATCTTGCTATCAACAACGGCGTAGTTGCCGACGCCTCTATCGCTTTTGGCGGTATGGCGGAAATCCCCAAACGCGCTGGAAGCTGCGAACAGGCACTCATTAATCAGCCCTGGAGTGAGGCGACAATTGCCAGTGCCATGTCAGCATTGGCTGACGACTACGCCCCGATCTCTGATTTCCGAGCCTCGGCCGCGTATCGGATGCAAGTATCGCAAAACCTTCTGCAAAGGCTCTTCCTTGAAACCGATGGCACTCAAGCGAGGGTAACCCAATATGCGTAATTTACCGGAACTTACTGCGGGTTCGCCCTCTACGGTCAATGGGGCATCTGGAAAAAGCGTGCGCCATGAAAGTGCTCACAAACACGTCAGTGGAGAAGCTGTCTATATCGATGACATGCCCGCCCCCATTAACACTCTGCATGCCTATGTAGGCCTGAGTCAGGTAGCGCGGGGAAAGATACTGCGAATGGACCTGAACAAGGTGCGTGCGGCACCCGGTGTTATAGAGGTATTAACACTTGCCGATGTACCGGGGCACAAGGACATAGGACCGGTGTTTCCCGGTGATCCGCTCATGGTGGAAGAGCAAGTGGAATTCTGGGGTCAGGTTCTGTTTGCCGTAGCCGCTACAAGCTATGAGGCTGCGCGCAAAGCAGCTCGCTTGGCCATTGTAGAATACGAAGTACAAGACGCCGATATCAGCATTGAGCAGGGCCTGGAGAGTGAAAGTTTTGTCCGTCCAAGTCACGCCCAGCAGCGCGGCGATGTGGTATCGGCATTAGCTGATGCGCCCAATACGCTAAGCGGCGAGATGCAGATTGGCGGACAGGAGCAGATGTACCTGGAAGGCCAGGCTTCGCTCTGTGTTCCACAAGAAGATGGCGGAATGCTCGTCTATACCTCAACACAAAACCCTTCTGAGGGACAAAAACTCGTAGCAGAGGTGCTCGATATTCCTCTGAATCTGGTCACAGTTGATATGCGCCGGATGGGAGGTGGTTTTGGCGGCAAGGAAACCAACGCCAACCAATGGGCTTGTCTCGCAGCATTACTGGCTCGAAAAACAGGTAGGGCCGTAAAAATTCGTTTGGCTCGTGCCGATGACATGAGCGCCACTGGCAAGCGGCACCATTTCCTTATTCGTTACCAGGTAGGATTTGACAGTCAAGGCAAACTGCTCGGTCTGGATATGGATTTATCAGGCGGGTGCGGAATATCACCGGATTTGTCAGATGCGATTGTAGACAGGGCAATGTTTCACTCGGATAACGCATACTTTTTGCCTACCGCTCATATTAAGGGGCACAGGGTAAAAACCAACACCGTTTCCAACACGGCATTCCGCGGTTTTGGCGGCCCCCAGGGTATGGTTGCCATAGAAAACATTATGGACAACATTGCCAGGGTTGTTGGCAAGGACCCACTCGAGGTGAGAAAACTCAACTTCTACACCGAGGATGGAAACCGCAATACAACCCACTATGGTCAGACCATAGAGCAACACATAATCGAGCCTCTGGTAGCCAGACTTGAGCACACCTCCGACTATCAGCGAAGACGCGAGGAATTAACGGCGTTTAATCGCGACAGCAAAATTCTCAAAAAGGGACTGGCGCTAACCCCGGTCAAATTTGGCATTTCGTTTACGGTGCAACACTTGAACCAGGCCGGAGCACTGGTGCACGTCTACACTGATGGCAGCATCCAGTTAAACCACGGTGGTACAGAAATGGGCCAGGGCCTGTACACAAAAGTAGCACAAATTGTCGCCAGCGAGTTTCATGTGGATATCGACACAGTGCTATGTACTTCCACTCGAACTGATAAGGTGCCGAATACTTCTCCTACCGCGGCCTCATCCGGCACTGACCTAAATGGTATGGCCGCCAGGGATGCGGTCAACAAGATCAAAAAGCGTATGATCTCCTTCGCAGCCGAACATTTTGAAATTTCGCCTGATGAGGTTGTTTTTGGCAACAGCCGGGTCACGTGCGGCAAACAGGATATGAGCTTCGCCGAGTTCGCCCAGCTCAACTACATGAATCGCGTATCGCTATCGGCAACCGGTTACTATAAAACGCCAAAGATTCACTACGACCGCGAAACGGCTACGGGCCGGCCGTTTTTCTACTACGCTTACGGTGCCGCAGTGTCTGAAGTCATCATCGATAGCCTGACCGGCGAATACAAGGTAACCCGTGTTGATATTTGTCACGACGTTGGGCAGTCCATCAACCCGGTGATAGACATTGGTCAGGTTGAAGGCGCCTTTATACAAGGCATGGGATGGCTGACCACCGAAGAACTGGTTTGGGGTGAGGATGGCAGGTTGCAAACCGTTAACCCCGCCAGCTACAAAATACCTGCAATTGGCGATACGCCTACTCAGTTCAATGTTGAGTTGCTGCCTGACAGTCCCAATGTGGAAGCCACAATTTTTCACTCCAAAGCCGTTGGTGAACCGCCTCTGATGCTCGGCATTTCTGTATGGAGTGCATTGCGCGATGCTGTTGCAAGTATCGGCGGATATCAAACAAGCCCATCCCTGGATACACCGGCTACACCCGAACGGGTACTCAATGCCTGCATGACTATGCGGGCGGGACAGAGCGTATGATGTCATCTTCATCGACAAACTGGGTGGACGCAATTACACAGTTGGACGAGCACAGGCACGATTACGTGCTGATAACTCTGCTTGGCTCACACGGTTCAACCCCGAGAAGCAACGGAACCAAAATGGTGGTATCTGCTATTGAGACTTTTGGCACTATCGGTGGTGGCCACCTGGAATTCAAGGCAATGGAAATCGCCGCCGAACTACTGAGTAAAACCGAAAACCAGCAGAGAATCGAGTACTTCCCCCTGGGCCCGGGCCTGGGGCAGTGCTGCGGCGGCACCACCACGGTGTTGTTCGAAAGTTTCAAAGCCTGCGACTTTAACATCATGTTGTTTGGCGCCGGTCACGTTGGAGCGGCCCTCACAGGTATTCTCCAGCAGCTGCCATGCAAAATCAGCTGGGTGGACAACCGAGAGGCCCTGCACCCGCAAACCCTTCCGGGCAACATCAACCCTATCCTCAGCGAACAACCTGCCGATGAAGTCGCCGATATGCCTGCCGGAAGTTACTTCCTTATCATGACGCATAATCACCAACTGGATTTTGAAATTCTCGAAGCCGTATTAAAACGCGGCGATGCGAAGTATGTCGGCCTTATAGGTTCCGACACCAAGTGGCGTCGCTTCAAAATGCGTATGGAACACAAGGGACATTGCAAAGAATTTTATGAGCAGGTTCACTGCCCTGTTGGACTCGAAGCCGTCCCTGGCAAGCGACCGATCGAAGTTGCTGTCTCTGTCGCAGGCGAACTGATAGCCATTAACAATAGCGTTGAGCGTGAAAAGCCAGACCACAAAGGGGTATCCCTGCGAGAGGCCAAACAGGTTATGCGCGAACTCGCCACCGCAACAGATTGTCAGGAAAATTCAAACGCATGAGTGAAGAAATTACATTTGCCCTACGCAGCCGGCGCTGCATTATCAATGGCACTGAACAAGCGGCCACTGTTGTTATCGACGGCGACGTTATCGTGGACGTGCTTGGCTACGATGAAAAACCAGCGTGTCCTGTTGAAGACCTCGGTAACAAGGTACTCATGCCGGGTCTGGTCGATACCCACGTGCATATTAACGAACCGGGTCGCACAGAGTGGGAGGGGTTTAATACCGCCACGCAAGCCGCTGCTGCCGGTGGCATCACCACGGTAGTAGACATGCCATTAAACTGCACGCCAGTCACGACAACCGCCGATGCACTACAGCAAAAAATTGACTCCCTGGGCAATCAGCTGTGGATTGACTGCGGTTTTTGGGGTGGTGTAGTGCCGGATAGCCTCGCTGATCTCGAAGCATTGCTTGAAGCCGGCGTTCTGGGCGTTAAGTCTTTTACCATTCATTCCGGCATTGATGATTTCCAGCGTGTTGATGAAAGCCATATCGCACAGGCCATACCCATATTGGCTAAACACGATGTGCCCTACCTGATTCACGCGGAGCTGGACACAGAGGATACTGAACCGCCTGAAATCGGCAGTCGTTATCAGAGTTTTTTGGCTTCTCGTCCCAAAAAGTGGGAGAACGACGCGATAGACATGATGATCGAATTGTGTCGCGATGCTAAAACAAAAGGCTCGAATGGCAGAATTCATATTGTGCATTTGTCTTCTGCCGAGGCGATACCCGCCATCGCCGCAGCCCAACAAGAAGGATTGAATATTAGCGCAGAGACCTGCCCCCACTACCTGACGCTATTTGCCGAGGCCTGTCCCGACGGCAAAACATTATTCAAGTGCTGCCCTCCAATAAGGGAAGATGAAAACCGGCAGCAACTTTGGCAAGGACTGGCAGACGGCACGATTCAGTTTGTGGTATCAGACCATTCGCCTTGTACGCCACAGTTAAAACACATCGATACCGGTGATATCGAGAAAGCGTGGGGAGGCATTTCCTCCCTGCAATTTGGTTTATCACTGATTTGGACCGAAGCGAGAGAGCGTGGTTATTCAATCGCCCAAATCGCAGACTGGATGGCAACACGGCCTGCACAATTTGCCGGCCTGGGCGCTCGTAAAGGGCAGATTGCCCCGGGATTCGATGCTGACCTACTGGTGTTTGATGATATTGGCGAATATTTGATTACAGCGGATATTATTAAGTACCGCCACAAAATTACGCCCTACGAGGGCAGGACAGTAAAAGGCGTCGTGCTACGAACCTACGTGCGCGGAGCAATCGTTTACCAGGATGGGGAGCTGACCGGTTCTCCCCGTGGTCAAGCACTTTTGAAACAAACCCTTTAAATAGCGGACATCAATCGAATGAGTACTACCGACACAGGCGACAACCCATATTCAGGCCAGTACATAGACCTGCTAAGCGAAAAAGTAGGCGGCAAGGCACTGTCGTGTTCAGACGAATGGTTTGCCGAGTGTGCCAATCTAGTACTACACACCGACCCCGTTTTTAAAGAGGGGCATTTCGTCGCAACGGGTCAATGGATGGACGGCTGGGAATCAAGGCGCAGCTATGGCCGCGCCGCGCACCGAACAGGCGAGCGTGAATTTGACTGGTGCATCGTCAAGTTGGGTATTCCTGGGGTTGTACACGGCACAGACGTCGAAACAACTCACTTCCGCGGCAATGCACCAGAGTTTGCATCGCTGGAAGGTGCCTGGATCGACGGTGACCTTGGCGAAGATACACAGTGGTTCAATGTACTTGAAAAAAGCCCCACCGCCGCACACAGCCACAATTTTTTCCCGGTTAACTGTGATCGCCCGTGCACACATTTACGTCTGAAAATCTATCCGGATGGCGGCGTTGCCCGGCTCAGGATCTATGGCACTGCCCGTGTTAATCCAGACAATTTTATCCCCGGGGAACTTATTGATATCGCCAGTGTTGTAAACGGGGGCCGTGGACTCGCCTGCAGCGATATGTTCTACAGCTCACCGAGTAACCTGTTAATGCCCAACCGAGGCATCAATATGGGCGACGGTTGGGAAACTAAACGACGTAGAGACCAGGCAAACGACTGGAACATTATCCAACTGGGTTTGACCGGCACTATCCGTAAAGTCATTATCGATACGGCTCATTTTAAGGGCAATTTTCCCGACACTGTCAGCCTGGAAGCTACACTGAGCGATCGCAAAGATATTACTGCCGATGACATCGAATGGCAGAGTGTTATCGAACGAACACCTCTGCACTCAGATCAGGAACATCTGTTCATAAATCAGATACAGGTACCTCAGGGTCAGTTGTTTAATCATGTGCGGCTCAATATATACCCCGACGGCGGCATTAGTCGCTTGCGGGTCCTGGGCTTCCCGAGTTGGACATAGCAATGACTATTGAAACGCTAAATCAGGCCAATCGTGAGGCCGCCAGCCACAGCTTTCGACAATGCTGCACCAGCGAAACATGGATAGACCGTATGGTAAGCGGCCGCCCCTATTCAACTGCGGAGGAACTTCGCAGTACCGCAGACCAAAACTGGCAGGGTCTGGATGAACGTGACTACCTGCAAGCCTTTGATGGACACCCAAAGATTGGTGATGTCGGGTCACTAAAGGCCAAGTATGCCAATACCAAGGAACTTGCTGCCGGCGAACAATCTTCTGTTAATGTCGCCAGTCACGACACCATTCAAGCCCTCGCTGATGGCAACAGTGCTTACGAAGAAAAATTCGGTTTTATATTTATCGTCTGCGCGACGGGGAAAAGCGCTGCGCAGATGACAGCACTGCTGCAGGCCAGGCTACCCAATGAGCGGGGGCAGGAGCTGATTAACGCGGCAGAAGAACAGCGCAAAATCTTTCAAATCCGACTGGAGAAGCTATTATGAGCCAGATTACAACCCATATCCTCGACACAGCCTTGGGCAGCCCCGCCGCCGGCGTTACCATCACGCTTTATCATCGCGTAGCGGGCGACTGGGTCAAAGTTGGTAGCGGACAGACCAATGCAGACGGTCGAGTACCTGACTTGTGTCCCAGCGATTTGGTGCTTGAGGCCGGAACATACAGAATGCACTTCGCCGTTAGCCACTATTTTGACGCCATCAATGCGCCGGTGTTTTACCCCTGGGCAGAAGTTGTGTTCAACATTGCAGGAGACGGTCAGCACTACCATATTCCCCTACTGCTCTCGCCCTACAGTTACTCCACGTACCGAGGCAGTTAAATGAGCAATTCGGTACTACGACTACTGCCACTGAGCGCAGACGCTTTTGAACCCTTTGGTGACGTTATCCAGGTTGCTGACCACAATCAGGTAATTCCAATAAATTACGGCCTCACAGAACGTCATCACGACCTGGCGGCAGTCGACGTTGAGGAAGCAGGGGGCAAAGCAGTTATCAGTATTTTTCGCAGTAAGCCGGTGCAATTGCCTTTTGCAGTAAAAATCATGGAGCGCCATCCCAAGGGTAGCCAGGCTTTCATGCCCCTGGGTGGAAACCCCTACGTTGTGGTAGTGGCACCTGCAGGTGAACTCGACCCGTCAAAAATTTGTGCATTTCTTGCCCAGGCCAATCAGGGGGTCAATTATCACAAAGGCACCTGGCACCATTACTGCCTGGGTCTCAACAGCAGCAACGACTTCCTGGTGGTGGACCGCGGCGGCGAAGGCAGCAACTGTGATGAAATTGAACTGCCGGAAAACCTGGAATTGTATGTTAATCACTAATCAACAGAAGAAGGCGTAATAACATGGAAGCATTTCGCGCCAGCGTTCTGCATTTTATCGGCGACCCCGACAAAGTCGGCGAAGAGGACTCATACCAGTATTTTGAAGACGGCATGCTGGTAGTAGACAATGGCAAAGTTGTCGCCGCAGGCTACGCCGAGGATCTAATACCCTACTTGCAACGCGGTACCGAGATTACCGACTATACAAATTCACTGTTGATGCCAGGTTTTGTCGATACCCACATCCACTATCCTCAAACCGAAATGGTCGCAGCTTACGGTGAGCAATTACTGGAGTGGCTCAATACCTACACCTTCCCGGTGGAATCAAAATTTTCTAATCCCGCCTACGCCCGGGAAATTGCCGAACGTTTTCTGAATGAGCTGTTGCGTTGCGGTACGACCACCGCCCTGGTGTTTGGCACCGTACACAAGGAATCGGTGGACGCTTTTTTCCAGGCTTGCGAGGAACGCAATCTGCGCATGATTGCCGGCAAGGTCATGATGGACAGGAATGCGCCGGATTATCTGGTAGACACTCCGCAGAGCTCCTATGAGGATAGTAAAGCGCTTATTGAGAAATGGCATGACAAAGGTCGCCTGCGCTATGCTGTTACCCCTCGCTTTGCACCCACCTCTACCCCGGAGCAATTGGCCAAAGCAGGCCAGCTACTCAAGGAACATCCAGGCGTCTACCTGCATACACATATGTCAGAAAGTGCCAATGAAGTGGTCTGGGTTGAGGAGCTCTTTCCGGAATGTGACCACTATCTGCATACCTATGATGACGCCGGCTTGCTGGGGCGACGAAGTGTGTTTGCTCACTGCATCCATCTCAACGATGAAGAGTGGGACCGCCTGGAAGAAACCCAATCCAATATAGCTTTCTGCCCTACTTCCAATCTCTTTCTCGGCAGCGGTCTGTTTAACCTAAAGCGCGCTGTTGAGCAGAATATCGGCGTAGGTCTTGGCACAGATATTGGCGGGGGCACCAGTTTCTCGATTTTGCAGACACTGGGTGAGGCTTACAAGGTCCAACAGTTACGTGGGGAAAAACTCACGCCTTTCAAGGCCTTTTACCTGGCCACGCTAGGGGGAGCCAGAGCCCTCGACATGGAAGATTTGATCGGTAATTTCAAAGCCGGTAAAGAAGCCGATTTTATCATCCTGGACAAAGCCTCGACGCCAATACTGGAGTTCAGGTTGCAACAATGCAAAAGCCTGATGGAAACACTCTTTGTACTGGCGATCATGGGCGACGACCGCTCAATTACCGCAACCTACTCAGCCGGCGAACTCGTACACAGCAAACAATAATACGTTAGCGTTAAAAAAGGTCTGACACTATGGAAAGCTACCTCTTCGATTGGCTACAACTGATTTTTCGCTGGTTACACTTGATAACCGGAATCGCCTGGATTGGCGCATCTTTCTATTTTGTCTGGCTGGACAACTCACTGGAAGAACCACCCCAATGGAAAAAGGACAAAGGTATCAAGGGTGATCTCTGGTCCATACACGGCGGTGGAATATATGAAGTCGCTAAATATGAGCTGGCGCCCGAAAAAATGCCGCAGACACTGCACTGGTTTAAATGGGAAGCCTACACCACCTGGCTGACAGGCATGGTACTGCTCATCGTTATTTTCTATCTCGGCGCTGACTCATACCTTATCGACAAACGCGTGGCTGACCTGACTCAGTTCCAGGCAGTGGGCCTTGGCGTTGGCTTTTTAGTGTCTGGATGGGTCATCTACGAGATCTTGTGCAGTACAGCACTGGCCAAAAACGGTTTTGTGATTGGCGGGATATTAATCGGCATCGCCGTGGTCTACGCCTATGCGCTGACCCATTTATTCAGCGGGCGAGGAGCCTATATTCACATGGGCGCCGTTATTGGCACAATTATGGTTGGCAATGTATTTCGTGTCATTATGCCCTCACAACGGGCGCTGGTTGCCGCCATTGAGAATGGCGAGAAGCCCGATCCGGCCTGGGGAATAAAAGCGAAGCTGCACTCAACACACAATAACTACCTGACTCTGCCGCTGCTTTTCATCATGATCAGTAACCACTATCCGATGACTTATTCGCACGAATACAGCTGGTTGGTATTGCTGGCAATTATCGCAATTACGGCCTTTGCACGGCACTATTTCAATCTGCAACACAAAGGCATCAAGAGGCCTGTTATTCTTGTTGTAGCCGCCATCGCCGCTGCGACATTGGCATTTGTCATCTCACCCAAGCCCGTGGCCATTCCCGAGGGTGGATTTAAAACATCACAGCTTGCCTCAGTAAAATCAATTCTCACGGAGCGTTGCGCTACCTGCCATTCATCGGCTCCCACCGATGACGTATTTACTGCGGCTCCACTGGGTATGATGCTCGACACCATGGATCAAATGAAACAGTGGGCACCGCGCATCAAGGCCAGATCAGTAGATTCCGCAGATATGCCCTTCATGAACAAAACCGGGATGACCGATGAGGAGCGACAGACGATAGCAGCCTGGATAGCCGCGGGCGCACCCGTACAATAAGCGACTGAGGTTTTGGGTAGGCTAACCGGCTTTGAGCTTACCCAGTTTATCCTTAAGTGCGGCGAATTCGGGTTTGTGTTCACGAATTTCCTCCTCAGACAAACCGTGGAGCTCATGGGGAAACACCAACCAGGTATCTGTCTCATGCACGAAAAAATCAGGAATCATGTCAGTTTGATTATTCTGCGGTTTAAAGTAAGGCGTGGCGACTTTTACTTCGGGCATGTTTTTTCGACATTCTTCGCGCAGGTCTTTCACTACCTGTTGAATCGACAAACCGGTATCAAACACATCGTCCACCAAAAGTAGAGAGTCCTCAGCATTTACATGTTTAACAATGTAGTTCAAACCATGAACCCTGACATGACGATCGCGATTTTCGATACCGGAGTAAGAGGAGGTGCGAATGGCGATATGGTCGGTATCCACGCCCATGAAATCGAGCAGTTCCTGAACAGCGATGCCCACTGGCGCCCCGCCTCTCCAAACGCCAACAATGTAATTGGGTCGATAACCACTCGCTATAATATCAAGCCCGAGACGAAAGGAGTCATCGAGAAGTTCCTGGGCAGTAATAAACCGCTTTGTTGTCATTGTAGTCACTCATTGGCTTGTTTGAATTCAGGTTTCGGGGAATACTTATGGCCGCACACACACCCGAAAAAACCACACTATAATAGCTATGCGCTCCACAGACCAGATAAGGAATAACTTATGAGTTCGTATCACCAACAAATTCACTGTCATCGCAACGAAATTGACATGGAGTTCTGGCGCAAACCAGAAGGCGTTGTTATTCCAGATGACGAACTCAGTTTCCTGCTGATACCCGATGAGGTGGAAGCTATAGCGACCTTCGAACTGTCCCAGCAGGTACACCGCTACCAGCACGAAAACCTGGAAACGGGGCACCCTATCAGCAAGGCTCTGATAGTCACCATGGGCGGCATGTTGCCCGGCGTGCTGTTATACGACCATTTAGTTGATGGCCGGGACGTAGGCGTGCCTAAAATTGAATTCGGTACGATTGGCGTATCACTGTATAAGGGGCCGGGGGTTCGCTATGAAAACCCACTGGTTCAACACGGCATCTCAATACCGATTAGCGGTGAAACCGTGTTAATCATCGACGATTTGGGCGACTGCGGCGGTACCATGCAGTTTTTGACCGGTTACATCGCTGATAGTGGCGCTGAAAAAGTACTCAATCTGGCGATGTACATGAAGCCGGTGGCGATGAAGACCTGCGCTGCTGACTTCTGGTTTGGCGAAACACCTCAGGATACGTGGATAATTACACCAAGAGAACGCGTTGAAACAATGGTGAAGCGTGTGCCTATCTGGAAGGAACGTGGGGCCTCTGAGTCCGAATGTTATCGCCGTCTGGTAGAGGTAATTGGCTACCCAACTGATTTATGTGATTATTATTTGCCCCAGCTCTACAGCCGTGAAACTTCCAATTCTTGACACGCGTGTCATATTTATGACATGTTGATATGGTCAATAACAGAGGGATAAGGTCGTGACAAGCAAGGGTGCCTACAAAGTAGGAAAAATCCGTAAAGACAATGAAAAAGCTATTCTGATGGCCGCGGAAAAAGAGTTCGCGGAACGTGGTTTTACCGGCGCGTCCATGAACCGGATAGCACTTGGTGCCGGGGTAGCAAGAACCAACGTACACTACTACTTCAAAAACAAGGAAGATCTTTACGCCAACGTACTCACTGATGTTATCCAGATGTGGGATGAGTCGTTCAACCAGATTACAGC
>JBALVT010000116.1:0-13377 GCA_036961345.1 Halioglobus sp.
ATCAATCAAACCTTCGCGAGGTGCCCGGTAGAACATACACCCATGATTGTATTTTTCTTCCTCGTCGTAGGTATCTGTATGGGCATCAAAGTGTATGAGTGCGAGGGGCCCATGCGTTTTGGCGTGCCCACGCAGCAAAGGCAGAGTTACAAAGTGGTCACCACCAAGGCTGATTAAGGTTTTACCGGCCGCAGTGATTTTCGCAGCATAAGCCTCAACCTTGGCAAGCATATCCTCGCTATCACCCCACAGGAACTGTACATCCCCGAAATCGACTGCGCTCAAACGATCGGCCAGGGTAAACGTCCAGGGCCAGCGCTGCTCTTCCCAGCCAATATTGGCACTAGCTTGCCGGATACCATTTGGCCCGCTTCGGGTGCCCGCTCGGCCACTGGTGCCAAGGTCGTAGGGAATGCCCATAATGACAGCATCAACACTGTCGTCTGTGAGATCTCTACTCAGTGGTAGCCCCGCAAAGCTAAACACGTTGGCAAACATGGAAGCATCGTCAATTGGAAATTTTTCGCCGCCCATTATAAAACCTCAAGAGAATTAGTTATAAACATGCATCATATTCCAATGGAGTGACCCTACGGTCAAACTCATCCATCTCCTGCTGTTTCAACAGGGTATACACATTTTGAAATTCTTCACCAAAATTCTCAGCAATGAATGTCGATTTGCTAAACCTTGCCAGCGCATCCGGCCAGTGGCGCGGCAGACTGGCGGGCACCTGATCATAGGCATTGCCTTCCAATGGCGTGGGGGCTTGCAACTTATTTTCAATGCCGTGAAGCATACCCGCCAATATAGCCGCTATCACCAGATAAGGATTGGCATCAGCGCCGCTAACACGATGCTCAATTCTCGTTGCTGCGGGTGAATCGGCAGGAACCCTCACCGACACCGTGCGATTTTCATAACCCCAGGTGGGCGCCAGCGGCGCATGGGTACCGCGTTGAAAACGGCGGTAAGAATTGAGATTCGGCGCAAACATCAACATGCATTCTTCCATGGTCTCCAGACATCCGGCAACAGCGTGCCGTAGCAAGTCATTGCCCTGCCCCGTACCATTGTTGAAGGCGTTATTACCCTGTGCATCAAGCACACTGCAGTGGATGTGCATACCGTTACCCGCCAGGTCGCCAAAGGGTTTGGCCATAAAGGTCGCGCGCAACTGATGTTGTTTTGCCACACCACGAATAACACGCTGCAACATAACCGCCTGATCTGCGGCCAGCAGTGCATCGGGGCAATGATACAAATTGATCTCGTATTGAGAGGGAGCAGACTCTTTGATAAGCGTATCGATGGGCAATTGCTGCAGCACACAGGCATCGCGGATACCGTGCATCAACTCGGCCATGGATTCCATAGTTTCTATGCAGTAGGTTTGGCCACTGGCCAGGGCGCCCCCCACTCTGTCGGTTTGTGTGTGCACCGGCCTACCCAGATCATCGTCTTCAAAGCTCAAAAGATGAAACTCCATCTCGCTGGCCAGAACCGGGGTCAACCCAAGCTTGGCAAAGCGCGCCATAATGCCCTTTAAAATAAACCGGGTATCATACTCGCAGGGCTCGCCTGTAATTTCTCGCAAAGACATCAACAGCTGGGCGGTGGGCCGCGCTAGCCAGGGCACCGGTGCCAAGGTTCGTATGTCGGGCTCGCACAAGCCATCGCCATCGCCGCTATTCCACACCCATGCTTCAACATCCCGGCCCCACACATCAAATGCCAGAGCGCTGAGCGGCAACTTCAGCTCACCATCGAAAACCTTGTGAATTTTTTCGCGAGTCACCCACTTACCCCGGAGCCCTCCGGCAATATCCGGCAACATTACTTCAAAAATTTCTATATCTGGGTGAGCCTCAAGAAACACCTGAAGAGCTTCGTTATTCTCTGCCATGGCTTTTATTCCGCCTCCTTATTCTTCCACGCTAACTGACCAAAGCTCCAGGTCGTTTCGAATCTTTGTCTACGCTACATTCTTATCCCGGTTATTAAAGCGTGTAGGCTAACAATGAACCATAACCCAATGGGGTTGCCCCGAATGAGGCAATCACACACCGCCAATACACCACTTTAGGGGTAATTCATTCACCAATGGATTATGCAAAACTGGGACTTATGTTATTGAGTGCCGCGTGTATCAAGCTTAGTACCGCATCCACCCGGCTTATGATGCCACGGAGAACAAACACATGAATGCCAAAATTAGCACCTCTGAATTACAAGCACTGGACCAGTCCCACCACCTGCACCCCTTTACGGATCTGGGGGCCTACAGTAAAAAGGGCGGTCGAATCGTTTCCCGCGCAGAGCATATTTATATTTACGACTCTGACGGCAATAAAATTCTCGATGGTATGTCTGGACTGTGGTGCTGCAACCTGGGTTACAGCCAGAACAGCATTGCCGAGGCGGTATATGCGCAGCTGCAGGAACTGCCCTACTACAACAATTTTTTCAACTGCTCCAACCAACCCGCACTGGAGATGGCCAAGGCTCTGGTCGATGTTACACCGGCACAATTTAATCGCGTGTTTTTCACCAACTCGGGCTCGGAAGCAAATGACACCAATTTACGATTGGTGCACCGCTATTACGACCTGCTGGAAAAGCCTGACAAGAAACAAATCATAAGCCGAAAAAATGCCTATCACGGCTCTACGATCGCAGCAGCCTCCCTGGGCGGCATGAACTACATGCACAAACAGATGACTCTGCTACCTAACATTCACTACATTAACGAACCCAATTGGTATCTGAACGGCGGCGATATGGACAAGGCCGAATTTGGAATACAGGTAGCCCGGGAACTGGAAACCAAAATCGACGAACTTGGGGAAGACAAGGTCGCTGCGTTCATCGCCGAACCTGTTCAGGGTGCCGGGGGTGTTGTGATTCCACCTGAAACCTACTGGCCGGAAATTCAGCGCATCTGCGACGAGCGCGATATTCTGCTGATCGCCGATGAGGTGATCTGTGGATTCGGCAGAACAGGAGAATGGTTCGCCAGTGAAACCTTCGACATCAAGCCAGACCTGATGACGTTCGCCAAGGCGGTCACCAATGGCTATATGCCTCTGGGTGGGGTAATGGTAGGGGACAAAGTCGCGGACGTTCTGCTTAACAATGGCGGCGACTTCAATCACGGCCTGACTTACTCTGGACACCCGGCAGCCTGCGCAGCAGGACTTGCAACGCTTGAGATTTACACCGGCGGCAACATTATTGAGACCGCAAAATCCACATTGGGGCCCCACTTGCAAAATCGGCTTGCCGCCCTGGTTGATCACCCTATTGTAGGTGAAGTGCGAGGTCAGGGAATGTTTGCTGCCGTAGAACTGGTGAAAGACAAATCCAGCAGGGAACGTCTGGCAGCAGATTCAGCGGGCGCGGAATTTTGCCGCGATGCGGCAGTGGCCAATGGACTGATGGTAAGAGCCACTGGCGATGCCATGATTATGGCTCCACCTCTGGTTTGTAGCATTGAGGAGCTGGATGTTCTGGCGGATAAATTTACCAAGGCACTGGATGATACGGCGGCACATTACGGGATACGCTAAACCTCGCACCCAGGCGTAAACAAGATGGGGAAATAATAATGACAGAGCAAATCACCCACATTAAAACCCTGAAACAGCGGGACCTTGTTCTGTTTACTGTTTCCGCCATATTGCTACTCGATACATTGACAGCAGCGGCTTCGGTTGGCGCTTCCAGTATTTTTTGGTGGGTTTTTCTGGGATTTATTTTTTTCATCCCCTTTGCACTCATCTGCGCTGAAATGGGCTGCGCCTATCCGGAACAAGGAGGCATCTACGCCTGGATTCGAGACGCCTTTGGCGGGCGCTGGGCATCCAGGGCAACCTGGGCCTATTGGGTAAACACCGCAGTGTGGATGCCCGCTATCTTTATTTTGTTTGCCGGGGTGTTCAAGCAGATGTTCGCCCCGGAGCTCTCACTGGCGGGGCAGATTGCGATTGGCGTGTTCTTAACCTGGCTGGCAGTAGCTGTGAATATCGTCGCGCTGGACATTGGCAAATGGATTCCCAATATTGGCGCCATCCTGAAAATTATTATTTTCATAGCAATCATTGTCGGCGCCATGAATTACACACAAACCCATGGCATGGCCAACCCTCTAAATTTTGAATCACTGCGTCCGGATTGGGGCAGCTCATTACAATATATCCCAGCCATTATTTACGGCATGCTCGGATTCGAACTGGTGAGCGCCAGTAGTGATGAAATGCGCGATCCAGCGCGGGACGTGCCAAAAGCCATTTTTATATCCGGTGCAATTATTATCACACTTTATATTCTGGGCACTTTAGCTGTTCTGGCAGCCATACCCGCCGGAGAAATTAACCTGGTGGAAGGCTTGATAGACACCTTCAGGTTGTTCTTTGGTGACAGTGCGGCAGGAAAAGCCTTTACACTGGCACTAGGCATAGGCGCGTTGTTCACTTTCTTTTCAAACGGCGTGACCTGGGCGCTTGGCTGCAATCGTGCTGCAGCAGAAGCAGCAATGGAAGGCGAGCTGCCCAGGGTCTTCGCAATCGAGAGCAAAAAGCTGGGAACTCCCATAGGCGCTGCCGTTCTGATGGGTGCTGTAAGCACGATTATTCTGGTGTTATACGGCTTTCTTGCGGGCTCCAACGAAGATTTATTCTGGTCGCTTTTCGCATTCAGTGCGGTCATTTTTCTGCTCCCATACCAGGGCATGTTTATGGCCTTTATTCACACCCGGGTCAACGACCCCGACCATCACCGCCCCTATCGTGTTCCCGGCGGGCTGGGTTCTGCCAAGGTTATGGCCTGGACGTGTTTTGCGGTGCTTGCACTGGCCATCATATTGTTTGTCTACACCCCCGGAGAAGGTCTGCAATGGCCTGTTCTAATCGGAGTCATCGTCACGCTTGCCATCGGCGAAGTCGTCATCCGTTTTTCGGAAAATTTCTAGCGTGAGCTGCTAACTGTGGAACAACTACTGAATTTCTGCCAATTAGCCGAGAATATTGCAACCGCTGGACAACCAACAAAAGAGCAGTTTAGGGCCATTGCTGACCAGGACTATGCCAACGTGGTAAAAAAAAGACCTAAATGGAGAGAGTAATGATCGATCATATTGCTATTAAGGTATCGAACTTTGAAAAAAGCCGAGATTTCTATAAAGGCTGCCTCGCACCTCTGGGCTACACCTTACTAATGGAACATGACATTTCCGGAGCGGGGTTTGGCAAGGACATGAAACCCAGCTTTTGGATTCAGCCAGGGAGCGCAAGCGGCCCCATTCACCTGGCATTCTCAAGCGCAGACAGAAAAAGCGTGGACGACTTCTATCAGGCAGCCCTTTCAGCCGGCGCCAGCTGCAACGGAAAACCGGGTGAACGAAAGGAATATCATCCCACTTACTATGGTGCTTTTGTGATTGATGCTGACGGTAATAATATTGAAGCAGTATGCCACCTGCCGCAATAGAGGCTCAGGCAGCACTGGGCGAAGAAACTAGGCTGACTACAACTATTTCGTCAAAATGGGATAAGCCTCGGTATAAATCCAGTCATTGTGTTTTGCAGGAATGTGACAACCCAGACAATCAACCTTATAGTCCACAGCCACATTGACCTTGGGTTGGTCCGGTTTAAATAGAGCCCAACCCCAACCATCGCCCCACAATGGGTTGCCGGAAAAACGATTATCCGCGTCTTTTATCATGACAAACCATTGTTTGAGTCCGTCAGTGGAATGATGAACCCCCGCCCCGGTTGAATAGTTGCCAGACTTGGAAGCACGCAACTCTTTTACGATTACCGCACCATCTGGAAACATGCCCTTGTCCCGATAATATTCCACCGATTCTTTTTCCGTGTATACATCGTGAAATCCGCTGGCGCCGCCCGAGGGCACAAACCAGGAACCCAGATGCACCATAGACGTTCTAAATTCCTCTGGAAATTGAATCGCACCTTCGGCATCGACATAGGGAGAAAAGCTCTCCTGAGAAAAAGCTTGGGCCGAGGCCAATACAAGTAAGGTGTGGACGAGGAGAAACCGGGCAAAAATTTTGGTAGCTTGCACTACTTATCTCCCTTTGGTTCGATGTATTGATTCCCCAGATCGGATAAGTGACCACCTGTTGCGTTAATACCAGTGCCCTTACCCGCAGTCAGTACTGGATAGTATTGGGTAAAAACAAAATCATCAGCGGCGGCATTCTGATGACAGGCATTACAGGATGCCGACGGGAACGCCGTCGCAGTGGGTGTTAAGGTTTTGTGACCTGCGCCGGAAAAACTGAAGTAGGCCCAATTACCGGGTTCATCGGGAAAGTCAGCCTTACTCTTAATGGTAGCCTCCAAACCAATAAACTCTCCCTGAAAGTAGCCCTGGCCACTAACAGCAGCCTTGGAGCCAACACTGACCAGTTCCTTCACGAGAATCGTACCATCGCGAAATGTGCCGTTATCTTTCCAGTATTCCCAGCTCTTCGGATCAATATACACATTGTGATGTTCCGGGAAGGCCGCCTTGCCGTTGTTCATCTCATTAGGGGTTACAGGCGTACCAACATAAACCCACTCTCGATAACCGGTAGGGCGCTGCAACTCCCCATCTTGAATCGAGTACGCCTGTTCCGCTTGCGCTATACCCGAAAATGGAATGAGTGTATAAAGTGAGGCTATTGTTATCAGTGCTTTTTTCATTTTCATAGTGATACCTGCCGGGTCTGTGATTTTGGAAAACCATTGCCACCTATCTTACGTCCAGACATGGCCACTTCAGGTATTTGAAATGCTCAAAGATGTCTCCCACCCGCTCAACCATGCCATAACAGAATCTGATGTACTGGACGATATATTGGACACGCTGCGTTTTCGCGGCAGCATTTTTTTCCACTCCAGTCTGGCCGCACCCTGGGGTATGTCTTTGATGTCTTCCTCCACACCACGATTTCACGTCGCACTGGAAGGTGGTTTCTATATTGGCACCAGTGATAACCAGGTTTCTGTAAAGCCCATGGAAATCGTTATGCTGCCCACCGGTGATATGCACTGGATAGCAGACCAGGAGAACCGCAAGCTGGTAACAAGTGAACAGGCCGGCAATGCCTGTGAATTGGGCCAACCGCTATTTCAGCAAGGCGACATTACCAATAGACTAATGTGCGGCCTCGTTGAATATGAAGACGCAATTTCACACCCCATCACCAGTTCCCTACCCTCGATATTTCATCTTTCAAATATCAAGGAAGAAGACAGTATCTGGATGACTGTGCAACAGATTGACAGGGAGATTAATCGCAGCGGCAATAAGAAAAATACCATTATAGACAGGTTTACCGAAGTACTGTTTATCCAGCTACTCCATCGGTACATCAGCGAAAATGATCATCTAACGGGTTTTTTGGCGGCGTTGCGAGAACCCAGAATAGGAAAAACCCTACAGCTGATCCATAAAAACCCAGAGGTGCATTGGACACTGGATATGATCAGTGAAAAAGTTGGCATGTCACGGGCAACACTACAGCGCAAGTTCAAAAGTGAACTGGATATATCACCCATCACCTACCTGAATCGATGGCGCATCGCCAAGGCCTACCAGTTGGTCAAGTACTCAAGCCAATCCCTCGATCGGGTTGCCGACAGCATCGGATTTTCTGACGCGCGTACCCTGCGAATAGCATTTCAACGTCAGTATGGCATCACCCCCAGTGAACTGCGCAGGGAATCATCGAACGCAGCTTAAGGCGCCCGCCACTGTGTAGATTACTCACCCAGGCGAAACACCCGCTGCGCGTTCTGGCCCAGAAAGAGTGCACGAGCTTTCTCAGACAAGCCCAAATCATCCAACCCCTGCAGTGCCTTGTCGGCGGAGCCTCGCATAACCAGGGCAGAACACGAATTGCCTTGAAGCCGTACTCTTGAACACAGCGGCGTATTTCAGCCACCGCTTTCATGGGCCTGGAAATATCTACTGATCCTACTCCCACCAGTCGGTTGGGTGCCTCACTGACAAAACCGGCAACTTCTGCATTGGAGATCAGGTTTTTTCCCGGTGCCTACCAGGCGCTGATCAGCATTTTATCGACGCCGCCGCGATCCATCATCGCAACCGTTGATGCCACGGACAATTCTTCTTCGGGCACGGCCTGCTTGGTCCAACGGCGAAGAGAGTCGAACATCGGGTCCTGGCTATGGCGCAGGGTCGGGTGTTGGCCCCAAGCATCAATAATCATGGTGAATCTCCTGAGAATAGAGCGTGGTCAAAAAAAGGAACCAGAGCATAACTCTAGAGCACTACTCTGGTGTCAATGCCGCACAGCGGGCGCTGATTAAGGCGCCAACAATGCCGACTGAACTCCAATACGCGCAAAACTGATCATTTCCGAGTACGCCATATCCCCGCGTTCATAAAGTAGAACAGCATCACCCCCGCTGAGCATGCCAAGCTGCGAGTAACCAGCCGGCCCGGGGTACACTAAAAACGATCTACTCCAATTCTTACCGTCGTCAGCACTCGCCCTGACCGTCATCTGAACTCTGGCCTTCGGATCTGCAGGATTGGAGAACAGGAGTCCGCCCGAATCATTTCTGCGCAATACCGATGCCTGGCACACGGGCGTCTGCAAGGTACTATCTAACTGCGGAGACTCCCAGGTTTCGCCTGCATCTAATGAATGCGCGTACAAGCGTCCGTTGGGTTTGGGAGGCCGGCCCACGGGTGCAACGTGCCGTGCTGCCATGTAGAGCCGGCCATCAGACAGCTCAGCAATCTCGTTTTCATTTCCCGCGCCAAGAGCTGCGCCACTTTGCCAGGTTTTGCCTCGATCATCACTGTAGATGACCATTGCGCTACCCGCAGAATTACCCGGCAGCACCAGGCGCCCGAGTGCGGGTGCCAGTTGTTTCTGAATGCCGTGACCCGGACCAAACACCACATTGTCAAAAGGCAGACGTACTCCCTCTGACCAGGTCATTCCGCCGTCGGCGCTTCGCATAATGTGCGCAGAGTGTGGCCTCGGCCCCTTGGGCAAATCGTCGGGAATACCACTGAGATTGTAAGCCAGCCACAAAACACCGGCGCGCGTATCAAATACAGGCGTAGCGTTGCCGCACTTCCCTCGCTCGCCGTCCTTGCGGTAAGTGCATATCACCTGTTGTGCCGACCAGGTTTGTCCACCATCGTCGCTGATTTTTTGTACCAGATCGATAGCGCCTGTATCGAGGGCCCCGTTAAGCCGCGCTTCGGCCATCGCCACTAAGCGGTCTGTCTTTAAGCTGGTGCCGTCGGCCATTAAGCTGCCGGCAGGTAAAACCAACAAGGCCGGAATACGATAATTTTCATAACCGTCCTCCTCACCTACAAATAGGTCTACATGGTGTTGCAGCCCCTCGGATGGCACGGGGTTAGTTGTCATATGTACAAACAATACAAAAATGGTACCCAACAGAGCGACAATCGCCGCTGGCGCGAATTGATCCTGCCCTTTCACCAAGGCAATGATCGACGAAATGATCAACAGCAGCCAGCTTGCCGCCAGCGTAAAAATGGCATCATCGTAGAGTGAAATCGGTTGATAGTAATCCCATACCGTGGCATTCAGAAACAAGACTGGAAGCCCCAGTGCGGTTGCCGCATACAACACTCGAGAGACATTCGGTGGCACGATATGGTGCCTGCCTCCCAAGAGCCCGGGATTTGCCAACAAAAACACCGCTACATAGGTGCCTCCTAACAAGGCAATAACGGGCACATTGGTAAAGCCAGGCGCATTATGGCTGACAAAAAAGTAGACAAAGGCCGCCATCGACAGCGCGCTAAAACCGTGCAACCAAATCTGAAGAGTGGAAAGTTTATTCATTGTGTTCGCCTGCCAAAGGGGAAAAATCGCAGCGCCGGGTACCAACACTGACTTCGGGCTACAAACCGAATACGATTGTGTAGTGATAACATGATTCTAGAGCATTGCTCGGTACAGCCCAATACGGCACAGTACCGGCGGCGCAAACGCATGTACGATTGAGCCACTGTCAGGGAGTATAACGTGATCAAAAAACTTCTGTGGAGCCTGGTGACAATTACAGCATTGACTATTGGCACTTTCGCGGTCAACACGATGACCGCTGTGCCGCCCCGAGCAGCTACCGGAGAATTTAAACAGATTCAGCTCGACGCGGTAACACTAAGTTACCACGCGTTAAAAAATGGCGGACCGACGATCCTCCTATTTCCCAGCGCCGGCCGCCCAGCAAGCGATTTCAATGAACTCGTGACAGCTTTGCAACAAGCCGGATATTCCACCATCGCCGTCGAACCGCGCGGCATGCGAGATGACTCGGGCCTGGACTCTGCCGATACATCCCTGTTTGACCTGGCTGATGACATTGCGGCTATTACTGCCAATGAAGGTGTTGAAAAGCACCTCTTGATAGGCCACGCATATGGCAATCGCGTGGTTCGCGCCTATGCTACCAGGCACACCAGTGCTAGCCTGGGAGTTGTATTATTGGCAGCCGGCGGTAGCGCTCCGATTGATCCGAAGTACAATGCAGCACTCAGCAAATCCTTCTGGACATTTATGCCCGACTGGTGGCGCGAAGGCCAAATACGCAGCGCATTTTTTGCCGGAGACAACCCTGTTCCCGACTATTGGATGGGGGGCTGGAGCACGCAGGCGGCCCTATTGGCAGGCCGTACCAAACTGAAACCTAAAGCGCAGGAATGGTTACACGCCGGAGGTGTGCCCATGCTTGTAGTACAGGCTATGCAAGACAAAATCGCACCCCCGGAACACGCCGCAAGGGTTATAAAAACGGCTTTGGGAGACCGCGTTGAGGTAGTCGAGATCGACAATGCGGGCCACGCAATGCTGTCGGAGCAGCCCGCGCAAGTGCATGCGGCGGTTATCGCATTCGCGAACAAACACCTACGCTGAAAATAGCCACGTCGCCCCCTGGGTTAACCAGAATAACTATCTAGCCTCCACGACACTATTGGGGTGGCCGGCCGTAAAAACTTCAACTACTGGACTATAATTCTCCAACTAAAATTCGACAAGCAAGCCAACCGATGAGGAACAGTGCAATGAGCGAACAACGTCAAGTTCTAAATAAGACCAACATGGGTATTACAGACGGTATTCCTCTGCAAGTATCAACCGGGGGCATTGATGATTTGCGGGCTGACATTCAGCGACTAATGGACATTGAGGCTATCAAACAACTCAAACACGCATATTTCCGCTGCATAGACACTGCAAACCTTGAGGAGCTGGGCACATTGTTTCACGAGGATGTGTCCGTAAGTTTCATCGGCGGAACCTACGAGTGGAAGACCGAGGGCAAAAAGGAATACCTTGATAACATTGGCATATCCTTCAGCAACCAATCGATCGGACACCACAACGGGCATCAACCTGAAATTCAGATGATCAGCGAGACTGAGGCAACCGGCATCTGGTACCTGGCCGACAATATGTGGATTCTCAATCACAAGGCCAAAACCTCCGGCACTGCACTGTACTGGGACCGCTATCTGAAAGTAGATGGCAAGTGGCAAATTAAGGAGACAAGCTACGAGCGTCTCTATGAAATAAACGAAGCGCTGGAAGAACTACCCAACCTGGGATCACATTATCTGGGTGTACACGGCGACGATCCACAGTTCTAACAAGACATTCCTGCCAGGATTGAAGAGGGCGAACGCACCTGCGACGTCCTTTCCGACTAAAGTCTGCCTATATTGTTACTCCATAGCGCGCTAAAATCCCAGCGATTCTAATATCTTGCGTGGCGAAGCCAAACGTCGAGCTTGCCGTACACTCCTGGAGAAAACATGTCCAAACGAATAAAGGTCGAGAAACCCCTGGTGATTCTCCATGGCGATGAAATGGCACAGATCGCCTTCGAGCGTATTTTGGAGCAGTTCATTACCCGTCGACTGGATATCGAGCTGATTGAAATCGACCTGACTGCCGAAAATAGGCTCACCACCAATGGCCAAGCCGTAATCGATGCCATAGCCGCGTTAAAAACCCATGGCGTAGGTGTAAAAAATGCGGGCATGACCGTAAATCGGGCGCAGCTGGATGAACTACTGGCGAAACATCCGAATATTGTGGAAAACACCCTGGATAAACTGGCCACCAAGTCACCCAATGGCGCTATTCGCAAAGGCATCGGTGGCAATATCACCCGCGAAGACATTCAGTTTCGCAATCTGCAGGTGAACCAGCCCGAATGGATTGGTCGCGATATCGACGTAATGACCATGGAAGGCGGCGGCACCAAACACAGCTACAATGAACTGTCCAAGGCAACCGGCGTCATTAAACTCATGTTTGTCGGCAGTAGCGGCGACCCTGTTGAACTGCATCGCCGCGATGTTAAAAAGGGTGATCCCTGGCTATTGGCAACCAATGACATCGAAGACGTGAAAGCCTGGGCACACAGCTTTTTCCAGCGGGCTATCGCGGAAAAAAGAGATGCCTACCTCGGTCTCAAAGACACCGTAATCGCCGGTTATGACGGTGTTATGCGCACAGCCATCGAAGATATCTACGAAAGTGATTACAAAAAACAGCTGGAAGAACAGGGCCTGACCTACCACTATGAGTTAATTGACGCTCAGGCGGCACGCATTGTCGCCAACCCCCCTGAGCGCGCATTGTGGGGCGTACCGGACAACAATACCGGGCGAAAACTCTACAAACTGGTAAAAAAGCTAAAAAAATATGGCATCCCCAACCGTAAACATCACGTTTCCATGTCGCGGATGAGCGCCGGTGGCGGTGATCAATACGGCAGTTTTAATATGCCGATGGAAGAAGATGGCATCCTCAAGGTGATCGTAGACGGTGAAGAGAAACACGCCCGGCGGGTTAAGAAAAATGACCCTATACTGTTAATGTCCAACGACCGCCAGGCCATTAAAGACTGGATCAGCCAGGTATTTAGAGATGCCTCTGTCAACGACAAGGAAGTGTACTTCGGCCTCAAGCGGGAATACATGGAGTACGACGAGGTGTTCAGTACAGCGATTACCGACGCCAGGCACGAGCTGGCCAAGGCCGATACTCCGCCGCCATCATTTATGATTATGCGGCCCTCCAGCCAATTGAAAAAAATGATCACAGATCCACCACGCAATGCGCTCTACCCTGCCCAGAATCTGGATGGTGATATTTTTTCAGATATTTCAGCTGCACTTGGCGGCTCTCTGGCAACGGCCAGCTCAATCATTGAAAGCAAAAATGGCACTATGTTATTTGAAGCTCCCCACGGCACAGCACACGATCTGTACCTGCAATACAAGGAATCTGACGGCAAAGTCGCGCATTTCAACTCCTCGGCATTGATCTATGCGGTG
>JBALVT010000117.1:0-13300 GCA_036961345.1 Halioglobus sp.
TAGGCCATTTCGAGGGTGGAAATGTAGTCAGTGAATTTGGGGCAGATTGTTCCTTTGACTGTACTTATCAACTTAATGAAGGTGAAGGCCTGGAGCGAAAATTTATCGCCCAGCCAACCGTTGCCAGTGATTTTGTTCGTTGGAGCGATTCTCTTGGTGATGGCTTCAGTATTTGCCCACGGCCTACGGAACTTGAATGTGAATTGGTTATTGCGCCAATACATCCTCTTTTCGAGGGGTTATCTCTGGATGTCATCGCACAGTTTCGAACGGTGACCGGTTACAATGTAAACAATATTCAATTTTCTACCGATTCGCTCCCTAGCGGCACGTTCAAACTAATAGATCAGGGTAGATGGTCAGAGGAGTACGCAAATGCCATACCGGTAAATCTTTATTACGTAACGGCCAGGACCGAGTCCAGTCTTGCGCTGTCCGATCTGGTGAATGACGTGCGGTATTTTTTTGATTTGTCTACCGGAGATATTAAGAAACAACTTGGCGTAGCTGCCCCGGTATCCTGGGGTACATTGGCCGGTGTTTCTGCAAAGCCTAATGGCTGGGTTGCGAGTCAGGTTAAATATGGACGATCAAATGGAACTCACACCGGCGATTATATCCAGATAGACGCGCAATTCTGGGGTGATCGAAAACGTGGGAAATCAAACTACAAATTCGTTTACCAAGAAGTGAAGCGTGACGACAGCTCGGTCTATTTACGTGACGAAACGAGGGATGTCGACATACAATTGCATTTAGAAGCCGGTAGAGTCTACTCCAGTAAGAAGCAGGCTCAGAGTAAGGAAATAGGCACTGTTCAGAGAGTACTACAACCGGGTAACGGCCTGGTCGCATCGGAGGTTTCATTCTCAAGCGAATCGAGTGATGCTTCAGGTTTGTTTGTCCAGACTGGAGCCAAAATCTGGGTCGAAAAAGCAGCGGAAAACGGAGAGGTGTTGGCGAGCTACGAATTGACAAGCCGCAGCATTAGTGAAATCAATTTGGTTGATTACGAAAATAATATGATTGTAAAAATTAACTTTGCGGATGAGGTTATTAACAAAGGGTTTATACCGCTAATAGCCCCGTCCGCAACTTATCAGATTGATTCTGTGAAGTAACTTTACGCCTTTACAGCTAACCGAAGTTGTAAAAGGCCAGTTTGTTTCCATCCAGATCTTTTACATATGCGCCATAAAACATGTCTGCTATACGCTGTCCGGGTTCTCCATCGCAAGTCGCTCCCAGATCAAGTGCTTTTTGGTACATTTTATTCACATCTTCTTTTGTCCCTGGATTTATGGCGAACATATTGCCATTCCCTGGTTGAGGGTCTTTTTCATCATAAGGGACACAAACTGCTAACATCGGAGCGTCCATACTCGTTCCTATAAATGCGATACGGCCCATGTCTGCCTGTACTGTCGCGTCTAAATCTGCCAATAGTGAGGTGTAAAAGGCCTTGGCCCGCTCCATATCATTCACGCCAATCGTTACATATCCAATCATAATAAAATTCTCAAAGGTGGTTTGGGTTGGTCTATCTTTATCCGGGAGACAGCTTCTATATCCCTAGTGACTTTGTCAATTATTGTGGGAATTAGTTCTCTGGTTTCATCCATTTTTTCAAGTTTTACTTTTTCGTGTGTTGCTCTGTTAGGATTCCTTCGCGATAATCGCTCCAATTCGACCAAACCCCAGGTGAAAAATGATGTTGAGATTGTGTTGGGTATTCGTATTGCTGTTAATGTGCACAGCCTGCGCCAGCCAAATTGGTACCGCCAAGCATGCCCTTGAATATTCGCTGGTGGACAAGGATGAAGTGGAGTATCAAGACCTGGAGAGCTATCCGGGAGATGTTGTGTGCGGAATGTATCGCGCTTTTGGCCGCTGGGATAGCAGTGCTAATATTGATTTCAGGCCTTTTCTTTTCCGCCATGGCGATGTTGATATTCGGCCGACCCCCCAGGATCGGGGCGTGTTTTGCAGTGACGATCCTGCCGAAAGCCTTTATTCGCACTTTGGCATTGATTTGTCCGCAACTTCACTCAATTCAATTGAGAAAATTCGCTTAGATTACGGAGAAATTCTGGACGCTCTGGAGGTGTATCACACAACAAACCGTAGGTACCCGACAACGGCGGAAACCCTTGAATCGTTGGTTCGGGTCCAATCCAGTTCTCAGAAGCCCGGCCCCAATCCAACGGGGGGCTATATACAGGGTGTCCCTCTCGACCCCTGGAATCGGCCTTATGTCTATACAGGGCAAGGACTAGCTGGGGTTCAGGGTTACGTTAAATTACTTACGCTAGGCGCCGACGGTAAGGTCGGCGGCAAGGATGAAAATGCTGATATTGGCAACTGGCATTTCAAATATATAGATCATGTTATTAATCTTTGATGCTATTTGCTTTGTAATACCCCAATAATTTCATTCCTAAGGTCAACCGGGTTTACCACCTTGTCAAAAGCCATGGCATCTGCGGGCACCCAGGCCCCGGATTGAGAATCCTGCAATTGGACCGATTCGGCCGCGTTTGCTTTGGCAGCTTCTGCTCCGCCAATAGCGGGAACGCTGCCAAGGTTTACGCAGGGCAGGGCCAGACTAATAGCCTGGCCGTCCCAGGGGTTCATGCCCATAACAGAGCTGCCAAAGCCAAAGGCCTTGCGCAGTGTGACCACTATTTTTTTACCTTGATAACGTCGCTGGGCGAGAAACATTCTCCCTGCAGCTTTTAGTACGCCTGATTTTTCAGCGGCGGGCCCTGGCATAACTCCCGGATTGTCCAGTAAGGTAATCAGCGGCAGTTTGAAGTTTGTGGCGACTTCAATAAAGTGGGTAGCCTTCTCGGCGGCATCAACGGTAATGGCGCCCGCCTGTATCGTTGGCTGATTTGCCACCAACATGCACGGCGTACCGCCCAGGGTCGCGATTGCCGTAATAATATTTTTCCCGAATCCGGGCTGCAGTTCGAACAGGGAGTCGCTGTCACAAATTGCGTTCAGTACCTGACGCATGTCATAGGCCTGATTGCTCTGGGGTGGAATAATGTCCAGCAGATCATCTACCCGCCGTCTTTCGCTACCGGCACCGCGCGTTTCAGGAATCGGTAACCCCGAATGTTGTGGCAATACTGATAGGAAAGAGCGTGCCATTGCAAAACACTCTTCCTCAGTACGGCCCAGGTTGTGGGCTACGCCACTCACTGTAGTATGCATTAGTGCACCGCCAAGTTCCTCCGGTGTGGCATCAAGACCAAGGGATGCTTTAACCAGCGGTGGCCCCGCGGTAAACATCGCAGAACCTTCGCGCATGATGATCAGATCGGCGAACATTCCCGTTAGAGCACCGTGGCCGGCCGAGGTGCCCAGAACCAGAGTGACAACCGGAACAACACCCTTCAGGTCGGCTACAAGTTGGAGGTCTCCGGGCGTATTGGGGTAGCGCTCTGTTTGGTTGGTCGCCCGCTCTCCCGCCCCGTCGAGCATCAGTATCAAAGGGAATAGCTGCTCCTGAGCCAGGCGGACCAGCCGCGTGCGTTTTGCCGCGTTTGGGTGGCCAATGGAGCCGCCCTTAACCGTGAAGTCCTCGGCTATTATAACCACTGTTCTCCCGCCAATCTCCCCGGTGCCGCCCACCACGCCATCGCCAGCTAAAGGTGGTTCACCGCCGGGGTGGCAGCCACCCGCAAGTGCGCCGTATTCGTTAAAACTGTTGTCATCACACAGGGCATCTATGCGCTCTCGGGCTGTGAGTCGTCCTCTGCCATGCTGTTTGGCAATTTTTTCTGCACCGCCCATCTCTATGGAGCGGGTATTGCGTTGTTCCAGTTGGTGTAGCAATGGCTGCCAGGCATCACGATTTTTGCTCACAAAGTTATTCCTGTAATGTAGGGTGACGAATATGGATGTTATACCCGTTGGCATAGCAACATACGGCATGATTTTTCCGAATACAATATGTCGATCTGGGTTGGTGGTATATGAAGTTGTTTCATTCGTCGATTAATCATGTTCCGGGGAGAATAATGGATATAGCACTGCGCGAACTTATTGATAAACAGGCCATTGCAGAGATTCATGCCCGGTACTGCCGAGCGTTAGATCGTATGGATAAGGCCATGGCGTATGACCTTTTTCGTGATGACTGTCGGGTGAACTATCATGGTATCTATGCCGGTACGGGGCACGGGTTCGTCGATTGGGTATGGCAGGCGCATGCACACATGGAACGCCATTCACATCAGATAACGAGTATGCTGATTGAAACCAACGGCGACTCGGCGGTGAGTGAGGCCTATGTTACCGTTGTACTATGGACTTTGGCTGACGAGGACGGAATGCAAAAAGAAATTGTCTGCCGGGGCCGGTACCTTGACCGTTTTGAAAGGGAAGGCGGGATGTGGCGTATCACACAACGTGAGCATGTTGTTGATATGCACTCTGTTTACGCGCTGGACCGCGCCGCGATCAGCGAGTGTTCAACCCGCGATCATAGTGATGCTTCCTGGCGGTTTTTTGGCGATAACACAGGAAAAGTACAGTGATTACACAAGACACAGTTAGCTCGGATGTTGTGGTTATTGAGGCCCCGGCCGCGCTGGTTTGGGATGTTTTGGTCGATTTTGAAAACTATGGGAATTGGAATGAGTTCTGCCCAAGTTGTGAAGCGGAGCTGGTACTGGGCTCACCGGTAAAAATGCAGGTGGATCTGGGATTTGGTCTACAGGAGCAAATAGAATACTTGTGCCGTGTGGACGAATGCGAGGCCATTGCCTGGCGAATGGAAAATAAACCCGGGGATCCCATTCATGCGGTTCGTACCCAGTATGTCAACGTGCTCGACAGCGGGCGTTGTAGCTACGTGTCTGTGGATGAATTTAGCGGTGAAGCGGCGCCCGGCATGATGGACATGATGGCGAAAGCCGTGGAATCTGGTTTCAACTTGTGTGCCTATGGGCTTAAAGCTCATTGCGAAGAAATTTACGCTAGCAGAGCGCCGTAAGACCACATAAGGCTATTTCCAAACCCTGGGGAATTACCACATCAGATCATCGGGTATTTGGTAATCTGCGTAGGGATCATCCTCTTCTATGGCATCGGTGGATTTTGTGTTAAGCAAGACTATAAGGCTTTCATCGCGCTGCTGTATCTTCTGCGCCACAGGGGCGGGAACCAGTTCATAACTTTCGCCGAGTTTGGCAATGGCGATCTGGCCCTTGATCAACTCTTTCTGCAAGGCCTGTGTCACGAATAGCTTTTTAATCTTTTTGCCGTCGCTGAATTGGTAGGCTATTTCTCCACCCGTGCGGTTGATTTTGTTTACATTGATCAGTTGAATAATCTGCGCTTTCACAGCCTTCTTATCGGCTTCGGCTTGCAGCGCCTTATTGGACTCGCGATCTCTCTGAGATTTCTCAGCGAGCGCCTTGCGGGCCTGTTCCTTGGTCTCGTCTATTCGCTCGGAACCCTTGGGCTGTTGCTTGGCCTGTTTCCGCTGCTCCTTTTTAATTTCCTTTGCTTTCTTTTTGTCGACGATGCCGGCCTTTAAAAGCTGGTCTTGCAAGGATGCCATGGCATGAACCTTCCTGATTTGTGGATTGCGTATTATCGTTAATACCATTCAAGCTGGCAATACATGACAGGTATATCCGCCCGCCACGGCTAGTGTTTCATTGTCTGATAAAGATAGGATTGGTAAATGCAAAGGGCGTGAAGCCTGGTGCCACGGTTGCATAGAGTTGATCCGCCTTGCCAGTGACTTCTACGACGACAAATCCATCGGTGTCGGCTGTTATCGGAATGGCCAACTGGTCACCGCGTGTAATGGACTGCTGGTGATAAATACTGCCGTTGAAGTAGATGGTGAGCTGTTCAACCGGCACCCAGCTGGCGGCATGAACTTTAATGTGTAGATTGAACGATCTTGTGTGAACGGTTTGACCCGGCCCGGTCGTTTCTCCGCCAACATTGGTGGCATAGACGTCCAGCAATGGCCCCGTTGTACCAAATAGCTGCCCTTCACGGATGGCTGCTATAAAGCCGGATTCACTGTAATCGCCGGCCAATTTGACGTAGTTCTGTGGCATGGCGGAAAGTTGTCCAGTGCCATGTGTGTCGCTGTTGGCGCTCGCAAAGATCTTCTCACCCTGATTCAACAGTGAAAACCAGTCTGCTCGAGTGATCTCATAGGCCTCGTAACCGTTGCCATTGGCAACTTCCAAGAGATTAAAATCCAGGTCGCGCAGCCCACTCACGGGATCTTCTTCGATTAAGGACAGGTTTTTTTCGTCGCTTAAAGGCTGCTGTGGGTCGTAGGCCTCACCATTGACCAGATGATCAAAGTAGGCGTTGTCCCCGTCTACATCCAGTGGATCGGAGAGACGTGGATGATTAAGCTGAAACAGAATATTCCCGTGGGTTTTTCTGGCAGTGTTGTAGATACTGCGAAGCCTCTGTCCCTCATGCGCGAAGATACCACCGGCGAACTGTTTCGGCGCAGCAGTGAGCGGGAAAATGTTCATATGTCCATTGGTGAAGGGCATAGTGGAGGTGCGCGCCATGCCGGTGAGCTCTGTCCCTGTGATCACTTTGAGGGTATTTTGCAGCTCCAGATCTCGCAGGGCTTTGCCGTAGTCGATGATGGCGTTGTGCTCAGTGGCGATAATCACGTCGCTTCCCTGGGCAACGAAGCCGCGCAAACGTTCCTCCAGAGATATATACGAGTCAAAACTGGGTGCTGAATGTACGTGAAAATCCGCTGCCCACCAGCCCGGCATACCCACTTCTCGCATGGGTGTGGGGATATCCAGCCGCAGGGTTTGCCCCGGTTCAAGGGCGATTTCAATTTCGGTTACATTGAATGACATGCCCCGGGTCGCCAGAACACGGTATTTTCCGGGGCGCAGGGCAACCAGTGATTTGTCGCCTTGAGTGCCGGCAAGAGACAGATAGTTGGCCGATTGTATCTCCTTGAAAACTTCACCGTCCAGGCTAAAGTCCAACAGATTGTCGTGGAAGTCGGGATCCGGCGTATTGCCAATGCCCTTAAAAATCAATCGCATAGGCCCAGATTTGGGCAATTTTATAAATGACTGGCCCCTGGCCGGAATAGGGCTGGTTGAAGTTGTACCAGGCGCCAATTGAACTTTTTGCACTGGAGTTTTACCCCAGGGGGTATTCGCAAACAGAGCGACCGCGTTGAGATGTTTTGGCATTCGCGCTTGAAATGCGCCATTGGCTTGCGGCCTGATACTGGTCACTGGCAAACCTTGTGCATCCTCTATATGGACTACGGCGCTTCCTGCGCCTGCTGTTCCGGTAAGCAGCCGGCCCTGGTATATCAAGTCGGTCACTGAAGCGACGTCGGCGCGGGCACCCAGAAACACCACTTGCCGAGTTGTCAGTGTTTCGCCCGGGCGAATGTCCATTAGTTGGCTTTGAGCGAATTCCAGGATTCCGAGTTTGCCTTTGCCTCCCAACCAGGGTGGTCTGCTGAGAAACCCCTGGAAGCTGTAGGTAGGGTCGGTAATTTGAAACATGGGAAGCCGGCGGCTGTCCCCGTCTTCATCCACCAGATTTGCCTCCTGTAGCTGTACGCCGTAGCTAATATCTCCGAGTTCATGGCTGCCCACATAAACCTGAATATCGGCAGGAATCATTGCCTCCAGCATGGACATGTTGTCCTGACGGTCCAGGCGTGCGAAGTTGAATCCCCGGCTATGCTGGCTGTCCAGGGTGGATAGGGAGTAGGGGGTTAAACTCATGTGGGGGTGCAACATCAGGATGCCAAACATTGTAACTGGCTCGCCTTCCCCGGAGCGGGTTAAGTTGTGCTCTATCACCAATTGCCTGGGCTGTGAAGAACTCACACGGTAGCGGCTTTGCAGCAGCAGGCCATCGCCCTGCGAACTGACTGTAATTTCAGCCATCGTATTATTGGAAGTGGCAGAAATGCCAACGGGCTTTAGTGGTTTATCTTTGTCAAGATTGGGCAAAGAGTGTTGAAAAGCCCACTGATCATCAGCTTTGCCACAGTGGTACACATCAATCAGCGCACCACCCCAGGGGTTGAAACCGGTCTCGTGGTCCACATCGCTGATGGCTGCACAGAGTGTCCCATTACTCAATACCCAGTCTCCCAGGCCTGCAATTGCATCGGGCCCGCCAGGTTGTAACTGGTTGATATTTCCGGGTGTGAGTTGAATCGCCACAATGGAGGGCGCCGCAGTAGCACTCGTATGTGTATAGGCCAGCGCCATAGTTAAACTGAAAATAAGCAAGTATTGGTACATGTTATTGCTAGTCATTCCCACGCTTCTATCATGCAACTGGCCCAGCCGCGCCTTATTTTCAAAGCACCAGTGTATGTTTTTCCCGCGGGATTGGTAGCTTTGGCTAGATAATTTAGGGCAGTTGAAGAAACTTTCGCGGTGACGTAAGCACAACGGGTAAATTACGAGTAATATAGTTGTGATTATTTTTCGCCAGTTGGTGATTACTGGTTGCCGACACAAAAATGCCCTGCTGTTATCCAAGAGGTAGAAAAAGTATGAATTTCGAATTTTCGGACGAACAAAACCTGTTACGCGAACAGGTTCAGAAGTTTTTGCGCGAACAGTGCCCACCAGAAAAAGTGCGCGCGGTGCTTGACGATGTCGAAATGTCACACGATGCCGGGTTGTGGCAGTCGATAGTCGATCTTGGCTGGACGGGTGTGAGTATCCCCGAGCAATACGGTGGGGTGGGGCTTGGATATTTGGAATTGTGTGTTATCGCCGAGGAGCTGGGTCGATCGCTTGCCCCCACACCTTACGCTTCATCTGTATATCTGGCCACCGAGGCGCTGCTGCTCTATGGCTCCGAGGCGCAGAAGCAAAATTACCTGCCTCGTCTTGCCGCTGGCGAGATTGTCGGAACGTTTGCCATGGCTGAAGGGCGCCGCGCGCCGCGCCCTGAGAATCTGGCGACCAAACTTAGAGACGGAAAAATCAGCGGGCAAAAACTGCCAGTGCCGGATGGTGACATCGCCAATTTTGCGGTTGTGCTGGTGCGCGATGAAAAGGCAAGCTCACTGGTTATCGTAGATCTTGCCAGCGAGGGCGTGCAAAGGGCCGCTGTAGAAACATTGGACCCCACACGTTCACAGGCCAGGCTCGATTTCACCAATGCAGCCTGCGAACCACTGGGTGATGCCGGTGAAGGTTGGCAGCAAGCGCAACGTCTATTTGATCGAGCGGCGGTACTATTTGCCTTTGAACAGGTCGGTGGGGCGCAGGCTTCTCTGGAAATGGCCAGGAGCTATGCCATGGAAAGGTATGCCTTTGGCAGACCTATTGCCTCTTTTCAGGCGATTAAACACAAGCTTGCCGATATGTATATCAGCTCGACGCTGGCCCGTTCCAACTGTTACTACGGCGCCTGGGCCCTGTCTACCGATGCACCCGAGTTGGCGCTCGCCGCAGCTACGGCCAGAGTCACTGCTACGCAGGCATACGACGAGTGCGCGAAGGAGAATATTCAAACACACGGCGGCATGGGTTTTACCTGGGAATTTGACTGTCACATGTATTTCCGTCGCGCCAAAGCGCTGGCGGTGAACCTGGGTGGATTAACCGGTTGGCAGGACCGACTGGTCAGCGCACTTGAATCCACACCACCGCAGGAGGCTTAAACCATGAATTTTGATGATACCCCGCAGGAAGCCGCGTTCCGCGCCGAAGCACAGACTTTTTTGAATGCTAATGCCACCTTGAAAGTCGATGCGCCCCCGCGTAAAGAAACAGAAGATGAACACATTGTTCGCGCCAGGGCCTGGCAAAAGCTCAAGTCAGAAAACGGCTGGGCTTGTCTGAGCTGGCCCAAAGAGTACGGCGGGCGAGACGCGCAGCCTATGGAACTTATTATCTGGGGGCAAGAAGAGTCCCGCTACGACGTGCCCGTTGGGCCCTATGCGATTGGTCTGGGTATGTGTGGTCCCACCATGATCGCCTATGCCAGCGAGGAACATAAAGCGCAGCGTTTGCCGCGCATGTCAGCCGGAGAAGATATCTGGTGCCAACTGTTTAGTGAGCCGAGCGCCGGCTCCGATCTGGCCAATCTGCGCACCCGCTGTGAACGCGATGGCGATGACTGGATTATCAACGGTCAGAAAATCTGGACCTCAGGGGCGCATTATTGTGACTGGGGGATTTTAGTGACTCGCAGCGACCCCACCGTTGCCAAGCATAAAGGTTTGACGTTTTTTTTCCTGGATATGAAATCCCCAGGCGTTGAAGTGCGCCCCATCAAACAAATATCCGGCGATGCTAATTTTAATGAGGTCTATTTTACAGATGTGCGTATTCCGGACCATCAGCGTCTCGGCGCCGTGGGCGATGGCTGGAAGGTCTCTCTCACCACATTGATGAATGAGCGACTCGCGGTGGGAGACGCCGGTGGTAGCGACGTTCCTCATCTGATGGAGTTGTTGGCTAAGGTTGATATAGACGGTACTCCAGCGCTTGAGAATGCCTCTGTGCGCGAGAAGGTGGCGAATTGGTATTGTCAGATGAGTGGGCTGCAAAATACCAAGTATCGTGTCATGAGCGCACTTTCCAGCGGTAAGACACCGGGCCCGGAAAGCTCTATTACCAAAGTTATCAGTGCCAACAAAATGCTGGATATCGGATCCTTTGGTATTGACCTGATGGATATGGGCGGAATTCTGGTGGACCGCGAAGGTGATGAAATGAATAGTCGCCTTTTTCAGGGATCTTTCATGGGGGGCCCGGGTTACCGTATCGCCGGAGGTACCGACGAGGTACTGCGCAATATCATCGCCGAAAGAGTTCTGGGTTTACCCCAGGACGTGCGGGTTGATAAAGGGATACCATTCAACGAAGTTGCGCAGGGCTCCTCCTAGAGCCCTGTTATTTCAAACCCGATGTTTTATTCCATCCAGCGTTCGAAGGCGGGGACGCCTTCTGGAATATGGTGAAATGTTTGTTTGTCGGCGGTCTGCATTGCAATGTCGGCCTGGCCAAACATTGCCTGATCATCCAGAGTGCCGACTTTAAGTATCACCAGGTCGCCCATCGAATCGGGTCGCGCTAATATATGGGTGCCACAGTCCGGGCAAAACTCTCGTTTTGCCGGGCCCTCAATATCATTCCGGGCAAAGGTCTTGGCCGCTCCTTTGGTGTAGCTAAAGCCCGAGGCCGGGAAACCCACAATAACATTCGGGTTGCCACCAGAGAAGTACTGGCATTCACGGCAGTGGCATTGGGCCTTAAATGTAGGCTCACCTTCGGCTTGGTAGCGCAGCGCGCCGCAGTAACATCCACCTGTAGTTGTCATTGTGTCTTCTCCTGTATATTTTTCGAATTTATGTTGTAGACGAAAAATGTTCCCCCAGCAAGGTTTATTGATTTTGGCACTCGGGTACTGGTTTCGGCTGTTGGCCCCAAGTATCATCTCCGGCGTTGCATAGCGCTTTGCTTGACGATGAGCGCCCGATGGGCCCAAATGGACGCCTCTTACTATGAATGGAACAAACTCAATCGAATTTTCCCAGGATGCGGCCAGAGGCGGCAAACTTGGGCTCGCGCTGTCGGGTGGTGGTTTCAGGGCGGCCCTGTTCCATGTTGGTGTCTTGGCGCAACTGGCAGAACAGGACCTGCTGCGTTTTGTGTCGGTGATTTCAACGGTATCCGGCGGGTCTATTATCGGTGCGTTTTACTATCTGAAGGTGAAGCAGCTGTTGGAAGGGCGTCGCGCTGATCAACTTGAACCAACGGCGGACGGTTATCGGTTGTTGGTGCGAGAGCTGGAAGGCGAGTTTGTTGAGGCCATACAACATAATTTGCGATTGATCACATTTGCAGATGGCCGTCAAAATGCGCGTATGCTGGGGGAGAAATACAGTTCTACAATGCGCCTTGCTGATCTGTTTAATATCTACTTTTTTAACTCGCTGGCTGGCGGTCAGCGTATCTATCTGAAAGATTTACCCATTACCCCTGTGTTTGAATCGGCTGCAGCCGATGAGGTCAAATCCACAGAACACTGTGCATTTGTAGTACCAAGATTGGTACTCAATGCGACTGCCTTAAATACCGGCCACCTTTTTCAGTTCACCGGAGAGTTTGTCGGGGAATCGCCGGTCTCTTCAGTGATTGGTGGCACCTCTACAATGCCTATTCTGGAACGGCTGTCATTTGCAGATACTGAACTGGCGTTGAAACAGCGAGGCAGGCTGCGCGCTATCAGCCTTGGAGATGCGGTCGCCGCATCGTGTTGCGTTCCCGGCCTGCTGGAGCCGTTCACGCTCAATGGCTTGTATACCGACGAAGCCGGCGAGGCGGTGGCGGTGCGTCTGGTTGATGGTGGCGTGTTTGACAATCAGGGGTTGGTGTCTCTCTATGAGGACGGTTGTAGCAGTTTCATCAGTAGTGATGCATCTGACTCACTTACATGGCAGGCCCAGCCGGAAGAGCGAATTCATACGGTGGCGATGCGAGCTAACGATATTATGATGGATCGCATACGCAACGAGCTGATGGATGAGCTACATGCCAAAGAGGCTGACCGCTATGTTGTTTTTACACTGGGGGAGAGTGCGCGTTCCGAAATTTTTCCCAATGATGCTCTATGGATTGACGCGCTAAGTCATATTCGCACTGATTTGGATGCCTTCACCGATATCGAAGCAAACGCCTTGATGTACTACGGCTTTGCCTTAAGTGGCGATAAGCTTGGGAGTGAGGCCTTAAGTGTGGGATCAGACTGGGGTTTTGCGGCGATCGGCGAGATGGTGAAAGACAGTATTAAAGGCGAAAGGATATTGCGGGCTTTGCAAGTTGGCTCCCACCAGTTTATGAAAATATTCTATATGGGTAAGCCTCTTCCTTATCTGATTATTTTGTTGCCGATGCTAATCCCCATCGCATTTACTGTCGCGTTAATCTACTTTCTACCACCGATTCCCGTCTCAGCCTGGCTAATTTTGGGCGGGTTGCTCATTACGGGGATAGCTTTCAGTCAAAATGCGCGCATTACCGAAAAACTGGATCAGATTCCTGTATTCAGGCGCTGGCGCAAACGGCTGGCCGTTGCCATGAAACCATTGGGTATAACAGTGATTCTGGGCATGCTGGGGGCTGGGGTAACCTCGGTTAGCCTAAAAGTATTTAATCGACTGTTTTTGGAATACGGCAAGCTCGAGTGACTTCCGTTTTCACGCACGATTTAGTGATTGCCGACCTCTGCGTCGGTTAACTCGCGACTTTGACCCGGCTCCAGCTCAGCATCAAGCTGTATG